>JAEMTM010000229.1 GCA_016462305.1 Sphingomonadaceae bacterium | reverse complement strand
GCGCGCAGTTGCGTTAAAGCAACCTCAAACCCCGGCCCTGCGACCGATGTCCCGCCAACAGTGCCTATCCGCGTCATCGGAATGCCTGCGGCCTGAATGCGGTCAGCAGCGGCGCTGGTCACGACATAGCGCGCCTGATCTTCGCCAAACGCCGTGAAGGCGTCGCCGATTTCTTTGAGGGCACATCCCTTATTACTGGCCAACGCCATTTCGGTCAGCGCAACGAGCAAGCCGCCGTCGGCGACATCATGCACTGCATTGACCTTGCCATCCTGAATAAGTTGACGGACAAATTCCGCATGCGCGCGTTCCTTGGCGAGGTCGACGGGCGGCGGCGCGCCGTCTTCGCGGCCATGTAATTCGCGCAGCCACAGGGACTGACCCAGATGTCCATCATTGTCGCCAATGACAAAAATGCCGTCGCCGTCTTCCTTGAACGCAATCGTCGCCATCTTACTGACATCTTCAAGCACACCAACGCCGCCAATGGCGGGTGTTGGCAAAATCGCGCTGCCGCCGCCGGTTGCCTTGCTTTCATTATACAGCGACACATTGCCTGACACGATCGGGTAATCCAGCGCGCGGCAGGCGTCGCCCATGCCCTCCAGACAGCCGACAATCTGCGCCATGATTTCGGGGCGCTGCGGGTTGGCGAAGTTCAGGCAGTTGGTGATCGCCAGCGGCGTTGCGCCAACGGCGCTGATGTTGCGATAGGTTTCGGCCACCGCCTGCTTGCCGCCTTCATACGGGTCGGCGTAACAATAACGCGGGGTGCAATCGGTGCTCATCGCCAGCGCGCGGTTGGTGCCGTGGATGCGGACTAATGCTGCGTCGCCGCCCGAAAGCTGCGCCGTGTCGCCGCCGACTTGGCTATCATATTGCTGCCATATCCAGGCGCGGCTGGCGAGATCAGGGCAGGCCATCAGCGTCAGCAAATCCGCGCCAAGGTCATGGCTGGCGGGCACGTCGCCCAAGGGCTGAACCTTGGCCCATGCCTTATATTCATCCTTCGACGCGGCGGGGCGGTCATACAAAGGCGCGTCTTCGGCGAGCGGGCCGAGCGGGATGTCGCAGACAATTTCGCCCTTCCACGTCAGCACCATATGGCCTGTGTCGGTGACTTCGCCGATCACCGCAAAATCCAGTTCCCATTTGTCGAAAATCGCCTTGGCAAATTCCTCACGGCCGGGCTTCAAGACCATGAGCATGCGCTCCTGGCTTTCGGACAGCATCATTTCATAGGGCGTCATGCCTTCCTCGCGGCACGGCACCTTGTCCATGTCGAGGATGATGCCCGCCTTGCCATTGGTCGCCATTTCGACGCTGGAGCTGGTCAAACCCGCCGCGCCCATATCCTGAATCGCGACAATTGCATCTGACGCCATCAGTTCAAGGCACGCCTCAATCAGCAGCTTTTCCGTAAACGGGTCGCCCACTTGAACCGTGGGGCGCTTCTCCTCAATATCCGCGCCGAAATCTGCCGAAGCCATCGTCGCGCCATGAATACCGTCACGACCGGTCTTTGACCCGACATAGACGATGGGATTACCAAGGCCAGTCGCGGCGGAATAGAAAATCTTGTCTTGGTCCGCGACGCCAACGGTCATCGCGTTCACAAGGATATTGCCATCATAAGCCCGATGGAAATTGGTCTCACCGCCAACGGTCGGCACGCCAACACAATTGCCATAGCCACCAATGCCCGCAACGACGCCCTGCACCAGATGCTTCATCTTCGGATGGTCGGGCCGCCCGAAACGCAGCGCGTTCATGTTGGCCACTGGCCGCGCGCCCATGGTGAACACATCGCGCAAGATGCCGCCTACGCCCGTCGCTGCGCCCTGATAAGGTTCGATGTAAGACGGGTGATTATGCGATTCCATTTTGAAGATTGCGGCGAGCTTGGTGCCATTTGGACCTGCACCAATGTCGATAACGCCCGCATTTTCGCCGGGACCGCAAATGACCCACGGGGCCTGTGTCGGCAATTTCTTCAAATGGATGCGTGAGGATTTATAAGAGCAATGCTCCGACCACATCACCGAGAATATGCCAAGCTCGATGATGTTGGGTTCGCGCCCCATGGCGTGCAAGATACGCGCATATTCATCTTCATTTAGACCATGGTCGGCGACGATTTGGGGCGTGATTTCGGACATGA
>JAEMTM010000228.1 GCA_016462305.1 Sphingomonadaceae bacterium | reverse complement strand
CAATATCTGCACATTCCGACCCTGACCGATCCGGCCATGGCGCCTGCGGGCCATCATGCCGCTTATACGCTCATCCCCGTTCCCAATAACGCAAGCGGTATCGACTGGGATGTCGAAGGGCCAAAGCTCAGTGCCCGGGTGCTGAGCTTCCTTGAAGAACGCGGCTATATTCCTGATCTTGCGGCGCGGTTGAAGCATATGAGTTTCATCACGCCGGATTATTTTTCAGAAACGCTGGGTTCCTATCTTGGCAATGGGTTTGGCGTGGAGCCTGTTTTGACGCAGACCGCCTTTTTCCGCCCGCACAACAAATCGGAAGATGTGCAGAATCTCTATCTGGTAGGCCAAGGGACGCAGCCAGGTGGCGGTACGCCGTCGGTGATGATGTCGGCCAAAATGACCGCACGCGAGATTGCCCGCGACCTGGGGTCAGGACGGCCTGCGTCCTGACCCCAGAACTGCGGCGCGCTGGAACCCTTTATGTGGCGCGTTCGCTGACTCGGTCCAAAGGACAATCGAGCCGCCAGGAAAAGCCCGTTGGTGCAAAATTGGCCGTGACTTCTCCGCCGAGGCCCATCTCAACAACTTTACCGGTGACCATCGAACCAAAGCCGTGTTCTTTTGGAGGAAAAACGGCAGGGCCTTCAGACTCGATCCAGCTCATGACTAGGCGATCAGAGGTCTTACCCGATAGCTTTTGCCAACTTATGTCAATACGCCCTTTTTTATTTGATAACGCGCCGTGTTTGGCGGCGTTTGTGGCGAGTTCGTGCACTGCCATTCCAATTGTCTGGACTGCCGCTGGCGACAATTGCACGCTATCTCCTGAGATCGTAATGCGCGACCCGATAAGATCTTTGAAATGGTTGAGCTGGGCACGGATCAGGGCATCGAGCGACACCCGCTTCCACTGATTCGCGACAAGAACGTCCTGACCGGCGGCCAAGGATCGGACTCGGGCAGAGAATTTTTTCAGAAAATCGGCATGATCCGCCCCGCGTGTCTGGCTTGCGACGGATAAAACGACGGCGAGAAGATTTTTGGCGCGATGGTTTATCTCACCCATCAAAAGTTGAACGTGGCGTTCACGATTTTTTTCCTCCGTGATGTCGAGATTAGTGCCGACTACCCACTCGGTCTTGCCATCGGGACCCGCACGCGCCGTTTCTATGGCGCGAATGTATCGAACGTCAGCACCGTCGCTTCGAAGGATCCGAAATTCGCGTCTGCTTGCCCCGCACCTGGTGACCGTGTCTTGTAAAATGGCATCTTGCTCGGCCGCGTCTTCACGATGGACGCTCGCGATATAGTCTTCATATTTCACCAGACCATCTGTGGTCGGAGGCATTCCATATAGGCCGAACGTTGCTTTGTCACACGTGATCTGCCCAGATGGAATATGCCATTGCCATAGGCTAATACCGGCGGTTTCAGCAGCCAGATGTGTTTTGATTTCACTTTCGCGCAGTTCATCGATGGCGCGCTTTCGTTCGGCAACCAACTGCTGCAGTTCGAGGAACAGCTCCGCCTTTGCATTTGCCAGATTGAGGGTTAATTCGCGCTCCTTAATCAATTGCTGGTTGGCCGCCTGCATACCGTAAACAAGCAACAAATCGGTCGCCACCACAAAAACGTAAAAACCAAGCGCAACTTGCTTTCCAGCGATGCTGAACGAATAAGCGGGGGTGAGGAAATAATAATATGCAACCGCGCCACACAGCACCGCCGATATTAAGCCAAACCGAACGCCAAACAGGAACGAAGTGATAATGACAGCCGGAAAAAATGTGACGTAGGGAAATCCCGGCGGCAGCATGTGCGCGGTCTCAACGCGCAAAAACCATGCCGCAGCGAAAATAGCTAATGTGCAAGCCAACTGCAAAACCGGGTTCTGATCTGCCAAAGGGAGGCGCATGATCCAACCCGTCATTCGGCTGAGTTTCCCGCACTCGAGAGTGGTTGTCGCCATGATCCGCCCTATAATTAGCTTTAGAGTCGATGGTAACACAAATATGCTACAAACGCGCTATTTTAACAGTGATCGGCACAATGACGCCGACATTTTGTAATTGCGTTGGCTCTGGCCCCCTCTCCCCCTGAAGGGGGTGAGGGGAGTTTGGTTGCTGCCGAGATTAAAGCGCGGGGCGGGGTTTAATTCCTCCCCGGCAC
>JAEMTM010000083.1 GCA_016462305.1 Sphingomonadaceae bacterium | reverse complement strand
CGCTTCACCGCGACGAAGACCTTGACCATCTTGAGCACGCCCGGCGCAAGCTCATCGCCACGCTCCAGCTTCTCACGACGATCTTCGAACTTCTCGACGATCAACTTGACGGCATCGTCATACTGCACCTTGACCGCTTCAAGATCGCCTTGGGCCTTGTCGTCGGCAACGGCGATTTTCCACCATTCGTAACGCTCGACTTCACCAAGATTTTCCTCAGTGATTACGTCGCCCTTCTTGATGCCCTTTGGCGCTGCGGCTGCAATTTGGCCGATGAGCATATCTTTCAGGCGGTTGTAGGTCGCACGGTTCAAAATCGAACGTTCGTCCTCACGGTCCTTCGCAAGACGCTCGATTTCTTCACGTTCAATCGCCATGGCGCGTTCGTCTTTGTCGATACCGTGACGGTTAAAGACGCGGACTTCAACGACCGTGCCGGCAACACCCGGCGACAGACGCAGCGAGGTGTCGCGCACGTCGCTGGCCTTTTCACCGAAGATGGCGCGCAGCAGTTTTTCTTCTGGCGTCATCGGGCTTTCGCCCTTTGGCGTGATCTTGCCGACAAGAATGTCACCTGGGTGCACCTCTGCGCCAATATACACGATGCCGGCTTCATCGAGGCTACGAAGCGCCTCTTCACCGACGTTTGGAATATCGCGGGTGATGTCTTCTGGTCCAAGTTTGGTATCGCGGGCCATGACTTCGAATTCTTCGATATGGACCGATGTAAACACATCGTCCTTCACGATACGTTCGGAGATCAGGATCGAATCTTCGTAATTATACCCGTTCCAAGGCATAAACGCGACGAGGCTGTTCTTGCCCAATGCAAGTTCGCCCAGTTCAGTCGAAGGACCGTCGGCGATGATGTCGCCGGCCTCAATCACGTCGCCGACCTTCACCAATGGCTTTTGGTTGATGCAGGTGTTCTGGTTCGAACGCTGAAACTTTTGCAGCGTATAGATGTCGACGCCCGATTTGCCGGGTTCCACATCACCAGTGACACGCACAACAATACGCGTGGCATCGACTTGGTCGACGATACCAGTGCGGCGTGCGCCAATGGCAGCGCCGGAGTCACGGGCAACGGTTTCTTCCATGCCCGTGCCGACAAACGGCGCTTCTGCGCGAAGCAGAGGCACGGCCTGACGTTGCATGTTTGACCCCATCAATGCGCGGTTGGCGTCATCATTTTCGAGGAATGGGATGAGCGACGCCGCAACCGAAACCAACTGCTTTGGCGACACGTCCATCAAGGTGATCTGGTCACGCGGTGCCATCAGGAATTCGCCCGCTTCGCGTGACGAAATCAGGTCTTCGGCAAAGCTGCCATCGGCGTTCAATTCGGCGTTCGCCTGCGCGATGGTGTTCTTCTGCTCTTCCATGGCGGAGAGATAGACCACATCGTCGGTGACTTTGTTGTCGATGACCTTGCGATAGGGCGTTTCGATAAAGCCATATTTGTTGACGCGGCTAAAGCTGGCGAGCGAGTTGATCAGGCCGATGTTCGGGCCTTCGGGCGTTTCAATCGGGCAGATGCGGCCATAATGCGTCGGGTGCACGTCGCGAACTTCAAAGCCAGCACGCTCGCGTGTCAGGCCACCTGGTCCAAGTGCCGAAACGCGGCGCTTGTGGGTGACTTCCGAAAGCGGGTTGGTCTGATCCATAAACTGCGACAATTGTGATGAACCAAAAAATTCACGGACCGCAGCAACAGCAGGTTTTGCGTTGATCAGGTCGTTTGGCATCACGGTCGATACGTCCACCGAGCTCATCCGCTCCTTCACCGCGCGCTCCATGCGGAGCAAGCCAACGCGATACTGGTTTTCCAGCAATTCGCCGACCGAACGGACACGACGGTTGCCGAGGTTATCGATATCGTCGATTTCGCCCTTGCCGTCCTTCAGATTTACCAGCTCTTTGACCACCGCAAGAATATCTTCGGTGCGCAAGGTCGTCAGCGTGTCTTCGACGTCCAAGTTCAAACGCATGTTCAACTTCACGCGGCCAACCGCGCTCAGGTCATAGCGGTCAGCATCGAAGAACAAGCCAGCAAACAAGGCTTCTGCGGTTTCGCGCGTTGGCGGTTCGCCAGGACGCATGACGCGGTAAATGGCGTCGAGCGCCATGTCGCGGTTCTCGGCCTTGTCCGCCTTCAACGTATTGCGCATCCAAGCGCCGGTGATGACATGGTCGATGTCGAGCAGCTCAAGGCTGTCGATCCCGGCCTTGTCCAAGGCATCGAGATTTTCGGCGGTGATTTCATCACCCGCTTCGACATAAATCCGGCCCGTCTTCTCGTCGATCAGGTCGAACGCCGAATAACGGCCAAAGATTTCTTCGGTCGGGATCAGCAGACTGGTCAGGCCATCCTTCACGGCCTTATTGGCCGCGCGCGGGGTGACCTTAGTGCCCGCAGGGAATACAACTTCGCCCGTCTTTGCATCGACAATGTCGAACATCGGTTTCGACGCGCGCCATTGTTCCGCATTGAACGGAATCTTCCATCCGCCCTTGCCACGTTCAAATGTCACAAAGTCATAGAAATGGCCCAAGATTTCTTCGTCGTTCAAACCAAGCGAATACAGCAAGGTCGTGACCGGCAATTTGCGCTTACGGTCGATGCGGACGTTGACAATATCCTTGGCATCAAATTCAAAGTCGAGCCACGAACCACGGTAAGGAATGACGCGCGCTGCAAACAGATATTTGCCGCTGCTGTGCGTTTTGCCGCGGTCATGGTCGAACAAGACGCCCGGCGAACGGTGCATCTGCGATACGATAACGCGCTCTGTCCCGTTGATGAAGAAGGTGCCGTTATGCGTCATGAGCGGCATGTCGCCCATATACACGTCCTGCTCCTTAATATCGAGGACCGAACGCGCCTCGGTGTCGGGGTCAACCTCAAACACGATCAGGCGCAACGTCACCTTCATCTGCGCCGCATAAGTAATCCCGCGCTGACGGCATTCTTCGACGTCAAATTTCGGATCTTCCAATTCATAATGCACGAAGTCGAGTTCCGAGGTGCCGGCAAAATCCTTAACCGGAAAGACGCTGCGCAGCGTCTTTTCAAGGCCGGAGACATAGCCAATCGACGGGTCAGAACGCAGGAACTGTTCATAGCTCTCGCGCTGAACCTCAATGAGGTTGGGCATGTCGATAACTTCATGGATGTTACCAAAGATTTTGCGGATACGCTTTTGACGCGACAGGGTCGCAGGAGCGGGACGGGATGCCATAAGGTGCTTTGCCTCAGTTAGAAATGTCAGTCGCGGCGTGCCATTCCACAGACAAGAAAAGGCCGCATAGCAATGCCCCGAAGAATCGAGCCCTGCCGTGCAGCCGTTTCGCGTATGTGAAAACCCATATCCATCAATACGTTAGCCAAGTTGCGCGACGACAAGGCCATTCCCGATGGGTTGGATGTTGGATGTGATATAGGCGGGCAGGGGGCGGGGGTCAAGGGCGACCTGAACCAGAAAGCGCCACGTCTTATCCGCGAAAAGTCACACTAAGGTCTCACCTAAATCAATGTGCCGAGACGAGCAGGCGGCTGTTGTCGACGCCCCATTCAGCCAGAGGGGCAGTTGGCGATGTCGGAAGCGATGGTGGCAGAGCAAATCCTACATTTCAAGGGGGGATTACCTTCGTCCGCGCGATGCATCAACCAATGCGCGTTCATCGGCTGTCAGGTTGAACAATGTGCAGGTCAGCTCGTGCAATTGCGCTTCATCCTCTCGCAAAGTGTCGGACAAGGTCGCTAATGCCTCGCCAATAAAAATAATCTGTTCCGTCACCGCCGGGTCGGCAGTTTTGGCGACTTTGCGCAACCGGTCGATCACGCGTTTCCCGTCGCCCTTGCCAGTGGGGGCAAAATCAAGCGAGATACAGCGCCATTGCGCCGCAATCAATTCGGCCTCGGCAGCCTGAACGAACAGCTTCGCCGCCTCTTGCTCGTCGATCAGGAGAGAAAGCTTGCCCTTAGCAAGCGTCACGGTCATTTCGCTGTCGAGCCGGATTAGCCCGTCGAGCCGGGCGAAAGCGGCTTCCTCCTGCGCCTTGCGTTCGTAATCCACCCATGCCTTGCGGTTCGCAAGCGGTACGCTTTTCGGTATTTTTAGCTCAATCTGCGGGATGGATTCTACGTCGTCCAAAACCTGTTCAAGTGGCAGTAGCGGTCGGACTGTTTTGGCAAGGAGCTCCGCCAGTTGGGCTAGCAAGTCGATCCGTTCGCTGCTGTCTTGCTGCAATTTCTGAGCCAATTGCGAGAGTCCAGCTCGGTCTTTGCGTTCAACGCTCGGAACGGGCAACGGCGCAATGAACTGCTTATTTGCCGCTTTATAGTCGCCCCGAAAGGGCTTTGTGAGCCAACCGAAAATTACATTGGTCACGGGCGAATTCAAGACACCCGCAAGAAACCACAAATCGCTTTTCTGAGAGGCCACAACACCGCCAACATCGACATTGTCACAGTAATATTTGCCCTTGTCGTCCACGAAGCAACCAAGGTTGGAGACAAGTCTTGGCACTAGCAATTTCGGCAATTCCTGCTTGTCGAGATTTTTTGGGTAAATGTAGCCAAACCATTTTTCGTCGTTGTTATTTTTGCCGCTATCTCGCTTACGCAATTCCTTTTCATGTAAACGCAAGAATTTCCAAGCATTCGGAAAATCCGACGCCATTTCGTCCGGCGTGAATAGCTTGGCTCCACTGTCATCGACGCGATATGGGAATAGTAAGTAAATATCGGTCTGAGGCTCCAAAAATCGCTTCGCATCTGCACCCGAAATCAGCGGCTTCATTATCGCATCTTCGATTTCGACGACGACCTCAGCTTGTTTCTTGCCGTTCAAGCGCGGCGTATACGCAAAGCGGCCTTTGCCGATGCGGCGCAGATGGTAGATATGATCAGCGCTGGTCACTAACCCTTGGAAAATTGACGTGGTATTCTCCGAATGCCCTAGCGGCGTGCCCTTCCTTCCCAAACGTTCGATCAAAGTCCGCACAGGTACGGGCGCAACCAACCACGGCTTTAACGGCAGAGCTATTGCATCATAAGGCAAAACATGATCGGCGTCGGTCCACGCGACCCGACTGATGTCGCCGTCGCCAGCAAAAGCAAGCCGGATTTCGTCCACCGATGCTTTCGAGAATATTTGGATTGCGGTGTAAACCGTGGCTTCTTCAAATACCTGAAATGACCGGAAATCGAGCCATTTTTCCAGATGGCGGCCCTTGTGGATTAACCCGCGCAGCCCCTCGCCATATTCCAGCGTCGGCCATAGGTTCGGGGCGATATAGCCCATGCGACCACCGCCATTCAGCAGCGCCAACCCCTTTTCAATGAAGGGGAGGTATAGGTCAAAATTGCCGGTGCTAGTTGATTCATAACCGCTGGCATTGGACACCAGCCACGCGGCCATATCGGCGTGAACCTTCACAAAATTCTGCAGCTTCACATAAGGCGGGTTGCCGATGACGGCATCGAAACTGCCGGTGGCAAAATCACCCTGCCAATCAAAGGTATTGATCCGGTCTTTCTCTTCCTCATCATATAATTTGCGTTTGTCATAGAATCGGCTGTCGATCAGGCTGTTGCCACACGCAATATGGCTGTCGAGCGAGGACAGCGGCTTGTTCGCTTGTGCCGTATGAAGCCACAGCGACAACCGCGTAATTTCGACTGACGCAGGGTTAATGTCCACGCCGAACAGATTGTTCACCAATATCATCTCGGTGATTTCTGCTTCACTGGGGCGCTTCGATATTGCTTTAGTAGCCAGCGCATAATCCGCGGCCAGTTCAAATTCGCGCTGCAAATATCGCAGCGCGACAATCAGGAAAGCGCCGGAACCGCATGCCGGGTCGATGACCTTAATCTTTTGCAGTCGTTCCCAATAATTGGCGGCTGCCTCCTTGGTTGGCAGCCCATCATTGGCCCATCCCGCCCCAGCCTTCCACTTGGTGAAAAGAGGCTCAATGGTCTCCTCGATAATCCGGCGCACCGCCCATTCCGGCGTGTAATACACGCCGTCGCGCTTACGCTTTGTTACGTCGGTTAGCGAAAGGCGGTCGTCGGCATCCGCCTCCAGTTTTTCCAGTTCGACAATGCTTTGTTCGAAAATATGCCCGAGCGTGTAAAGGCCGATGCTGTTCTTTGCATCCCCTTCCTTGGCAAAGTTATAGGTGGCGGCAAGGTAGAATAATGTCTTTTTGTGCTCGGCAAGCTTGGCGTCATTCTGACTCTGACCGCGAATGGCAAAAAGACGATTAGGGAGCGTGAGCGCGTCGATAGCAGAGTCAGGCGCGAACAATCCTCCATTGAATTGATGAATATCCGCATCGCCCAGTTCACCACCGTCGTTCATCACGCGGAATATTTGTTTGAGTAATTCCCATATTTCCAGACCGTTAGGCTCCAGAAACTTGCTCCGGCTTCTATCCTTTAATTCCTCTTGTAACGCATTCGCCGGAAAGCCAACCCGCCCACCCATATCTTCGGCAAACATGATAAAGATAAAGCGGTCGAGTAATTTTTGACCAAGCCGAACGGCACCAGATTTGGTCATTTCTACTGGCTTGTGTACGGTGATATAATTGATCAACGCTTCACGATAGTTTCGGTAGTCGTCGTAGAAATCGTCTTCCAGTTTCTTTTCGATTTTTCCTTGTCGTTCGACCAATCTTTCAAGGCGCGTTCGTCCTGCGTCGCTCAGAAGCATTGCTGGCTGGAATAGGTACCAAAACAAAAAGCGATCAAATTGCGCTTCTTCGCTCGTTCCTTCGGCAAGAGCCGGAATATCATCGAATTCAAGCTGTTGCTTAAGGTTGCCGACTTTGAACCGAACATAGCGTTCTGGCATGTCCTCCGACCAATAAAGCCGGAACTCGTTCATATCGGTGACAATTGCAAAGCGCGGCTGGACGGGGGCATTTAGAGCTACCCCGCGCCGCGCTCCCCATAAGTAATCCTGTGCCTGCTGCACGGGGGACCGGTTGTTGCCTTTGCGGTTCTGCTTATTGTCCAGACCAGAACGGATATCCTTGAATTCGCAAACGATTTGCGGGATTTTTGGTCTACCGTCCCCGAATAACCCGATTCCAAGATCTGCCTTACCTTTGCCTCCAGTCTGGCCAGCCCCAGCGATTTCAAATTGCGGTTCCAGATGGAATGTCGGGCTACCTGTGCCGTCTTGTCGATATCCCCATGTTTCAACAAAAAAACGCTGGGTGAACGACTCTTGCGCTTTGGTCTCCATAGTTAGTTCGCGCTTCAGCCAGTCGTTGAGGCGTTCCAGCAACGGCGCGTCCTGTCCGTTGCTCACATAATCCTGAAACTCGTATTCCAACGCGCCACGCAAAAAGGAACGATCCAACAAGGGTTTAAAACGGTCAATGGTCATGCGGTCATTCTTGCCCTGTTGAAATCCAAAAATCTACCCACAGCTTTTGCCGTTCGGCTATTTGTTTCGTGGAAAAGTTTTGTTATTGTTGCAACATGTCCGACGATGAACTCCGTTTCGATTTTGGTGAGGTGCCGGCCGACCCGGACAAGCCGCTGTTCGATCCCGATGAAATTCGCGAAGATTGCTTGGCGCTGATCGCTGAAGCCCGCGCAAATGTTGCCAACCTCGTTTGGGACGCTGGTAGGTTAAAGTATAACCGCATCCTGTTTCCGCATGTCGCGAGCTGGATTCCAGACGAGGAAGAGCGCGCACAATTATGTTTTGAGTTCGCGCAAGAATGCGACCGAATAGAATCGTTGCTCGCCGCGTAGGCTAATGTTTCGCCACAAACCACTTTCCCACACCCCCCCATCGCGCACCCCAACCTCACAAACCCCCCTACCGCCTTTCCGCCATGCTTGAAGGCGCGGGGCGGCCCTGCTAGGGGCGCTGCATGAC
>JAEMTM010000082.1:5974-7938 GCA_016462305.1 Sphingomonadaceae bacterium | reverse complement strand
GCCGATGCTCAATTGTCATGATAGCTATGGCCCTTGTCAGGTGGCGTTTTACTTTTGACATGTTAAGAAGGCGTATGAAAGCGATCCCTGAAAAAGTTAAGCGCACCCGAAACGTCAAAGGTAAAATTGCCAACGCCGCAGTGTTGGCAGCAGCAACCAGCCTGTTCGCTGAGCGTGGTTATGAGGGAGTCTCGCTGGCAGATATTGCGACGACGTCAGGTGTTTCTAAACCAAGCGTATTGTATCATTTTCAGGACAAGGAAACGCTTTGGAAGCTGGCAGTAGATAGATTGTGGGCGGATGTTGATGCGTTTTTTTTGGAGCGACACCCCAAAGGTCTTTCGCCGTCTCGAGAGCTGCTGGAAGCTCGGATCGAACTTTTCATTGAGGCGTCGATCATGTGGCCCGCTTATGTAAGAATCCCTTTTATTGAAGGTGCAACCCCGTCATGGCGCAGTGAATGGCTGGCTGACCGGCACTTTGGCAAACATGTTTCACTGAACGACAAAATGATCCGCGCCATGCAGGATGAAGGGCTCCTCCGGCCAGGTGACCCGGCGCATTATCAGGCGTTGCTGACGAGTAGCGTAAGCGTTTTGGTTGCCCAGAGCGCTATGTGGAATCGCAGTTTTGCACGGCAACTAACCGACGCAGCAAATCTGCGCGAAAATATGAAACTGGTTGTTGATTTAATATTTAATGATGCCAAAACCATTGTCTGACCGAACGGACAAATAACTAGACAATTGAAATCTGCTGATCTACGTTCCGCCGCTACCGCTCACAAAGGGCGGATGCTGAGGGAGATAAGAGATTATGCGTTCACATTTACTGGCGCAGACCGCGCTGATGACAGCACTATTTGCCGGGCTGCCGGCATATGCTCAGGATGCTTCGGCAACCGCGTCTGACGAAACCGCCATCGAAGGCGAAATTATTGTTACAGCGCAAAAGCGCGAGGAACGGCTGCGCGACGTACCGCTTGCTGTCAGCGCAGTAAGTGGGACCGCATTGCTTTCACAGCAGATAACGACTGCTACCGATCTTCGTCTGGTATCGCCCAGCCTTAATTTTACGCCATCCGCAAACGCACGTGGTGAAGGCTTTGCTATCCGTGGCGTCGGTACCGCAATTTTTTCGGACACGGTTGAACAAAGCGTTGGCGTTGTGATCGATGGTGTTGTCGTCGGACGCTCAGGGCAAGCAACGGGTGACCTACTGGATCTTGAGCGCGTTGAAATTCTCCGTGGACCTCAAGGGATGCTTTTTGGAAAAAACGCCAGTGCTGGTTTGATTTCAATAAACACGCGGCGCCCGCAGCTTGGCGAGACGACTATGGAGCTGAAGGGTTCCTACGCGACACTTAATGAAATTAAACTATCAGCGGTGGGCAACCTTCCGTTGGGTGATATAGCGGCAATCCGCATAGCCGTTGGGGGCCAAACAGCCGATGGCACAGCATACAACCGCAAGCTCAATGTTGATGTAAATAACCGGAATGAGCAGAATGCGCGCGCTAGACTATTGATCGAACCCAATAGCGCGCTTTCCATCAATATCTCCGGCGACTGGCAAAAACGACGGTCGAGATGTTGTGCTTGGACCGCGAGATCGGCGCCTGCAAGCTCCCCATTTGGTGCATTGAATGCTGCATCTGGGGTTATTCCATCTATCGGAAATCGCGAAATAGCAGCAGGCGCACCATTCTTTCAAAATGTAGATGCCTGGGGCACATCGGGGCAGATCGATTATGACTTCGGTTTCGCTACACTTACCTCAATCACAGCCTATCGGCGTTGGAAAAATGCGGACAATAATGATCCCGATTTGCTGCCAGTAAACATACTTGATATCAATGACGGGGTTTCCAATCTTCGCCAGTTTTCTCAGGAAATACGGCTAACATCGCCCGCAGGGCCTTTTGAATGGGTCGCCGGGCTTTTCTACTATAATCAGCAAAACCG
>JAEMTM010000082.1:3587-5874 GCA_016462305.1 Sphingomonadaceae bacterium | reverse complement strand
AACAACTGGTCCTACAGACTAACCGCTCAACTTGACGTAACGCCGTCATTCATGGTCTACGCAACATACGCGCGCGGGTTCAAGGGGCCCGGTATCAACACGCAAGGCGTCAGCACCTCTGTGACGGAAGTCATTAAACCCGAAATACCGACCACATATGAGATTGGTGGTCGTGGCGCATGGTTGAACAACCGCATAAACTTTAATATTGCTGCTTATCAGACCAAATACGAAAATTTTCAGGCTCAGGTTTTCGACCAAGGCGTTTTCCCAGGCCGCTTCCGGGTTACCAACGCAGGTAAGCTCGACACCAAAGGTGTTGAGGTTGAACTCGGTGTACGACCCGCCGCCGGACTATCCCTGTCGGCCAATGCAAGCTATCTTGACGCGAAGTACGCCGACTTTCAGAACATAGCGTGTTATACTGGGCAAACGATACTGCCTTTTGGAACACCGCGCACATCCGACCGGCAGTGTATCCGAGTTAGTGCGGCCGCTGGAGCCACAGCCGTGACAAATGGTTCGGGCAACGCGCTTACCAACGCACCCGAACTCACGCTGTCGCTATTTGGCCGTTACGAACAGCCCATTGGTGACCTGACTGGTTTTGTTCAGACAAGTTACCAGTTCCGCGACAAAGTGAGCTTTTCAGCGGCAGGCGATCCAAACCTGCAACAGAAAGGCTTTGGCATTTTCAATGGGAGTGTTGGTGTAAATGGACCTGACGATCAATGGAATCTGACGTTCTTTGTCAAAAACCTTTTCGACAAATTCTACGCGACGAACATCATCAGCCAGCCGGTGCTGAACGCAACCGGGGTATATTCGCAATTCTACACGGCGGACTCACGGCGGCTTGTCGGCGTTTCTTTAGGGATTAAATTTGGACAATGACCGCCAGAGTAAGCGACTGGAGGCTGCCTCGCGGGGCGTATTGAACATTGATCGCAGATCGATGCTTGCAACGATGGGGTTGGCGACGGCAGCGTCGGCAATTCCGTTGCAGGCACGGTCGCGGCGCCGTCCGAACATAATCCTAATTGTCGCCGATGATCTCGGTTGGGGCGACCTTGGCTGCTATGGCTCGCCGGTTATCAAAACGCCTCACATTGACGCCCTAGCGAAACGCGGCGTGCGGATGACCGACTTTTACGCGTCGGCCAATGTTTGCACACCTTCGCGCGCAGGAATGTTGACCGGGCGCTATCCCATTCGAACGGGACTCGCGCATGAAGTCATCGCGGTCAAGGACAGTAAAGGCTTGCCACTGAGTGAAGTCACCATAGCTGACCTGCTTAGTCCTACTTACAAAACGATGCTGGCGGGCAAATGGCACCTTGGCCATGTTGCGCCGTCGTGGCCTCCGATGGTGCACGGGTTCGATAGCTTTGCCGGCATCCCTTACTCAAATGATATGCGGCCACTAAACTTCTACCGAAGTAACAAGGATGGCAGTCTTTCGGATGAACCTGCGGTGCAGGAGAAACTGACGGAACAGTTTTTTGATGCTGGCATCGACTTCATTAAAGCCAATGCGGCGCGCCCCTTTTTCCTTATGCTCACGCCAAGTGCCCCCCATATTCCGCTCCGTCCGGGACCCGCACATGCCGGAAGGTCCGCGGCTTCGGTTTACGGTGATGTCGTGGAAGAACTCGACGCTGCTGTAGGACGGGTCGTCGCGGCAGTTGCCAAATCTGGTCTCACGCGTGATACCCTCATAATATTTACCAGCGACAACGGTCCTTGGTTCGAAGGCTCGGCGGGTCCGCATCAGGGACGCAAGGGCGGGGCCGGATGGGATGGCGGCTATTTGGTGCCGATGATCGCCAGTTGGCCGGGAACGCTTCGTGCGCGGACAACCGACGCCATCGCTATGAACATTGACCTGCTGCCAACAATCGCCAGCGTCGCGGGCGTGCCGCTGCCTTCGGGGGTAATGATCGACGGGCGCGATTTGCTACCGACGTGGCAAGGCGGGGCAGCTTCGCCACATACCCAATTGATCCTATTCAATAACGAACGCGTGGCAGCATTACGGACACCAAAGTGGAAGTATGTTGGTCGTTCATATTATCGTCCCTATAATGTACCCCTTGCCGCAATTGGATACCCCTTAATGTTTGATGTTACCCGCGACCCCGGAGAGACAATCAATCTTGCGCCGCGCTTCCCTGAAATAGCGGCGCAAATGGCAGCACAATTCAAGTCTGCACGTGATCTGTTTGAACCACTTGGCGTCAATCAGATTCCTGATAATATCCCGTCGGCCAGCTAAGCATGACCACCG
>JAEMTM010000082.1:0-3487 GCA_016462305.1 Sphingomonadaceae bacterium | reverse complement strand
GATTATTTTGCCGCAAATGGCTCAACCACAAGGAATGATAATGGATTTTGAAGCAGAAGCCGACGACATGTTAAACACGGCAACCTTGGCGGAAAAGGTTGGGATGATGTCGGGTGCCGGGTTTTTCAAGGCTTATGCCGAAGATGGCGGGATATGGGGTGCGCGCCCTTATCGCGCAGGATCAGGCATCGAAAGACTCGGTATCCCACCACTTTTTTTTACGGACGGGCCACGCGGTGTTGCGCGCGGACACTCGACATGTTTTCCGTGTACAATGGCCCGTGGGGCCAGCTTTGATGTCGATCTTGAGCACCGGATCGGGGAGGCAATGGGGAGAGAAATTCGGGCGCAGGGCTGCACCTTGTCTGGCGCGGTTTGCATAAACCTGCTGAGGCACCCGGCGTGGGGCCGAGCGCAGGAGACATATGGTGAAGATCAGTTTCATCTAGGTGCGATGGGGACTGCACTTGGTTTGGGGATACAGACGCATAATGTCATCGCTACCGTCAAACATTTTGCGGCCAACAGCATTGAGAATGCTCGGTTCTTTGTCGATGTGAGGATGGACGAGCGCACGTTGCACGAAGTCTATCTTCCGCATTTTAAAATGTGTTTAGATGCCGGCGTTGCGAGCGTGATGAGTGCTTACAATAAGGTGAATGGCGAATATTGCGGCCAAAATAGACATCTTCTGACCGATATTTTGCGCGGCGAGTGGGGCTTTAATGGATTTGTGCATTCTGACTGGGTGAAGGGTGTTTACGCGCCATATGGCGCAGCCGCCGGGCTCGATATAGAAAATCCAGAGCCCTTGTGCTGGGGAGACAAACTTATCGCCGCCGTCGAAGGGGGTTTCATTGAGCCTTATGTGGTCGACACGGCATGCCGCCGAATCCTTGCAACGCAGCTTCGCTTTTCCAGAGCTGAAGACCCGCTGCCTGAATATCCGTTGGACCTGGTTGCATGCCCGGCCCATATCGCACTTGCGCAAGAGGCCGCTGAGAAGTCCGCAGTCTTACTGGAAAACGATGGTGTCCTGCCCTTAACATCCGGTTCTCATGTTGCCGTGCTAGGTAAGTTAGCAGCGATTGAAAACACAGGTGACAATGGGTCAAGCCGCGTTCGTGCGCCACACATCATTTCGATCTTGGCAGGCATAAAGGACCATCCTTCGACGGGAACGATCACCACAGCGGACGAAGACGATTTACCTAAAGCTAAGGCTGTTGCAGCAGCAGCGGATGTGGCGGTTGTGGTGGTGGGTTATACAGCCGAAGATGAAGGTGAGTTTATTCCCGGCGATATTGCATTGGGCCAAGCTGGCTCCGAAGACAGCTTGCCGCCTGAAATTGTCGCTGCGCGTGAAAATGCTCCGCCTCGCCCAAAGTCTATAGGCGGTGATCGTCTTAACCTTGGTATACCGGAGTCCCAAATCGCGTTGATTGATGCTGCGGCCGCGTCCGGAACCCCTGTGATAGTATTAATTGTGGCGGGTTCTGCGGTCATGGTCGAGGATTGGCGTGTTAATGCAAATGCGATAATGCAGACATTTTATGCCGGGATGCAAGGCGGCACGGCCCTTGCCCGATTGTTGTTTGGAGACATTGCACCTTCAGGCAAATTGCCGTTTACCGTAGCCCAAAAAGCGTCCGACTATCCGCATTTTGACCGGGACGCTCTATCTATCGAATACCAATATTGGCATGGCTATGCGAAGTTTGAACACGAACAGTTAACCCCGCGATACGCCTTTGGTCACGGGTTATCTTACACAAGTTTCGAATATCGCGCCTTAAAAATCACCCGCGCAAGCGAGACAATCCATGTGTCTGTTGCGGTCTGCAACAGTGGCAATATTGGGGCAGATGAAATCGTACAATGTTATGTCGGTTTTCCGGGGGGCATTACACCCAGACCTAAAAAATCGCTGAAAGCTTTTGCCAGGGTGCGGATTGAACCCGGCGAAACAAAGATCGTATATATGACGATCAACATTGCGGACCTGCAATATCGGGACCCCGCAACGCACCAATGGCAGCTTGAGGCGGGTCAGCACAAGATCTTGGTGGGTGGGTCGTCAACCGGGAACCACTTAATGCGCGAGATTGCGTTGTGAGCATATCTGGCCCCGTTTTGCCCTTCGGTCGCCGGCTTGGCTATGGAGTTGGTGATTTTGGGTTCAACCTGTTTTTTACCACGGCGTCGCTTTACCTCTTATTTTACTACACCGACGTGCTGGGCCTTTCTCCGTCGACTGCAGGATGGGTTTTTGCAGGCGCGCTTGTGTGGGATGCCGTGTTCGACCCAGTTATGGGTTATGTAGCCAACCGAACGCGAACCCGTTGGGGACGCTATCGCCCATATCTGATTTTTGGAGGCTTACCTCTGGCTGCGTCCTGGGCGCTGATTTTTCTTCCCGTTAATCTTGAAGGATCGGCGCTGGTTTTGTTCGCTGCGTCCGCCCATATCGTCTTTAGGACGCTTTATGCGGTGGTTTCGATGCCCTATTTGGCCTTGTCCGCGACTATGACTGGCGACAGCCACGAACGGGGCGTTCTGGCAAGTATTCGCATGATCGCTGCGACTTCATGTGGTCTCTTCGCAGCTTTTTCCACGCTTAAGCTCGTCGAGCTTTTCGGCGGAGGCAGCACAGGTTTCTTCTGGACCGCAGTTGTTTACGGATTAATCGCCTCGATTGTTTTCACGATTGTCTTTGCCTCCACGCGCGAAATCGCAGATGCGCCCGATGAGGTATCGCCCACTGCGCGAGAAATGATTGTCATGCTCCGCCGTAACAGCGCATTTTGGGTTGTGTGCGCTGCAATGCTGGCTGGCGCTTTTGGTAGCACCCTGTTTTCGAAAACATTGCCCTATTATTTCAAATATGCGGTTGAGCGGCCTGACCTGATTGGTCTGGCGTTGACGATGCTGACTGCTGCGGTGGCTATTTCAATGCCTGTATGGACAGTCGTTATGCGGCGAACGTCCAAACGGACAATGTGGCTATCAGGCGCATCTATAGGTTTAGCAGGCTATCTGCTTTTATGGTTCTCGCCCTCGCATGGTATGGCAATGTTTATACCCATTGCAGTTATCGGTTTTGGTGCCGGGGCAAGTTATCTGGGCTTTTGGTCCATGATGCCCGACACGGTAGAGTTTGGCGAATGGACAAGCGGCATCCGCTCTGAAGGCGCTATTTTCGGTTTTGTGTCTCTCGTCCAAAAAGCCGCGCTTGGACTGGCGGCCGCATTTTTGGGTGAGCTTTTATCGGCTATCGGCTATCGTGCTAATGTTGCGCAAGGCGCCGAAACCCTTGAAAGGATGCGCCTCATTATGATCTTGGGGGCCGGTGGCTTTGCAGTTATAGCAGCCTTCGCAATCAGCTTTTATCCCATCGACCGACGCATGCATGCACGGTTGCAAAGCGCTATCGAGGCACGACGCCAACGGCGGCTGCGCGTGAAACGCTCATGAAAAAATGGTGCCC
>JAEMTM010000081.1 GCA_016462305.1 Sphingomonadaceae bacterium | reverse complement strand
CCCGCCAAATCCGGTCCGTTAAGCGGCATAAAGATTGTCGAACTATCTGGTATTGGGCCGGGGCCTTATGCTGGACAGTTGCTGGCGGACATGGGTGCGGATGTGATTGTCATCGACAGGCCGGGTGGCGCAATCGTGCCCAAGGCCATTGATGCGCGCGGTAAAAAATCCATGATCCTTGATTTGAAGAAACCCGAAGCGGTTGCCGCATTGTTGAAGCTGGTTGAGTCCGCGGATGTCTTGATTGAAGGATTGCGGCCTGGTGTGACGGAACGGATGGGGGTTGGCCCTGATGTCTGTCACACGGTCAATCCTGGTCTTATTTACGGCCGGATGACTGGCTGGGGCCAAACGGGTCCGTGGAACCAAATGGCCGGGCATGACATTAATTATATCGGCATGACGGGTGTTTTGAACGCGATTGGCAAGCATGGGCAGCCACCAGTTCCGCCGCTGAACATGGTCGGCGATTTTGGCGGCGGGTCGATGTTTCTCGTCAATGGTATCCTTGCCGCTTTGGTCGAACGCGCACGGACGGGTAAAGGCAATATAGTGGATGCGGCGATTGTTGATGGCACCAATAGCCTGATGAGCTTTGTGCATGGCATGACAGGGCTTGGCCAATGGCGCACGCAGCGTGCGGCAAATTTGCTCGACGGGGCGATGCCATTCTACCGTTGTTATATGACGTCTGACGGTAAGTTTATGGCCGTTGGCTGCATTGAACCGCAGTTTTTCGCCGCGATGATGGAGCGTTTGCCCGTCGACAAGGACGTATATGGCGGTCAGCATGACCGCACGGCTTGGGCAAAGCAGCATGAACTGCTTGAAGATGTGTTCGCGACCAAAACGCGCGACGAATGGGAAGCGATTTTTGCCGGAACCGACGCCTGTGTTACGCCCGTGTTGGATTATGTCGAAGCCGCATCCCATCCCGCAAACGCCGCGCGGCAGGCCTTTGTGCAGGATGGTCGTTGGTTGCATCCGCAGGTTGCGCCGCGACTTGCAACGCAGCCATTGGCCACCCATTTCGATATTGCAACAAAAGGCGGCGATTATGCCGACATATTGGCCGAGGCTGGACTCGGTGATGAAGAAATCTCCCAACTGATCGCGGCGGGTGCCGTGGTCGTAACCAAGGATTAAATATGACCGAAGCCTATATTTATGATGCGGTGCGCAGCCCGCGTGGCAAGGGGCGTCCTGATGGCGCGCTGCATGAAATTACGCCTATCGATCTGGCATCGCAGGTGTTGGCCGCGATCCGCGACCGCAATGGTCTGTCGGGCGAAGAGATTGAGGATGTGGCCTTTGGTTGCGTCTCCCCTGTGGGGGAACAAGGCGCGGTTATCACGCGAACGGCAATCCTTGCCGCAGGCTATCCGCACACGACGTCGGGCATTCAGGTGAACCGTTTCTGTGGTTCCGGCCTTGAAGCGTCGAACATCGCGGCTGCCAAGGTGAAGTCGGGCGAATGCGATCTAGCGGTTGGCGGCGGCATTGAATCGATGAGCCGCGTGCCCATGGGTTCAGACGGCGGCGCATGGCCAATCGATCCGCGTTCGGCGATTGCCAATTACTTCATCCCGCAAGGCATTTCTGCTGATCTTATTGCCACCAAATATGGTTACAGCCGCGACGATGTGGATGCCTATGCCGTTGAAAGCCAGAGGCGCGCTGGCCGCGCATGGGCCGAGAAGCGCTTTGCGCGTTCGATCCTGCCCATCAAGGACGTCATTGGTGAGGTCGTGCTTGACCATGACGAATTGATGCGCCCGCAAACCGATATGCAGTCCTTGGGCGCGTTGGCCCCTGCATTCCAGATGATGGGCACGATGATGCCCGGTTTTGATGACATTGCCATCATGCGCTATCCCGATGTCGAAAAGATCAATCATGTTCACCATGCTGGCAACAGTTCGGGTATCGTCGATGGCTCGGCGGCTGTCCTTATCGGAACCAAGGAAGCGGGCGAAAAATACGGCCTGAAGGCGCGGGCGCGGATCGTATCGATGGCATCTATCGGTTCGGAACCTGCGATCATGCTTACCGGCCCCGAATTTGCCGCGCAAAAGGCGCTGGCGCGCGCAGGCATGAACAAAAGCGACATTGACGTGTGGGAATTGAACGAAGCCTTTGCTTCGGTTGTCCTGCGTTTCATGGAAGCGATGAACGTCGATCATTCGGACATCAACGTGAACGGCGGCGCAATCGCCATGGGCCATCCTTTGGGTGCAACGGGTGCGATGATCCTAGGGACGGTATTGGATGAGCTGGAGCGGTCGGGCAAGTCGACTGCGCTCACCACCTTGTGCATCGGCGCAGGCATGGGCACCGCAACCATCATCGAACGCGTGAATTAACCTAGTTTTGTCATCCTCGCGAACGCGGGGGTCCATGGTCCGGCACGTCAGCGTAAACCGACGGATATGGCCATGGACCCCCGATCAAGCCGGGGGTGACAAAGTTTTAGATTGGCGCGAAAACGCGCGAACAAGGAACGAAGATATGACTTACAAAACTTTCTCCGTCGAAATCGACGCCGATGGCATTGCACTTTTGACCATTGATCTACCCAATGCCTCCATGAATGTCTGGAATGGCGCGTTGATTGAAGAATTCGGCAAATGGGTTGATGATTTCACGACCAACGACGCCGTGAAAGGCGCGGTCATTACCTCGGGCAAAAAATCCGGTTTCTTGGCGGGCGCGGACTTGACCATGCTGGGCGGCGCGAAGGCGAACAGCACCAAAGAAGCTTTTGAACAGGCTTTTGCGTTGAACGCATTACTGCGCAAAATGGAAACGGGCGGTCAGTCGGCCAAGGACCTGAGCGCGGGTAAGGTTTCGGCCAAGCCAGTGGCCTGCGCGCTGAATGGACTTGCCTTGGGCGGCGGGCTTGAGCTGGCTTTGGCATGCCATTATCGCGTCGTTGTTGACCATCCGAAAATTCAGCTTGGTATGCCAGAGGTCATGGTGGGCTTGCTGCCCGGTGGCGGCGGCACACAACGCACGCCGCGCCTGATTGGCCTGCAAAATGCAGCGATGATGATCATTCAAGGCAAAGCGCTCGATCCGGCTACAGCAAAGGCGCAAGGCCTGGTCCATGAAGTCGTGCCAGCGGCTGACCTGATTGCGCATGCAAAGGCATGGGTGAAAGCCAATCCGAAGGTCACGGCACCTTGGGATAAGAAGGATTTCAAATTCCCGGGCGGGGCAGGGGCAATGGACCCGCGCGCCGTGCAATTATTCGTTGGCCTCAACGCCATGGCGCATAAGGAAAGTAAGGGCAATTTCGACGCCATAAAGGCGATTTTGTCCTGCTTGTATGAAGGCTCGATCCTGCCATTCGACACTGCGTTACGTGTGGAATCGAAATATTTCACCAAGTTGCTTTCGGGCAGCCAAGCGAAGAACATGATCCGTACCTTGTTCATCAACAAGCAGGCTGCCGAAAAGGGTGCTGGCCGTCCCGCAGGCGTGCCTCCGGTTGAGATCAAGAAGGTTGGCGTGTTGGGTGGCGGGCTCATGGGTTCGGGGATTACGCATGTCACCGTCAAGGGCGGCATGGACGTTGTCGTTCTCGACCGCAGCCTCGAAGACGCCAACAAGGCAGTCGATTACAGCCGCAAGATCATCGACAAGGCCGTCAGCCGTGGCAAGATGACCAAAGAAGCCGGTGACGCCTTCATGGCGCGCATTACGCCCACGGACAATTATGATGACCTGAAAGACGTCGATCTTATCATTGAGGCGGTATTTGAACGTCCCGATGTAAAGGCAGACGTTATCAAGAAAGCCGAAGCCGTCATCGGCCCTGATGTTGTGTTCGCGTCGAATACGTCCACCTTGCCGATCACTGGCCTCGCCAAAAATTCGTCACGACCGGAACTGTTCATTGGGCTGCATTTCTTCTCGCCGGTCGAAAAGATGCCGTTGCTTGAAATTATCCCCGGCGCGTTGACGGGTGATCGTGCCTTGGCGGCGGCTTTTGATTATAATGCCAAGATTAAGAAAACGCCGATTGTCGTCAAGGATGTCCGCGGATTTTTCACCAATCGCGTGTTCCCGCCTTATATGGGTGAGGCGATGAAGCTGGTGACGGAGGGCGTGAAGCCAGCGTTGATCGAAAACGCAGCCAAGTCGCTCGGGATGCCCATCGGCCCGCTGGCGTTGCTCGATGAAACCACGCTGCAACTGGGCTATGACGTGATGCAGTCAACCAAGAAGGAATTGGGCGACGCCTATCAACCAAGCGGCACCGAAGACTTTATGGAGTTGATGGTGGTCAAACTTGGCCGCAAGGGCCGCCGATTTGGCTCTGGCTTTTATGACTATGACGCCAAGGGCGAGCGCCTGAGCCTATGGCAAGGCATGGCCGAGCATTATCCGCTCGCCGAGGAACAGCCGTCGGTGGAAGAGGTGAAGCAGCGTTTGTTGTATATCCAACTGATTGCGACGGCGCAGTGCTTTGAAGAAGATGTTGTCAAAGACCCGCAAAGCGCGGATTTGGGCGCGATCTTTGGTTGGGGCTTTGCGCCTTATACCGGCGGTCCCATGAGCTATATCGACACGGTCGGGCTGGAAAATTTTGTCCGCACCGCCGACAATCTTGCGCAACGTTTCGGGAGCCGTTTTGCGCCACCGAAAAGCTTCCGCGAAATGGCGGACAAGGGCGAGACTTTGTATAAAGCTGCTGCGTAAAGCCAGAACGACAGACACAAAAATGGGCGATCTCCACGCGGAGGCCGCCCTTTTTGCTTGTGTATCGCACGATTAAAAAATCACTTTTCTATGGCTTTTGCGTCTTTTGGCGCTAATTATCGTGGGCTATGTTTGACCGCCCTACGATCTTGGACGAGGCATTTTCTCGCCGCGTCGCCGCCCACGACTTTCCATCTTCGCGTATCAACCACGCCGCCGAAATGGTTGCGCCGCATGTGCTTGTGGATCTGTTCGACACACAAATCATGAGCCGCCATCTCGACCTTTGGGCGCGGCGTTCCAAGGGTAAGACTTTCTATTCCATTGGCAGTTCGGGGCATGAGGGCACTGCGGCCATGGCCGCCGCAACGCGCTCGACCGATATGGCATTCCTGCATTACCGTGATGCGGCGTTCCTGATCCAGCGTAAGAAGCAAGCCGGCGGCCTGACGCCCTTGCACGACATGGCCTTGTCCTTCGCGGCGTCAGCCGATGACCCGATTTCGGGCGGACGGCACAAAGTATTGGGATGCGCCCACACCTTTGTTCCGCCGCAAACCAGCACGATTGCGTCCCATCTGCCTAAGGCCGTGGGCGCGGCGCATGCGCTTGGCATGGCGCAGCGGTTGCAGCTTGCTGACGCGGTCCTGCCGCATGACTCCGTCATCCTATGTTCATTTGGTGATGCGTCTGCGAACCATTCTACATCGCAAGGGGCGTTCAACGCGGCGTGTTGGGCGGCGTATCAGCATTTGCCTATGCCGATTGTGTTCCTGTGTGAGGATAATGGCATTGGGATTTCCGTGCGCACGCCGGGCGGGTGGATCGCGGCCAATTTCGCGCATAGGCCCGCTTTGCATTATATAAGCTGCGACGGGGCGGACTTGAACGATGCGCTGCGCGGATGCGCAGAGGCGGTGACCTATGCCCGCACGCGGCGCAAGCCGGTTTTCCTGCACATGCAGACGATCCGACTGATGGGGCATGCCGGGGCGGATGTTGAATTAAGTTATGCCCCTATTGCACAGATTGAGGCGGCTGAGGCGCAGGACCCCTTGTTGCACAGCGCGCGTATCTTGCATGCACAAGCGGGCATGTCCGGCGCGGAGATTGTCGCGCGCTATGAAGATATGCGTGCCCGGGTCGACAGCGTGGCACGCGATGCGCTGGCGAAACCAAGACTAATAACGGCGGCAGAGGTTATGGCGTCGATTGAACCGAAGAAATCCGAAAAGCCGCAGCAGCCCTTGCCCGATGCGGCGAAACGTGATGCCCTGTTCGCGCATGACGCGCGTAACCTTGCCAAGCCAGCGACCTTGGCCAAGAGCATCAATTTTGCGTTGGCGGACATCATGCTGCAATATCCCAATGTCGCGGTGTTTGGCGAAGATGTCGCGCGCAAGGGCGGCGTTTATGGCGTGACGCAGGGTTTGCAGGGAAAATTTGGCGCAGCGCGTGTGTTCGACACATTGCTGGACGAACAAACGATCTTGGGCCTTGCCATTGGCATGGCGCATAACGGCTTTGTGCCGATCCCCGAAATCCAGTTTTTGGCCTATCTGCACAATGCCGAGGACCAGATTCGGGGCGAAGCAGCAACCTTATCCTTCTTTTCAAACCAGCAATATCGCAACCCGATGGTCATCCGCATTGCTGGCCTGCCTTATCAAAAGGGATTTGGCGGGCATTTCCACAATGACAATAGCCTGGCCGTCCTTACCGATATTCCCGGCATCATCGTCGCCTGTCCGTCCAGCGCCGCTGACGCGCCAGCGATGTTGCGGGAATGCGTCCGTCTGGCGCATGAGGACGGGCGGGTGGTGGTCTTTATTGAGCCTATCGCG
Organism: Sphingomonadaceae bacterium; assembly: GCA_016462305.1. GTDB lineage: Bacteria > Pseudomonadota > Alphaproteobacteria > Sphingomonadales > Sphingomonadaceae > Sphingorhabdus_B. The sequence continues at coordinate 1,490 of JAEMTM010000081.1, read as the reverse complement.
CTCTATCATATAACCGACCTGCAACAGGCGGACGACGGCGGGTGGACTGCACCTTATGTTGCGCCAGATCAGGACAATGTTATTGCGCTTGGTGCGCTTGGTCAATTTGGCAAAGGTACTGAACTTGCGATCATAACATACGGAAATGGTTATTTTCTGTCGCGTCAGGCTGCGGATGAATTGAAGGCGGGGGGGATTGACCTGCGGATTATCGATCTACGCTGGCTGCACCCGTTAAATGCCGAGGCGATTGTTGCGGCGGTGGCGGATTGCGGGAAAATTTTGATTGTCGATGAATGCCGCAGGTCGGGAAGCCTCAGCGAGAAGTTGATGACCCTATTGACCGAGGCAGGACGCGGCGATGCCGTCAGCCGGATTACGGCAGAGGATTGCTTCATTCCCTTGGGACCAGCGGCGGAACTGGTTTTGCCGAGCAAAGCGTCCATCATCGAAGCCGCACGGGCGGCGGTGGCATGAAAAAACGCGCTTTAGTCATCTGCCCCGGACGCGGGACGTATAACGCCGCAGAGCTTGGCTATCTTCGGGCACATCATGCGGCGCGAGGGGGAATAATTGCCACCGTGGATGCCGTGCGGGCGGCGAAGGGGCAGGTGACTGTCTCGCAGCTTGATAGTGCAGACAAATACACGCCATCGGTGCATATGACCGGCGATAATGCCTCGGCGTTGATCTACGCCTGCGCAATGGCGGACTTCGCCGCGATTGACCGCGCACAATATGAGATTGTCGCGGTAACCGGCAACTCCATGGGTTGGTATCTGGCATTGGCTTGCGCGGGTATCGTCGATCTTGCGGGCGGGGCGCGGCTCGTCAACAATATGGGCGGGATCATGCATCAGCATGGAACCGGCGGACAGATTGTCTGGTCAATCGTTGATGATGATTGGAAAATTAGCCAAGACAAAATGTTTCTTGTCAGTAACTTGTTGAAGGAAGTGCAGACAGTATCACACATTAATGTCCACATTTCCATTCGCTTGGGCGGCATGATTGTGTTCGCCGCAGACGACGCCGGGCTGAAATGGCTGATGGAGCGGCTGCCCAAGGACGACCGCTTTCCGATGCGCCTTATGCACCACGCCGCATTCCACAGCCCCTTGCTGAACCACATCGTTCCAATGGCGCGGGCCGAAAACCCAATGACCGATTTCGGGGCTGGCGAAATTCCCGCGATTGATGGGCAGGGCCGGATTTGGTCCCCCCGCGCGTTCAGCCATGAGGCCATTTATGACTACACACTCGGCGCGCAACTGACCGACAGCTATGATTTTACCCGCGCAGTTCAGGTCGCAGCCGCCGAATTCGCGCCCGACACGATCATTGTCCTTGGCCCCGGCACGACCTTAGGCGCACCAACGGTGCAGGCGCTGATCGCTTCGGGCTGGCGCGGTCTGTCGAGCAAAGCGGACTTTCAGGCGCGGCAGCAGGATGAACCGATCCTCATTTCCATGGGCATGGCCGAACAGCGC
>JAEMTM010000080.1 GCA_016462305.1 Sphingomonadaceae bacterium | reverse complement strand
CATATTTATTTGGGGACAACGACACATCCGTGGACAAACTTGTCCGTGACTTTAATCGGGTTGTGACGGCACTACCGCCGTCAGTTGATAAGGAGTATGTATGACATTGACAGAATTGTGCATTTTCCTTGGCGTCATGTTTGCTTTTGCTACTTTGATCCTCAAAGTCGTTGAAGTGACAAAAACCAAGTAAGCACACGGGGTGGGATCGGGCGGCAACCTGATCCCACAATGATTTGGGCCCCCACCACGGCAATGGTGAAGGCCCAGTATCAAAGGCTAATGCCTGACATTGACCACATCGTCCTACAACAAACGGGTTGCAACATCAATAATTCATTTTTGCTGCGGATTTCAGCACATCCCCCGCAAACCCGCTCAACGTATCATCCCTTGCCCCCATGATGACAATCCGGTCGCCGGGCCTTGCCAGCTCGACGATGCGGTTGCCGCAGTCTTCGCGGCTGGGGATATATTCGGCGTTGCGGCCCGCTTTGGCCACTGCGTCGGTGATGCTTTGGCTGCCGATGCTTTTGTCCACGGTGCCGCCGAAATAGACGGGGTCGCAGAGGAGCAGATGGTCGTCCGCGCCAAGCATGTCCGCAAACACGCCCGCCAGTTCGGCACCCATGACGCGGATGGGGCCGTAGCCATGGGGTTGGAAGAAGGCGATGATGCGGCCGGGAAACGCCTTCAACGTCGCGAGCGTCGCGGCGATCTTGTCTGGGTTATGGCCGAAATCATCGATGACGGTGATGTCATTGGCCGTGCCTACAATGTCGAAACGGCGGGCGAGGCCACTAAAGCTCCCTACGCTGCGCACGGCTTGCGCAACGGACACGCCAAGTGCGACGCTCGCTGCAATCGCCGCAAGCGCGTTGGCGATATTGTGCCGGCCCGGCACGATCAACGTCACGGCATGTGTTTCGCCCATCGCATGGAGCGTAAAGCGGCTGCCGAGCGGGAGGTCGGTAATGTCGGTTGCGCGGAAATTTGCGTCAGCGGAAAAGCCAAAACTAATGGCGCCCGCCAATGCCATCGGCGCGATCAACGCCGCAGTCTCCGCATCATCGGCATTCCAGACACACACTTTCGCCTTACGCGCAAAGTCCCCGAATAAATGCCGCAATTCTTGTAGGCTTTTGTGATCAAGGCTGACATTGTTGAGCACCGCGACCTCGGGCGTGAACAAAGCGATGGAGCCATCGCTTTCGTCGACTTCCGAAACAAAGACACCGCCCTGCCCCACATGCGCACTGGCGAAGGGCGCATCATCGGCGACGAAATTTTTCATCACCGCGCCGTTCATGATCGTCGGGTCACGTCCAGCATCGGTCAATATCCAGCCGATCATGCCCGTCACCGTCGATTTACCGCTGGTTCCGCCCACGGCAACGCTGCGCGGGGCGGCGTTGAACAGGTCGGCGAGCAATTCCGCACGCGTCATGCGGGTGCAACCAAGCGCCTTGGCCTTGGCGATGTCGGGCACGCTGTCCTCAATGGCGGCGGAGGCAATGAGGATTTGGTCGCCGCCAACAAGGCCGCTGCCGTCTTGCGGAAACAGGTCAATGCCCAGGCTTTGTAACCAACTGAACTTCGGCCCCAATCGGCCTTGGTCCAGTGCGCGGTCGGAACCGGCGACACTTGCGCCTGCATCACGGACGATATTGGCCAAGGGCAACATGCCCGAACCACCAATGCCGCAGAAGAAATAGGATTTGTTTTTGTGCATCAGTGGCGGTTATGGCCGGAAGATGATTTTGGCAATGGTCCTATATATACAAAACTGCGTCACCCCCGCGAAGGCGGGGGGCCAACTCTCGCTCTGTCGAAACATCACGGCCCGGCGTTGGATTCCCCCCTACGCGGGAATGACGCGTATTAGAGAGGCACGTAATTTATGCGGATAGCGATCTGTGCGCCATCAACGCCATTTACGCGGGAGGACGCGGCGCGGGTTATTGCGCTTGCCGCAACCACGCACCCGACCGCTGAACTCATCTTTCACGACCAATGCTTTGCCGAGGCTGGCCATTTTGCCGGGCCAGACGATATGCGCTGCGCCGCGTTTGTGGACCTTGCCAATGACCCCAGCGTTGATGCGGTCTGGTTCGTGCGTGGTGGCTATGGGGCTTGCCGAATCGCCCAAGACGCCGTCGCGGCACTAACGTCAGCGGCAGCGGACAAAATCTATATGGGCTATAGCGACGCCGGCAACCTGCTTGGCGCATTGTACGCCGCAAAAATAGGCCATGTGTGCCACGGGCCAATGCCAGCCGACATCAGGCGCAATGGCGGTGAGGCCGCCGTCCTGCGCGCGCTCGACTGGATGCTGCACGCGTCGCCGCAGGCGCTTGAACCCCATGTGCAAGCAGGCACAAAATATGCGGCGTTCAATCTGATGACCTTGGCGATGATGGTCGGCACGCCGTTAATGCCCGACCTGAAAGACCATGTGTTGATATTGGAGGAAATCAGCGAATATCTCTATGGCTATGACCGCGCGTTTTTCCACGTCACCAGCCATTTGCAAACCGCCGGATTGGCCGGATTGCGGCTTGGCCGTGTCAGCGATGTGCCTGTCAATGACCGCCCCTTTGGCGAAGATGCCGAGGAAATTGCCCAAAGCTGGTGCGCAAAAACGGGGATCAATTATCTGGGCCGCGCGGATATTGGTCATGATGCTGACAACCGCATCGTGCCGTTCGGGCTTGCAACATGCAGCGCCGCGCCATAGGCGAATTGCCAGAACACGGACGAACAGGAGCAATCATGCGCGCATTTATTTTCCCCGGACAAGGCAGCCAAGCCGTTGGCATGGGCAAAATGCTCGCCGAAGCCAGCCCCATTGCGCGCGCTATGTTTGAGGAAGTCGATGAGGCATTGGGCCAGCATCTTTTCCGCCTGATGTGCGAAGGACCAGAGAGCGACCTCATACTGACCGAAAATGCGCAGCCTGCGATCATGGCCAATGCCATCGCCACCTTGCGCGTTTTGGAAAAGGAAGGCGGCGTTCGCCTATCGGAAAAATGTGATTTCGTCGCTGGCCATTCCTTGGGCGAATATAGCGCACTCTGCGCCGCTGGCGCTTTGCCTTTGTCGGTGACGGCGGCATTGCTGAAGCTGCGCGGGCGCGCGATGCAGGCGGCTGTGCCCGTCGGCGTTGGCGCGATGGCCGCTTTGCTCGGCGCGGATATAGAAAAAGCCGAAAGCCTTGCCGTTGCGGCTGCCGAAGGGGAAACCTGCACCGTCGCCAATGACAATGACCCGTCGCAAGTCGTTATTTCCGGCCATAAAGGCGCGATTGACCGGGCGATTGCATTGGCGAAGGACCATGGCATCAAACGCGGCATATTGTTGCCCGTGTCTGCACCCTTTCACTGTCCGTTGATGCAACCCGCCGCCGATGACATGGCAAGTGCGCTTGCGACGACGACCATCCACGCGCCATTGGTGCCGTTATTCGCCAACGTCACCGCTGCGCCGGTATCCGACCCCGACACCATATCCCGGCAATTGGTGCAGCAGGTCACTGGCCGGGTCCGCTGGCGCGAGTCGGCGATTGCCATGGCAGAGGCCGGCGTTACCCATTTTGTAGAGTTTGGCGGGAAGATATTGTCGCCCATGGTAAAGCGCAGCGCGGGCGAAGACATCACCACATCAAGCGTCATCAGCATGGATGACATCGAAGCCTTGTTGAAAGCGATTTAATGAACGACCAAATTCTCCAGTCGCGCGATGTTGGCATACTGACCATCACGCTGAATATGCCCGAAAAGCGTAACCCGATTTCGGATGTGTCTGTCGTCGAACAATTGTGCGATGCCTTCATGGCAGCGGATCAGGACATGTCGGTGCGCTGCGTCATCCTGACAGGCGCAGGAACGGTGTTTTCCTCCGGCGGTGACTTAAAACAAATGCGTCCGGATAGTGGTGGCTTGCGTGCCGGATTGCCCGCAGAAACCCGGCGCAACTATAAATATGGTATCCAACGTCTGCCCTTGATGTTCCAAGCGCTTGAGGTTCCGGTCATCGCGGCGGTCAATGGTGCGGCCATTGGTGCAGGGCTTGACCTTAGCACAATGTGCGACATTCGGATTGCCGCGTCTTCGGCCAAATTTGCCGAGAGCTTTGTGCGGTTGGGCATTACGCCGGGCGACGGTGGCGCATGGCTGTTGCCGCGCATCGTCGGTTTTTCAAAAGCGACCGAACTTGCCCTGACCGGCGAAACCATCGACGCTGCCGAAGCGTTGCGTATCGGGCTGGTTACGCAAGTGGTGGATGATGCCGACCTGATGACCGCCGCGCGCACCATTGCGGACAAAATTGCCGCAAACCCGCCACATGCCGTCCGCATGACGAAGCGCCTGTTGCGCGAAGGGCAGACGGCGGACCTTAAAAATATCCTCGAAATGTCCGCCGCGATGCAAAGCCTTGCCCACGCCACCGCGGACAATGACGAAGCAATCACCGCGTTTCTGGAAAAGCGCGCACCCGAATTTAAGGGAGAATGATATGTTTGATCTAACCGGCATGACTGCGCTTGTTACTGGCGCTTCGGGCGGGATTGGCAGCGCCATCTGTCACGCGCTGGCGGCCCAAGGCGCGCGGCTTGCGGTGTCCGGCTCCAACGTGGAAAAGCTCGAAGCATTCCGGGCATCCTTAGGTGGCGACCATGTTGCGATTCCCTGCGACTTGGGTGACAAGGACAGCGTTGAGGCGTTGGTTCCCGCTGCGCTCCAGAAACTGGGCCAGATCGACATTCTTGTGAACAACGCCGGCGTTACGCGCGACAATTTGACGATGCGTATGAAGGATGAGGAATGGGATGACGTCATCCGTATCAACCTTGAGGCAACATTTCGCCTGATACGCGCCGCCTCGAAACCCATGATGAAAGCACGCTTTGGCCGTATCATTACCATCACCAGCGTCGTCGGCACCACGGGCAACCCTGGCCAGGCCAATTACGCCGCGTCCAAAGGCGGCCTTACGGCGATGACAAAAGCAATCGCGCAGGAACTCGCCAGCCGCAATGTGACCGCCAACTGCGTCGCACCAGGCTTCATCGCCACCGCGATGACCGAAAGCCTGCCTGAAGCGCAAAAAGAGGCGCTGAATGCGCGTATTCCGATGGGCCGCATGGGCGAAGGCGCCGATATTGGCGCCGCTATTGCCTATCTCGCCTCAAGAGAAGCGGGTTATGTTACCGGCCAAACAATCCATGTAAATGGCGGCATGGCGATGCTTTGATACATAAGCGTCGCTTGCCACTTGCCAGCGGCTATTCTGCACATTAGGGCGATAGCTGAAATTCATCATCCCAACCAATAAGGGGCACAAAAATGAGCGATACCGCAGAACGGGTCAAAAAGATCGTAGTCGAACATCTGGGCGTTGAAGCCGATAAGGTCACGGAAGCTGCGAGCTTCATTGATGATCTGGGCGCAGATAGCCTTGACATCGTTGAACTGGTCATGGCGTTTGAAGAAGAATTCAACGTCGAAATCCCTGACGATGCTGCGGAAAAGATTGCGACCGTCAAGGACGCGATCGATTTCATCAACAGCAACGGCTAAGCCGTTACGCGCGATGATGCGCGGTCAAATAAAAAAGCAAACGGCTTTCCGACCGGCGTTAAGTGCGCTTCTGTCGGAAAGCCGTTTGCTTTTTGGCCCCTGTTCGCATTAATGGGCCGTAAAGATTAGCTTTTGGAGATAACGCAATGCGTCGTGTCGTGGTCACTGGATTAGGTCTGGTTACACCCTTGGGTGCAGATGTTGAAACCACTTGGTCCAACCTCATTGCCGGAAAATCCGGTGCTGGCATGATTACGCATTTCGACGCCAGCAACCAGAAATGCCTTATTGCATGCGAGGTGAAGGCGAAGGACCATCCTTGGGGCTTTGACCCAGATAAGCGCGTGGACCACAAGGTCCAACGTCAGGTCGATCCGTTCATTATTTTCGGCATTGATGCCGCTGGCCAAGCATTGGAAGATGCGGGCCTCACCGAATTGACCGAAGAACAAAAAGTGCGCGCTGGCTGCTCCATCGGGTCCGGGATCGGCGGTCTACCCGGCATTGAAAGCGAGGCGTTGCTGCTGGCGGAGAAAGGCCCTGGCCGCGTTAGCCCGCATTTCGTGCATGGCCGCTTGATAAACCTGATCTCGGGCCAAGTCAGCATCAAATATGGCCTAAAAGGGCCCAATCACGCAGTCGTCACCGCTTGCTCCACAGGCGCGCACTCGATTGGTGATGCCGCCCGCATGATCCGCGATGATGATGCCGACATCATGGTCGCTGGCGGTTCAGAGGGCACCATCAACCCGCTGGGCATCGCAGGCTTTGCACAGGCGCGCGCGCTCAATATGAGCTATAACGACCGTCCAGAGGCCGCCAGCCGCCCTTATGACAAGGACCGCGACGGTTTCGTGATGGGTGAAGGCGCAGGCGTCGTTGTTTTGGAAGAATATGAACATGCCAAGGCGCGCGGCGCGAAGATCTACGCCGAAGTCGTCGGCTATGGCTTGTCGGGCGATGCCTATCACGTAACTGCGCCGCATCCCGAAGGTGACGGCGCGTTTCGATCCATGCAGATGGCGCTGAAAAAGGCCGGCATGACGCCCGCCGATATTGATTATATCAACGCGCATGGCACATCGACCATGGCCGATACAATCGAACTGGGCGCGGTAAAGCGCTTATTTGGTGATGCCATGGCAAATGTGTCGATGAGCTCGACCAAATCCGCCATTGGCCATTTGCTGGGCGGCGCTGGCGCGGTGGAGAGCATTTTCTGCATCCTTGCGCTGCGTGACCAGATTGTGCCGCCGACGCTCAATCTCGACAACCCAGATGAAGGCACCGAAGGTGTTGACCTTGTCCCCCATGTCGCCAGGAAACGCGAAGTGAAGGCGGTTTTGAACAACAGCTTCGGCTTTGGCGGGACGAACGCCAGCCTTATCATGAAATTGGCTGAATAAACGAACGTGATAGCAAAATCGCATATCTCTCATTTTGTCATGCCCGCACATGCGGGCACTGACGGCGGGAATGAGAAGGGTTAATTGTGGCGAAACGGTATCGAAAACAGGCAAACCGCCGCTTCGCCAAATGGGCGGTCGTTGCAGCGGCGCTGCTGCTGGCGGTCATCGCCGGTAACTTTATTTACGGATGGACTGCGCCTGGGCCGCTGGAGCGCGCGGCGACTGTAATCATTAAGCCGGGGTCAAGCATGATGTCGGCTGCACGGCAGCTTGAGAAAAGCGGTGCGGTCAAATCCGCCGACGCATTTGTGCGCCGGGCAAAGATTTTTGGCGCGTCTAACACCATCAAGGCAGGCGAATTTGTCATTCCGGCAAAGGCATCCAATGCCGATATATTGTCCATCCTGACAGATGGGAAAACCGTGCAACGCATGGTCACCATTCCCGAAGGCATGCCTTCGATCATGGTGTACGAACGCCTTATGGCCAATGACCAGCTCACCGGCCGCATTTCCATACCCGCCGAGGGTTCGGTTTTGCCTGACAGCTACGCCTTTGACAAAAACGAACCGCGCGCTGCTGTCCTGAAACGGATGCAGGACGCCATGACAAAAACAATGGCCGAGTTGTGGGCAAAGCGCAGCCCGAACGCGATGGTCAAAACACCCTTAGAGGCGCTTACGCTTGCGTCGATTGTCGAAAAGGAAACGGCGCTCAAATCCGAATTGCGCATTGTCTCCGGTGTCTATTCCAATCGTTTACGCACGGGCATGCGGTTGCAGGCCGACCCGACGATCATTTACCCCATCACAAAGGGCAAATCGCTTGGCCGGCGCATTCGCAAATCCGAGATTGCCGACGTGAACGATTATAACACTTACGCTATGGCTGGCCTGCCGAAAGGACCAATCGCCAACCCGTCACGCGCCGCCATTGCCGCCGTGCTGAACCCGCAACGAACCAGCGCCTATTATTTCGTCGCGGACGGAAAGGGCGGCCATATTTTTGCCGACACCTTGCAAGAACATAACGCCAATGTCGCAAAATGGTATGCCCTGCG
>JAEMTM010000227.1 GCA_016462305.1 Sphingomonadaceae bacterium | reverse complement strand
GGGAGGGCAAGCAAGCGACGACGATTCGGATTCCCCCTCCCCTAACCCCTCCCGCAAGCGGGAGGGGAACCTCAAAGGCACTGGCCTGCCCGCCAACCGCATTGTCTTCTCCGAAAAATTCGCCTGCCCCGTCTCTGGCTTCACCATCGCCGAAATCGCGCCGCGTCTCTTCTCGTTCAACGCCCCGCAAGGCGCATGTCCCGATTGTGACGGCCTTGGCGAGCGGCAGGAATTTGACCCGCAATTGGTGGTCCCCAACGAACATCTGTCGTTAAAAAAGGGCGCGATTGTGCCTTGGGCGAAGTCGAACCCGCCAAGCCCATATTATATGCAAGTGCTGTCCAGCCTCGCCAAGGCTTATGGTTTCAGCCTTGAGTCCAATTGGAAAGATTTGGCTCCGGAACAAAAGCTCATCATCCTCCACGGCACGGGCGGCATGCCTGTTGAGCTGACGTTCAAAGACGGGCGCAAGGAATATACCGTGCGCAAGGCGTTTGAGGGTGTCATTGGCAATCTCAACCGCCGCTTGCTGCAAACCGACAGCGCGTGGATGCGTGAAGAATTGTCGAAATATCAGACATCGCAGCCCTGCGAAACCTGCCACGGCGCGCGTTTGAAGCCAGAGGCGCTGTCCGTCAAAATCGCGGGCGTCGACATCGCCACCCCCACCCGCATGAGCGTGGGTGACGCGCTGGTCTGGTTTGGCAGCGTCGACCAGGCATTGACCAATCAGCAACAGCAAATTGCCAAGGCGATCCTGAAAGAAATCAACGAACGGCTTGGTTTCCTCAACAATGTCGGCCTCGATTATCTCAACCTTGACCGCACCAGCGGCACATTGTCCGGCGGGGAAAGCCAGCGCATCCGCTTGGCCAGCCAAATCGGCAGCGGCCTTTCGGGCGTGCTCTATGTGCTTGATGAACCCAGCATCGGCCTGCATCAGAAAGACAATGACCGCCTGCTCGCGACGCTGCGCCGCCTGCGCGACTTGGGCAACACCGTCATCGTCGTCGAACATGACGAAGACGCGATCCGCACCGCCGACTGGGTGGTGGACTTAGGGCCCGGCGCTGGCGTCCATGGCGGCACGGTCATGGCCGAAGGCACGTTGAAACAGATATTGAAGTCGAAAGACAGCCTGACCGCCGCGTACCTGAACGGCACGCGGGAGATTGCGGTGCCCAAGACCCGGCGCAAGGGCAATAAGAAGAAGCTGACCGTCCACAACGCCCGCGCCAACAACCTGAAAAACGTTACCGCGAGCATTCCTCTTGGCACGTTCACCTGCATCACCGGCGTATCGGGATCGGGCAAGTCGAGCTTCACCATCGACACGCTATATGCCTCGGCGGCACGGTCCTTAAACGGCGCGCGCGTCATCGTGGGCGCGCATGACAAGGTTACGGGTCTGGAACATTGCGACAAGGTCATCGACATCGACCAATCCCCCATTGGCCGCACGCCAAGGTCGAACCCGGCAACCTATACCGGCGCGTTCACCAACATCCGCGACTGGTTCGCGCAACTGCCCGAAAGCGCCGCGCGCGGGTATAAGCCGGGGCGGTTCAGCTTCAACGTCAAGGGCGGGCGTTGCGAAACATGCAGCGGCGATGGCCTGATCAAGATCGAGATGCACTTCCTACCCGATGTCTATGTGACCTGCGAGGAATGCAACGGCAAACGCTACAACCGCGAAACATTAGAGGTCAAATGGAAGGGCATGAGCATTGCCGACGTGCTCGACATGACGGTGGAGGACGCGGTGGAGATATTCAAGGCCGTCCCCCCGATCCGCGACAAAATGGCGATGCTGGCGGAGGTTGGCTTGGGCTATGTCAAGGTCGGGCAGCAGGCAACGACCCTATCCGGCGGCGAGGCGCAACGCGTCAAACTCGCCAAGGAACTCAGCCGCCGGTCCACCGGCCAGACGCTCTACATCCTCGACGAGCCAACAACGGGCCTGCATTTCGAAGATGTCCGCAAATTATTAGAAGTCCTCCACCGCTTGGTCGAACAGGGCAACAGCGTGGTGGTGATCGAACATAATCTCGACGTCATCAAAACCGCCGACTGGGTGATCGACCTTGGCCCCGAAGGCGGCGTCAAGGGCGGCGAAATTGTCGCCGAAGGCACGCCGGAACAGGTCGCCAAGGTCGCGGCAAGCTACACCGGCCATTATCTCGCGCCAATGTTGGCGAAGGCGAA
>JAEMTM010000079.1 GCA_016462305.1 Sphingomonadaceae bacterium | reverse complement strand
TTAAGCCTGAAACGTCGGACAGCTTCACGATTGGTGCAACTTTCCAGCCAGCCTTTATCCCTGGCTTCAGCGCAACGGTCGATTATTACAACATCAAGGTAACCAAGGCGATTACCATCCCGACCCCTGCTGACGTAATTGCGGCTTGCTTTGGATCGAATGTATTCAGTCCAGCGGCTGGCGCATCGACAACTGCTGCGTGTACCAGCATTCGCCGTAGCCCGGCCGATGGCGGCCTGAGCGGTGATCCGAACGTTTTCACTGGCCTACCTTCGACTCTGTCGAACGCGGGTGCAATTGCAACAGACGGCATCGACTTGATCTTGAACTACAAGACGGATCTTACCGACAATATCGGTTTGGCCTTGTCGTTCAACGGGAACTACACGTTAAATAACAAGTTCAACGCATTCGTGGCAAGCTCCGCATCCGTCAATCGTGAATGCGTCGGATATTTCAGCGCCAACTGTGGTTCACCAGGTAGTTTACCAGGTGGTTCACTGCAGCCAGAATATTCATGGTCGCAGCGGACAACATTGTCGTTTGACAAGATCGACGTGTCGTTATTGTGGCGTCATCTGTCGGCGATGGAGCAAGAGCCATTGGACGTGATTGACGGTGGTGCGTTCTTCAACGGAACCATTGGTGCATCAGTCTTGGGCGTTGGAGGCCGGACGGTTAACTTCGGCAAGATCAAGGCCTATGATTATTTTGATCTGTCAACGCGTCTCAATGCTAGCGAAAATCTGACCATCACCATTTCGGTGCAGAATTTGCTGGATAAGGCTCCACCATTGACCGGAAACAATGCGGGTTCGACATCGTTCAACAGCGGTAACACCTTCCCGTCGACATATGACGCGCTGGGACGTCGCTATGCTGTAACGGCAAAGCTGCGCTTCTAATTTGAAGAGCATATAAAGAAACAAGGGGGCGGGCAGCAATGTCCGCCCCTTTTGTATTGCCCGACCATTTTTGGTGGAAATGGTCGCGCCAGCATTTGGGTGGCGCGTCGCTTCAAAAGCGCAGCGGATGTTCCAATGTAAGCTGGATGTTGGCAGATTGGGCAACCGCCTCGGCCCAAATCAGGACCTTCTCAATTTCGTCGCCATGCGCCGTCTGCGCCAATGCATATTCCGCGTGCCGGTCCTCTATCCGGAAACTGCCGCCCAACTTGCTATGCGTGCCAAACGCGGGGTGCGCGTCGTTTGCTGCGGCATGATTGCCAAGGCCAAAGTGGGACGCCGCAGCGAACAGAGCCTTGCCGGGATTTGCGGTCAGCCGTTCGCTGTCCAGCGTTGCGATACGTTCGGGTCCGAACTTTCGCGTCATGTGATGAAACAGCTTTTGCTGCGCCAGCCAACCGACCGCAGCGACTTGCAAATCGGTCTGCCGGAAAAAATCACCCGGCTCAAAACCAAGATCGGCTATGCCGTCTGTAATTTGCCCCTCCAATAACTCGCGACACCATAGCCGACACCAAAGCCCCTTGCGGGCCACAGACAGAAGAAACACCGACAGTGGCGCATAGACAAGAATGGCTTTGCTTGTTGGCCGCATAGCAAGCGATGCGGGGGCAAGCGCATTGAAGATATTGGACGGTTTCACAACAACCGCCGAATCGTCGCCAAAGGGACGCGCGAGCATGTCCAGTGCATCGCCCAACCGTTCCGCGACCGCCACGGGTGGCGCCCCGCGACGGCGAAAGCCGACAATGTCGTTCAATAAAACAGGCTCCTTCAAACCCATCGACAGGCCCGGCAGATCAAACGCGTTGGCGAACATGGTCGACGCACAAAAGGCCGAATGCAAAATAAAATGCAGGCTGGCGTTTTCGGCGCGGCGTGCTTTGGCTTCGCGCCGTGATAAGACGAGCGGGCTTGGTTCCAGCCCGAGATATTCATCGGTGAGGAAGGCGGCGGCATTGTGCGCCGAACGGCTTACAGGACGCAGATGAAAGGCGTCTGCGGACGCGTCGTACCGATGCGCAAGCCAAGCGCCATCGTTCCAAATTTCGCTATTATTGTTCGCCATAACGTCATCGACCTTGCCGTTTCTAAAGGTAAATGGCAAGCATTCGCCTTATGAAAGAGAGCGCACCACCGGCCGAAGCGGCCCGATTGAACAGCCAAGGCATGCTTGCACTGCGGGCCGGAAGCTTTGCCGAGGCGGAGCGCCTGTTTGTGGCCGCAATCATGCATGACACGATGTCGAGCGCGCTTTGGCGAAATGTTGCCACCGCGCGGCGTGCGCAGGGCGATGACAAAGGGGAAATGCAGGCGCTGGATGCGGCAGTCAACATCGATCGCCGGGACTTTATGGGCTGGCTCCGCAAGGCCGAATTGCATGAACGTATAGGTGAAAAGGCGCAAGCGCTGGTCGCTTGGAGCGGCGTGCTCCAAATGGCGGCAGTTGCATCAGACCTACCTCCCGATATTGTCGCAGCACTGCAGAAGGGGCAGGCATTTGTTTCACAAGCGACGCTGCAGATTGCAGAAGTGGTTAGCGCGGAACTCGCGCCATTATCCGCCGCCATGGATGAAACAGAGCTGCGCCGCAGCACGGCATTCATCGATGTAGCCCTGGGCCGCCGACGGACCTATGTAAACATATGCGAAGGGCTATTTTACCCCTTCCTTCCGGCGGATGAGTTTTTCGACCGGCATCATTTCCCATGGATGCCAGCTATTGAAGCCGCGACAGACGAAATACGCAAAGAATTAGAGGCGCTGCTGGCCGATCCGGGCGACGCGTTGCGGCCTTATGTTAAGATGGATTCGGGCATCCCTGAAAATAAATGGACGGCGCTCGACCATTCACTGGACTGGGGTGCATGTTTTTTGTGGGAATATGGGCAACCCAATCAGGCCGTTTTGGAACGCTGCCCGCACACAGCGGCGGCCTTGGCCAGCTTACCGACTGCCACGCTTCCCGGTCGGGCACCCAGTGCGTTTTTCTCCATATTGAAGCCGCATACCCGAATTCCACCGCATACTGGCGTGAGCAATACCCGTGCGATTGTGCATTTGCCGCTGATCGTGCCCGAAAATTGCGGCTTTCGCGTTGGCGGTGAAACCCGTGAATGGCACGTGGGGCAGGCTTTTGCCTTTGATGATACCATTGAACATGAAGCGTGGAATGATAGCGATAAGTATCGTGCCGTTCTTATCTTTGACGTGTGGAACCCGCATTTAACTGTCGCCGAACAAGAGGTCATCGCCCGTTATTATACCGCGGCTGACGCAACCGGCTTTGGGTCCTGACCCTGAACTTACGCCTTGAGTTACAAGATTTTTTCTTGTTTACTTGCACTGAAAAATGTCTGTGTTATTTGTGAGGCGTCTCTCAACGGAGAAATTTGCACATGCGACCAATCCTCTTCACAACCTTAATCATTGGCTTCATGACGTCGGCCTTGGCCGAGGCACCAGCTTCGGCACCTATAACGGCACCAGCTTCGGCACCGATAACGACTCCGGCGTCTGCGCCGATACCGCAGGACAGCAAATTGGCCAAAGCCTCCGACAAAACCGCTTCCGATTCCGACAAAACCATCCGCTGTCGCACCATAAAGGTGACCGGTTCACTGGTGAAAAAAGGAAGGGTGTGCAAGACAGTGGCGGAGTGGGACCGGATAATAGAAGCTGGCAATGAGAACGCCCGGCGATTGGTGGAGGATGGAATGTCACGCCCAGGGGGTGAGTAAACCTGCTTTTGCGTGACTATTTTTTAGCATTCTGGTTGCGGGCGCATGCCTCAGCAACTGAGGATATTCTCGGCACCAAGTGCCGCTTATACCGCCAACACCAACCCCCCGTCACCTTCTTCCACCGTCACCGTTGCGCCATCGGGGATGCCGCCGCGTAAGAGCATGTCGGCCAGCGGGTCCTGCAAATAGCGTTGGATGGCGCGTTTTAGTGGGCGTGCGCCATAGACCGGGTCATAGCCGACGCGGCCAAGCCATGCTTTGGCTTCGTCTGACAAGGACAAAGTGATCTTGCGATCCTTGAGCAAATTTTGCACCCGCTGCACCTGAATATCGACAATCGGGGCCATGTGATCTGCGCCCAAGCGGTGGAACAATATGACCTCGTCCAGCCGGTTTAGGAACTCGGGCCGGAAATGGCCGCGCACGATTTCCATGACTTGCGGCTCGACCTCTTTCACATCCTGCCCGTCTTCCAACGCGGCCATATGCTGGCTGCCCAGATTGGATGTCAGAATGATGAGCGTGTTGGAGAAGTCCACTGTGCGCCCCTGACCATCGGTTAAGCGGCCATCATCCAAAACCTGAAGCAGGATGTTGAATACGTCCGAATGCGCCTTTTCAACTTCGTCAAACAAGACGACTTGATAGGGCCGGCGGCGCACCGCTTCGGTGAGCACGCCGCCTTCTTCATAGCCGACATAGCCCGGAGGCGCGCCGACGAGGCGGGCGACGCTGTGCTTTTCCATATATTCGGACATGTCGATGCGGACCATCGCATTGTCGTCGTCGAACAGGAACGATGCGAGCGCTTTTGTCAGCTCGGTCTTGCCGACGCCCGTTGGCCCAAGGAACAGGAACGAACCAAGCGGGCGGTTCGGGTCTTGAAGGCCCGCGCGCGAACGCCGCACCGCCTTGGAGACGGCTTCCACCGCGTCCTTCTGGCCAATGACGCGCGCGCCAATAAGCTGTTCCATGTTGAGCAACTTGTCGCGTTCACCCTCAAGCATCTTGTCCACGGGAATGCCAGTCCAGCGGCTGACGACGCTGGCAATATCTTGCGCGGTCACTTCTTCGCGCAGCATCGCATTACCGGCTGCGGCCTCCGCATCCTCTAGTTGCTTTTCCAGCCCGGGTATCGTGCCATATTGCAGTTCGCCCGCCTTGGCGAGGTCACCAGATCGCTGCGCCTGCTCCAACTCAATGCGTGCCCCATCGAGTAGTTCCTTGATTTTGGCTTCGGCAGAAATCTTGTCTTTTTCGGCCTGCCAACGCTGCGTCAGTTCCAGCGATTGCTGCTCCAGATTGGCCAGCTCGCCCTTCAAATTGGTCAGACGGTCCTTGGACGCGGCATCGCTTTCCTTGCCCAACGCTTCGCGTTCAATTTTTAACTGGATGATCCGGCGGTCGAGCGTTTCAATCTCTTCCGGCTTGGATTCCACCTCCATCCGCAGGCGCGACGCCGCCTCATCCATCAGGTCGATGGCTTTATCCGGCAGGAAACGGTCGGAAATATAGCGGTGCGACAAGGTGGCGGCGCTCACCAAAGCACTATCGGTAATACGCACGCCATGGTGCAGTTCATATTTCTCCTTCAACCCACGCAGGATGGAAATCGTGTCCTCGACGGTAGGCTCACCGACAAAAATCGGCTGAAACCGGCGTTGTAACGCAGGGTCTTTTTCGACATGTTTCTGATATTCATCCAGCGTGGTTGCGCCAATGCAGTGCAGTTCACCGCGCGACAAGGCTGGCTTGATGAGGTTGGCGGCGTCCATCGCGCCTTCGCCTTTACCCGCGCCGACAAGCGTATGCATTTCGTCGATGAACAAGATGATGTCACCCTCGGCCTGCTTGACCTCGTCAAGGACGCCTTTGAGCCGCTCTTCAAATTCGCCGCGATATTTTGCACCCGCGATCAACGCGCCCATATCGAGCGACAGCAATTTGCGATGCTTCAGGCTATCGGGCACGTCGCCATTGGCGATGCGCAAGGCCAGTCCTTCGGCTATGGCCGTTTTGCCGACGCCGGGTTCGCCGATCAGCACGGGGTTATTCTTTGTGCGGCGCGCAAGGATTTGGATTGTGCGGCGAATCTCTTCATCGCGACCGATGACGGGGTCCAACTTTCCGGCGCGCGCAACTTCGGTCAGGTCACGCGCAAATTTCTTCAGCGCGTCATAACGGTCCTCTGCGCCCGCAGTATCGGCGGAGCGGCCACCACGTAGTGCGTTGATAGCGGCGTTCAGCCCCTCGGCTGTGACGGCTGCGGCTGCCAACGCCTTGCCTGCTGTGCTGGTCTTCGCAAGCGCCAGCGCGAGCAATAGGCGTTCAACAGTGACATAGCTGTCGCCCGCCTTTTGCGCGACCTGTTCGGCAGCATCGAGCACGCGCACGGCGTCATTGTCGAGGCCGGGGGTCTGCTGCGCGCCGCCGCCGGACACCGCAGGCACCTTTGCGAGCGCCGCATCGGTTTCGCGCAACGCGGTCGCCGCGTCGCCGCCAGCGGCCTTGATCAGGCCAGACGCCATGCCCTGCTCATCCTCCAGCAAAGCTTTTAAGAGATGTTCAGGCCCGATCCGCTGATGACTCATGCGAATGGCGACGGTCTGTGCGCTTTGCAGAAAACCCTTGGCGCGGTCCGTGAATTTTTCGAGGTTCATGCGCTATTTCCTAAATTGCCGATGGAGCCTTTGTGCACAAAGGCTCCATGTCTATTCAGAATGTAATGCGGCATGTTCGCAACACAAGTGCGATGGCCATTCAACGGAAATGCGACGCCGCCGATATTATCTCCAATTGCGGGCAAGCGTATCCAACAACTGCACGCCCCAGCCCGATGCCCCCTTTGGCGTCACTGGCCCGGACGAATCCGCCCAGTTGACGCCCGCAATATCAAGATGCGCCCAAGGCACATTTTTATCGACGAAGAAGCCAACAAAGGTCGCGCCCAGACCTGCGCCCGGTCCGCCACCCTCAACGATGTTTTTGATGTCCGCAATGTCGGATTTCATATCATCGAGATAGTTTTTGTGGAGCGGCATACGCCAAACTTCTTCACCCGTTGCTGTGCCCGCTGCGGCAATGGCTGCTGCCAACCGGTCGTCACGGCTGAACAGGCCAGCATATTCGTCGTTCAGTGCGCCAACGATGGAACCTGTCAGCGTCGCCATATTGACCAAAGCGCCGGGTTTTTTGTTGGCGACGATATATTCATTGGCGTCCGCCAACACCAGCCGGCCTTCGGCGTCAGTGTTCAGTATCTCTATGGTTTTGCCGCTCATCGTGCGCACGACGTCGCCGGGACGCTGCGCATTGCCGTCGGGCATATTTTCGGACAGCGCGGCTACGCCGATGACGTTAACCGGTGCCTTTGACTTTGCGAGCGATAACAGTGCGCCCATGACATTGGCCGCGCCGGACATGTCCGCCTTCATCTCCCACATGCCAGCGCCGGGTTTCAACGATATACCGCCGGAGTCAAACGTAATGCCCTTGCCAACCATCGCCAATGGCGGGCCATCGCCAGCGCCGCGATATTCGACGATCATCAGGCGTGATGGACGGCGCGAACCCTGGCCAACGCCGACCAGCGACCCCATGCCCAATTTGCGCATCATGGGTTCGTCCAACACTTCAATTTTAACATTGGCGGTATTGCCAAATGCGGCGCGGACACGCTCGACAAAGGTTTCGGGATAGATGACATTAGCAGGCTCAGTCGCCAGATCGCGGGATAAGGCCACGCCTTCGGCCAAGGACGCATGGCGCGACTTCCACAAGGCCTCCGCGCCGCCCGCATCGCTGCTGATGATGGTCACGGGGTTTGTGGGCGGCGCTTTACGGTCCACGGTTTTATACCGGTCGAACCGATATTGGCCCATGGCATAGCCCAAAGCGGCGGCGGCGGCTTCGTCTTGGTTCAGGCCGCCGGTAATCGTGACCTGCTGGGCTTCATCGCGCAAATCCTGAGCCGCTTTGCCCGATGCGTTGCGGATATGGGTGACGCGGTCGCCCTCCGTGCCAACCCCGTTCAGGACGATGCGCGCATAACCGCCAATGCCGCGTAGCGACAAGGAACTGCCCTCTTTGCCTTCAAACTTTGCCGAAGCGATGGCCGCGTTCAAGGCTTGCGCCGTTGCCGCATCAACCATATTAGCTGGCAACGTCGCATTACGCATCAATATGACCAAAGCGCCGGACTTTGGCGCGGTCGTTGCGAAATTGATTGGCCGTGTTTGCGAATGCGCCGCCACCGATGGCGATATGCCCGATCCAATGACGTCGGCTTGGGCAAAAGCGGGGGTGATTGCGGCGCTAGCCAGTGCAAGGGTTAAGAAACTGCGATGCATCGGGGTACTATCCTTTCTGTAAATCTTGGTTATTTTCGGATATGTAAGCAAAAAAACCGATGTGACAAGGTCTCATTGCAGGGGGCGCATAATGTGGAAATTTTTGTGGGCGTCCTTGGCGCTGGTCGGTGCGGGTGCGGGCGGTTATAAGCCAGTTCATTTCGAATGGGCCGACGCCGTCAAGAATGCAAAGC
>JAEMTM010000007.1:1259-29908 GCA_016462305.1 Sphingomonadaceae bacterium | reverse complement strand
GGCGACAGGCCAGCCGCCTCAATGGACAATAAAGCTGGCCATTCGCGTTGCAGCAGGTCGCACGCATATTCGATGACATCATTTTGCGGCGCGGGCATGTCATCGGCGATATTGTAAACGCCCGCAGGACCATCAAAGGCGGCCATGACCGCAGCGACGATGTCGTCGACATGGACGCGGCTGAAAATCTGATCCGGCATGTCGATACGATGCGCCTTGCCCTCTTTAACCCGTTCCAGCGCCGATCTGCCGGGACCGTAAATGCCGGGCAAGCGGAAAACGCAGACATCGTCGCGCAAGGCCTGCCACGCAAGGTCGGCTTCGGCCCGCGCGGTGCGGCGGCCCTGACCCACCGGTGCGCTTTCATCGACCCATGCGCCGCCAGTATCGCCATAGACTCCGGTGGAGGACAGATAGCCGATCCATGAAACATCGCACGCCGCAATCGCCGCGCCATATTTCAAAAGCACCGGATCGCCGCCCTCGGCCATTGGCGGCACGCTCGACAATATATGCGTTGCGGTCTCCAGCGCGGTCAGCACCGCGACTTCATCATCGAAGGCAATGGCATCGCCACCGCTCATTCGCTTTGTGCCCGTCACCAACCAACCGGCGGCGCGCAAAGTGTCGGCAAGACGGTTGGCGGTGTAGCCCATTCCAAATATAAGCATGTGTCGCTGCATATATTCTGGTTCGCAATCTATTGGCTTGCCGTCAAGCGCCGCAGTTGCGAATAGAGGCAGCGGGAGGAGGCGCAGGCATGACAGTTGAAGTAATCCAATCCGGCGTGTTGCGCAAAGTTGCCCATGGTTTTCTTGGACGAAAGGGCGGGGTGTCGACGGGAATCTATGCGGGGCTAAACGTCGGGTTGGGTTCTGAAGATGCGCGGGAATCCGTCATTGCGAATCGCCTACTTGGCGGGCAATCGGTTCTGCCCGGCGCGACGCTTGCCCGCGTTCATCAATTCCATTCTGCCGATGTTGTGCAGGTCAGAAATGCCATGTCGCAAGATGACCCGCCACGCGGCGACGCGATGGTAACTGACCAGCGCAACATCCTTTTGGGCATAGTGACCGCCGATTGTGTCCCTGTCCTGTTGGCAGACACAGAGGCAGGAGTCATTGGCGCAGCGCACGCAGGATGGAAAGGCGCGATAAATGGCGTGCTTGAAAACACCATCACCGCGATGGCGAAACTTGGCGCGCAGGCAGGCCGCATAAGCTGCGCCATTGGCCCGTGCATTGCGCAGAAAAGCTATGAAGTGGACGAAGGCTTTTTCCGCAACTTCGCAGAGCAAGCGGCGGCAAACGAACGCTTCTTTGTTGATGGGAAAGCGGGCCATTATCAATTCGATATTGAAGGCTATGTCGCGGCGCGACTGGCGGCGGCTGGCATCAAAACGGTCGAGTGTCTGGGCGAAGACACCTATAGCCAGCCCGACCGCTTCTTCAGTTATCGGCGCAGTTGCCATTTGGGTGAACCCGGATATGGCCGTCAACTCTCCCTGATCGGCCTGCGCCCATGAAAGTAGAAAGGGTCGGCTTTTGGGGCGGGTTGATTGTCTTCGTCCTCATGCTGTTTTTGCCTGCCCCCGTTGGGATGGAACCATCTGCATGGCGTGTTGCAGCGCTGACTATCTTGATGGCGACCTATTGGATGACGCAAGCCTTGCCGTTGACAGTGACCGCATTTCTGCCGTTTCTGGCGTTGCCGCTGATGGATGTCATGACCGCGCAGGACGTGGCGAAGGAATATTACTCGCCTATTCTGTTCCTTATTCTTGGCGGCGCATTTCTGGCGCTCACCATTGAGCGCACGGGCATGCACCGCCGCGTGGCACTCGCCATATTGGGGAAATCGGGACACAGCGTCACTGGCCTCATGATCGCGTTCATGGGTTCAACCGCATTGCTCAGCATGGTGATGTCCAACACGTCCATCGCGCTTATCATGGTGCCCATTGCCGTTGCCGTACTTGCCGCTGGCGGGACAAAGCCCGGGGAAACAGACGGCCTTGCAGGTGCGCTTATCATGGGCGTGGCCTTTGCCGCGTCGATTGGCGGGCTTGGGACGCTTGTCGGGTCGCCGACCAACGCGATTGCCGCTGGCTTGGTGGAAAAGCAATTGGGTATCCAGATCAGCTTTCTGACATGGATGCTCTACGGCTTGCCCGTTGTGATTGTCGGCGTGCCCTTATGCGCGTTCATCCTGATGCGGGTTCAGAACGTCACAGCGGGCAGTTTCGACGTCGATGCCGCGCGCGCATCCATTGGCAAGGCACAGCCCATGTCCGTGGCGGAAAAGCGGCTCGTTCCCATATTCTTATTGGTCATCGGCCTGTGGATTGGGCAACCTGTTTTGGAACCGCTACTGCCCAAGGGCGGCATCACCGATGGCAGCATCGCGATTGCAGGGTCTTTGCTATTGTTCCTGATACCTGATGGCACCGGTCGCCCCTTGCTAACATGGCAGGAGGCGGACAGAGCTCCGTGGGGCGTCATTATGATGTTCGGGGGTGGTTTGGCACTCGCGGCTGGCATCACGCAGTCAGGGCTCGCTGCGTGGCTTGGAGAGGCATTAGAGCCCTTGTCCGCAGTGCATCCCATCATCATTGCGATTGCGCTGACCGCTTTGGTCATTTTGATCACCGAATTTGCCAGCAATGTCGCGACCGCCAGTGGCGTCCTGCCTGTGGTGGCTGGCCTGGTGGCCGCAACGGGCGCTGACCCGTGGTTGATGGCGATGGCGGCGTCCATGGCCGCAAGCTGGGGCTTCATGATGCCGTCAGGGACCGGACCAAATGCCATTGCATGGGCCAGCGGGCATATTGCCTTGCCCAAAATGGTGAAGGCCGGATTTTTTCTCGACCTTGCGGGCATTCCCCTGATTGTCGGGGCGGTCTGGCTGGTTGGCGCGATTCGGCTACTATAAGTTTAGGATCAGCGCCAGTCGAGGATTGGCCAGCCCTTCGTCTTGGCCAACCGCGCCAGCGGGCCATGCGGGTTGGTGGCGAAGGGTTCGTCAGCATAATTAAGCAATGGCGCGTCGGAGACATGGTCGGAATAGGCGCGAATATGACAAGTGGCGCGCGCAAGCCCGTGTCTTTCCATCCACCGCTTCACCAGTTCCAGCTTTGCCACGTCGTGGCAATTATGCCCATCAATCCGCGCCAGCACATGGCCGCTGCTGTCGGTCGATAGGTCTGTCGCAATGACATCATCAAAACCAAGCCTTTTGGCAATCGCCTCCACATATAAACGGTAAGAAGCCGTTGCCATGACATGACGATAGCCAGCCGCCTTCTCCTGCGCCACGCGCGCCAGCAATTGCGGATAGACGTTTTTGCCCACGACCAGATCCGCATGGCTTTCCAGATACTTGGCAAACTGCGCCTTTGGCACGCGTCTGCCGATCAGCAGAATTTGTGAAAACTGCTTAAGCTGCGCACGGTCCCAAATCTTCAGCGCATATAGCGCCAAACCAACCGGCAAAAACGGTGCAAGCAACAATCTCCACGGAGACTTATGAAACGCCATATGCAGCAGGAACCCATTATAGGTGGCACGCCGCGTGACGGTCTTGTCCATATCATATATGGCCAGCAGGGTCGTTTGGGGTTTAGTCATCATGACCTTAAAGGCATAACTTTACCTAAGAAGTCTACAGGCTTGTGATAGCTCCCATAATAGGCCAGTTATAGCGTCATGGCCAACTCTGCCGATTTCACTGTTGAAGATCTACCCAGCGGGCAAATTCTCCGGCTGTCGGGTACTTTCGTCATTGCGTCCATTGGTGATGTAGACCGCGGTTTGCGCGACATTAGCGGCCCCGTTTCTGAAATCGACATTTCCGGCGTCACCCATATGGACACCGTCGGCGCTTGGCTGGTCCATCGGACCGCTAAGGAACATCATGCGCAGATTACCGGCAGCGCAAATGACGCGGGCCGCTTGATTGATGCTGTTCGCGGTGTCGATCAAGCCGAAGTCGCCGCCAAACCACCTATTTCATCGCTGTATCACTTTTTGGCCGAAGTTGGCGGCGGCGTTGTCGCCGGCATAACGACACTTTTGCAATTCCTCGGCTTTGTCGGGCAAGTGGTCAAAGCGTTCTTCAGTCTGCTGATCAGCCCGCGTCGCTTTCGCTGGCACGCGGTGGTACAGCATTTCGACATGGTCGGCGTCCGGGCGCTTGGCATTGTCGGCCTGATGAGCTTTCTCATCGGCATTGTCATTGCGCAACAAGGCGCAGTGCAGCTTCGCCAATTTGGTGCGGAGGTGTTTACCATCAACCTGATCGGGCGGCTTACGCTGCGTGAACTTGGCATATTGATGACCGCGATCATGGTTGCGGGCCGGTCCGGATCTGCCTTTGCCGCACAGATCGGGACGATGAAGATCACAGAAGAAATTGACGCCATGCGCACAATCGGCGTTGTCCCGGTAGAAGCATTGGTCGTGCCCCGCGTGATCGCTGCGGTGGTCATGATGCCCTTGCTGGGTATTTTCGCCTCGTTAATGTCCATCATCGGCGGTGGGTTATTGTGCTGGATTGTCCTCGATATTCCGCCGGCGACCTTTGTTCAGCGACTGCGCGAAGTAACGCCGATAACCGATTTCTGGGTTGGCATGGTCAAGGCCCCGGTCTTCGGCGCAATCATTGCGATGGCTGGTTGTTTTCAGGGGATGCAAGTCAAAGGAAATGCCGAGCAAGTCGGGTTAAGAACAACCGCTGCCGTCGTGCAGGCCATTTTCCTTGTTATCGTCCTCGACGCATTTTTTGCAGTATTCTTTAGCGAAATTGGTTGGGATTAAGCGATGAACCCACCCAACATCATTTCCGTAACTGGCCTGTGCAATAGCTTTGGCGACCAAGTCATCCATCAGGATCTCGACATCGAAGTCCGCCGTGGCGAGATATTGGGCGTCGTTGGCGGTTCGGGGACGGGCAAATCGGTGCTCATGCGCTCGATCATCGGCCTGCAAAAACCAGATTCAGGCGAAATCCGCGTCTTTGACGAAGGCATGATTGGCAAGGAAGAAGACCAGGCAACCGACGTCCGGCGACGCTGGGGCGTCTTGTTTCAGGGCGGCGCATTATTTTCGACCTTAACTGTCGCGGAAAATGTGCAGGTGCCCTTGCGCGAGTTTTACCCGAATTTTAGCACAGAGCTGCTCGACGAAATCGCGCGCTACAAAATCTTCTTAAGCGGCCTTCCACCAGAAGCTGCGCATAAATATCCATCCGAGCTATCGGGTGGTATGCGCAAGCGTGCTGGTGTGGCGCGGGCATTGGCGATGGACCCCGAATTGTTGTTTCTGGATGAGCCGACCTCAGGGCTTGACCCCATCGGCGCTGCCAAATTCGACAGTTTAACGCGCGATCTGAAAGAGACGCTTGGGCTGACGGTCTTTTTAATTACGCATGATCTTGATACGCTATATTCCATTTGTGACCGCGTGGCCGTTTTGGCCGATCGGAAAGTTATAGCCATAGGGGCGATTGAAGAATTACTGGCCATCGATCACCCTTGGATCAACGAATATTTCAGCGGTCCACGCGGTCGCGCGGCGCGGCGCGGTCACAGCGCCCAAAGCGACACCCCACGTGCAAAGACGCAGCAGCTAGGAAGGTCATAAGGCAGTAAGATGGAAACCAAATCCAACTATGTGATGGTGGGCGCTGTCACGCTTTTACTTCTGGCGCTGCTGGCGGCCTTTACCATTTGGCTTTCGCGGACAGGCGATGGCGACAAGAAAGAATATGACATATTCTTTCAGCAATCGGTCAATGGTTTGGCCAAGGGCTCGGGCGTGTCTTTTTCCGGCGTGCCGGTGGGCCAAATTGAGAGCATCGAGCTATGGGAGCCCGATCCCGAATTCGTGCGGGTGCGTATCAGTGTCAAGGACACCGTACCCGTGCTTCTGGGGACTACAGCGACGATCAACGGCATCGGCTTCACCGGCGTCTCGGAGGTCCAGTTGGATGGTGCGGTTAAAGGCGCGCCTGCACTGGATTGCCCTAAGGCGAATCCAAAAACCGCTTGTCCCACAGGCGTGCCAGTCATTCCGACAAAGCCAGGCGCTTTGGGCGAACTGCTCAACAACGCGCCTTTGCTTTTGGAACGGCTGTCGACGTTGACCGAGCGGCTTACCAACATATTGTCCGACAAGAATCAGCAGTCCGTCGAACAGATTTTGGACAATGTGGAGAGCATTTCGGGAACATTAGCAGCGCAAGGACCCGACTTGCGTGCAGCGATACAGGAATCGCGCATTGCCCTGCAAAAGGCAGGCCTCGCTGCGGATGAGATCACCAAAGTGGCAGGCTCAACCAATAAGCTGCTCGACAGCGAAGGTCGTCCGATGCTGAATGAATTACGCAAAACACTGCGGTCCGCAAATGGCAGTCTGGCTGCGTTGGAAACGACCTTGAACAATGCGAACCCGGCGATTGAAACCTTAAATGCCCAGACTTTGCCCGAAGTGACGCAACTGGCGCGCGACTTGAGAGAACTATCGGGATCGTTAAAGTCCGTGACCGAGAGAGTGGACCAAGGCGGCGTAAGCAGCGTCGTCGGCGCGCCCGCCTTACCCGATTATAAACCCGGCAGCAGGAACCCAAAATGATGTTCAGCAAAATCTCCGGCCCACGCTTATATGCGTTACCTTTCATCATGGCCCTTGGCGCGTGCGTCAGCTTCGGCGGCAAGGCACCCGTCTCGATGCTGGTCCTGACGGCCGACAATGTCGTGGCTGCCGGGACTGCGCGTAAAGCGACTGTGGCCGAAGCCTTGTTTATCCAGATCCCGCAAGTTCCGCGCAAGCTGGATAATAATCGCGTACCGGTTCAGATTGACGCCAGCAGCATTGCCTATCTCAAAGACGCATTTTGGGCCGATAAACCCGCCCGTTTGATGCAGATGCTACTCGCCGAAACCGTGTCGGCGAAGAGCGGCAATCTTGTGCTCAATGAAGTGGACGCAGGCGGCAAGGCAGTCCGGATATTATCGGGAAGCCTGCTGGAATTTGGCATTGATGCCGCAACCAATGAGGCCGTTGTTGTTTATGACGTGGTCAAAATCATACGCGGCAGCGCAACCGAAAAGCGCCGGTTTGAAGCACGGCGGCCCGTCACCGCCATTGCACCCGCAGCGGCAGGCGCAGCGTTAAATGCCGCCGCGAACGATGTTGCGGGTCAGATAGCGGACTGGGCGGGCTAAAGACCGAACCCCTCCGGCTGCGGCCAACCTTGGGGATAAGTTGCCAATATCTTGAATAATGCCCCCATGGCATCTGGTTCGACCAACCGGTTAAGTGCGGCGGTGATGTCTGCCGCCCTGTCGGGATTGGAGGCGGCCAAAACTTGCGCACGCTGGTCAATTCCAAGACCCAAAAGCCATGCGCCTTGGTCGCTTGGTCCGGCCAACATAAGACCACAGTTTTTCGCGCAGTTCGACAATGCAAAAAAGTCGACATGCGCCGTCAAATCAACCTGGCCCGGATTATCGAAGGGATCGGCATATTTGTGGTTCTGAACCGCTTGCAAAGTGTCGCCCAACGCGGGCTGGGTATAGCCATAGTCGATGATCAACATCACCCCGCCTTGCTTTGCCAGCCGCGCCGAAAGCTGATGCATGATCGAAGATGCATCGGGACAGATTTCGTAAATACTGCCCACTGCGGCAGCGCGAAATTGTTCGGGGATGAGGTCATCGGTCGCGCAAGCGCCGGCCATCGCGGCAAAGCCCGCCCCTCCATTCTGCACAACGACCCGCTCCCGCCAACCGGCTTGCGTTGAAACCATCTGCCGAACGGGCAAAGCGTCAAAAAACTCGTTTGCCACCACGAACAAAGGCGCATCGGTGGGGAGGCTTTCCAGATTGTCATGGAACATGGCATCCGGCACTGCCTGCAACTGCTTGGCACGCATGGCCGGACTGTTTTCTACAAAATGGACCGCTGGTTCCCAACCAAAACGCTGCATTGTTCTCAGCGCATCTGCCGCCAAAGTCCCACGGCCAGGGCCAAGCTCTACATAATGGCAGGCGGCTGGACGATGGCGTAACCAAATGTCGCTCATCCAAATGCCCACCATCTCGCCAAACATCTGGCTGATTTCTGGCGCAGTGATGAAATCACCCTCTGCGCCCAGCGGGTCAGCGCGACCATAATATGCGGTGTTGGCAACACGCATATATTCGGCAACGCTGATGGGTCCTGATGCCTCTATCTGTTGCGTCAGGCGGACTGCAACTTGCTTTGTGTCAGGCGACACTGTTACTGTCGGCCATGGCCTGAGCGCGCTGCTTGCGGGCACCTGCTGTGAACAACAGGAACAGTCCCCCCAATATCATCGGAATGGTTAGCCACTGCCCCATGCTCAGGCCGCTTGTTTCCACCAGCCACTGAAGTTGCTGGTCCGGCTCCCTGAAAAACTCGATGGAAAAGCGGGCTGTGCCATAAATGATTGCGGCCATACCCGTCAGGAAACCGGGCCTATACCGCGCATTGGTTTTCCAGAATAATGGCCATAAAATTGCGGCCATCAACAGCCCTTCAAATACAGCTTCATAAAGCTGGCTTGGGTGCCGGGGCAAATCACCGCCATTGGGAAAGACGACCGCCCATGGCACGTCGGTGACGCGGCCCCAAAGTTCATCATTCACGAAGTTCGCAAGGCGCACGAGGAATATCCCAAAGGGCACCACGCAGGCGACATAATCACAGACACGCAAGAAAGAGAGTTTATGCTTGCGCGCCAAAAGCCAGAGCGAAAATATGATGCCAATCGCGCCGCCATGAAACGACATCCCGCCTTCCCAGAGTTTGAGGACATCAATGGGGTTCTGCAAAATGGACGGTTGGTAGAATAAGATAAACCCAATACGCCCACCCAAAATGATGCCCAATGTGGTGTACAGGATTATGTCATCGGCTTGCGCACGTGACATTGGCGCACCGGGACGTGCGAGCAATTTCAGCAACAGCCAATAGCCAAGCAAGATGCCAACCAGATAGCCAAGCGAATACCAACGGATTTGAAAGAAGCCCAAATCGAGCGCAACCGGACCCACGCCAAGGTCTGTAAACTGAATATAACCAGCAGCCGTTGCAATAATCTCGAATGACACAATATTTCCTCAGGATATTTTGACATTCCTATAGAGCCAAATAGAAGACTCACAAAGGGTTTAGGAGAGAATCACATGCCGTCGCAGTTGGACCTTGCAATCGATGCCACCATTAACCGGCTCATGGCCGATGATGGCCCCTTGGCCGTTACTTATGCCGAGAAAAATGGTGTCCAAATGCCCGTTTTCGCCAAAGCGCCGGGTAACATGGCCGACTATTTCGCATTTTTCTGCGCAACCCACGCCGACAAGGAATTTTTGGTCGATGGTGATATCCGGTTAAGTTTCGCAGAAACTTACGGAGCGGCGCGCGCCTTGGCAGGTGGCCTTGTTGAAGGCCACAGGCTGCAAAAGGGTGAGCGCGTTGGCATTGCGGCGCGCAATTCGGCCAATTGGATCATTGCCTATATGGCGATTGTGATGGCGGGTGGCGTTGCCACTTTGCTCAATGGCTGGTGGCAAGGTGGCGAATTGGCCGAGGGCATCCGCATGGTCGGCTGCCGCTTTGTTTTGGCCGATGAACAGCGTGCCGCACGCATGGCCGGACAAGATATTGGCGGTTGCGAAATCCTCATCTTCAATCATGATTCCCGCCCCTTGGATGGTTTATCGATTATGACCGCGCAAGGGGGCGGCGCGGCAACAAAGCTGCCAACGCTAGATCCGCTCGATAACGCGACGATATTATACACCTCTGGCTCAACCGGGCAGTCAAAGGGGGCTGTGTCAGACCACCGCGCTGTCGTCCAAGGCGCAATGAGCTATGTGGGTCAAACACTTGTCTTCTTCGAACTTATGTCCGCCAGCGGTCAGGCGATGCCAGCGCAGCCCTCGGCGCTCGTCAATGTGCCATTGTTCCACGTCACCGCGTCGATACCCTTGGTGCTGCAAAGTTTCGCCATTGGCCGCAAGCTGGTGTTGATGCCCAAATGGGACGCCGAAGAGGCGATGCGGATTATTGAAAAAGAACGCATCACCTATTTCGTTGGCGTTCCGTTGATGAGCATTGAGCTGGCGACGCACCCGGCCCGGCACAAATATGACCTGACGAGTTGCACCGCATTTGCCGCTGGCGGCGCACCGCGCCCTGTCGAACATGTTAAGAAAATCCGCAAGGAAATGAGCTGGGGTTATCCATTATTGGGCTACGGCCTCACTGAAACCAACGGTGTTGGCTGCGGCAACTTCACCGACAATTATCTGGCAAAGCCAACCAGCACTGGCCCTGCGACCAAGCCACTGGTCGAGGTCCAAATGCTGGACGATGACGGCAATGTCTTGCCGCAGGGTGAACGCGGTGAAGTCGGCATTCGGACGATTGCCAATTTCAATGGCTATTGGAATAACGAAGATGCCACGCGCGACGCCTTCACCGCCGATGGATTTTTCCGGACCGGCGACATCGGCTATCTCGACGAAGACGGCTATTTATTCATCGTTGACCGCAAGAAAGACATCATCATCCGGGGCGGCGAGAATATCAGTTGCCCCGAGGTTGAAGCAGCAGCCTATGAGCATGACTCGATTGTCGAATTGTCGGTATTTGGTATCGCTGATGACAAATATGGAGAGGTTCCCGGCATCGTCTATCAGACAAAGGACGGCGTCACGCTGACAGAGGATGCGTTGAAGGCGTTTTTGGCCCCTCGTCTTGCACCCTTCAAGATTCCTGCGCATTTCTGGCAAGTTGCCGAACCCCTCCCCCGTCTCGGGACGCAGAAAATCGACCGGGTGACGCTGCGACGCGAATATAATGCCAAAATATCTGCTTGATGCTGACATGATGCCTGATCGCGACTAAGGTCGCGTGATGGCATCAGCAGCAGAACGGATATTCAAGCAGCGCGACATTATCGACCGCAATGCGCTTGCCGAACAGATTGAGGGCATCGTGCGCGAATGCGGTGCCCAAGTGCGCCGTCCACGCGTCGTCGAGATATTGCAAGCGGCTCTGGCCAGCGGTCGGGCCGAAATTCAACAACGCCTAAATGCCGTGCCGTCTCAAGGCTATCGCGCGTCGGCTGAGCAAGCATTTCTTATCGATCAAATCGTCCGGCTCATCTACGACTATGTCACTGTTCATGCCTATCCCGCTGCTAACCGCTCGGCATCCGAAAGGATCGCGGTTTTGGCGGTTGGTGGATATGGCCGCGGAGAAATGGCCCCGCACAGCGACGTGGATATCGGCTTTGTAACGCCTTTCAAGCGCAGTTCGTGGACCGAGCAGGTCGTAGAAGCGATCCTCTATTTGCTCTGGGACCTTGGGTTGAAGGTTGGCCAATCGAGTAGGTCCCTCGATGAAACCGTAAAGATGGCGCAAGAGGATTTGACCATTCGCACCGCTTTGCTGGAAAGCAGGTTTGTTTGGGGCGACCGCGGCGTTTATGAAGAGGCTTCGTTGCGTTTCTGGAACGAAGTCGTCGCCAACACAGCATCTGACTTTGTCCGCCTAAAAATGATCGAACGCGATGATCGGCACCGACGCATGGGGGACAGCCGATATGTGGTCGAACCCAACATCAAGGATGGCAAAGGCGGGCTGCGCGACCTCCACACTCTCTACTGGATAGGAAAATATATCCACAAAGTGTCCGCCGCGTCCGAACTTGTCGACGTTGGCCTGCTGACAATTGATGAATATAACCGGTTTAGAAAAGCAGAGAATTTCTTATGGGCGGTGCGCTGCCATATGCACAATATCACCGGACGCGCGGAAGAGCGCCTGACCTTTGATCTGCAACGCGAAGTTGCAGAGCTTATGCAATTTGCAGATCGCCCCGGACGCTCGGCGGTTGAACGGTTCATGCATTTTTATTTTTTGAACGCAAAAACGGTTGGTGACGTGACGGGGCTATTCCTCGCGCATTTGGATGAAGCCATGGCCAAAAAAGGCCGTCGGTTCTTGCCCAGTTTTATCCGGAAACCGCGAAAGCTAAACGGCTTTCAACTGGATCGTGGTCGCTTGGCGCTACCCGATGACGGGTTTTTTGTGCAAGACCCGGTGCGCTTGCTCGAAATATTTCATTTGGCAGATGTGCATGAATTGGAAATCCACCCGCTGGCCATGCGCGCCGCCCAAAGGGATGCCCGGCTGATCGACAAAATATTGCGACGGGACCCCAGAGCCAACGCGCTTTTTCTCGAAATTCTGACGTCTCCGCGCGACCCGGAAACCGTGTTGCGCTGGATGAATGAATCTACCGTCTTTGGCAGGTTTATTCCCGATTTCCGCCGTGTCGTCGCGCAAATGCAGTTCGACATGTACCACCATTACACAGTCGATGAACATTCGATCCGCGCCATCGGTTTGCTGGCCGACATTAACAGGGGCAAGTTAAAACAGGATCACCCGCTGTCTACAGCAATGATGCAACAGATTGTCAGCAAGCGGGTATTGTTTGTGGCCACATTGCTCCACGACATTGCGAAGGGGCGTGGCGGTGACCATAGTGTGTTAGGCGCTGAGGTTGCCGAAACCTTATGCCCACGGCTTGGTCTTTCACCAGCCGAAACGGAAACCGTTGCTTGGCTCGTCCGTTATCATCTGTTGATGTCGGCCACCGCGTTCAAACGGGACTTGGCGGATTTCAAGACTATCCTGGATTTCGCCCAGGCCGTCCAGTCACCCGAGCGGTTGAAGCTGTTATTGGTCTTGACCGTCGTTGACATCCGCGCCGTTGGACCGGGCGTTTGGAATAGTTGGAAGCGGCAGCTTTTGTCAGACCTGTTTGAAGCTACCGAAGAAGTGCTGCGTTTGGGACACAAGCAACGCGGCCGGGACGAACGGATTGCCGCGAAAAAAGCGAAACTGGAGTCCGCGTTGCAACTGCCCGCCGATACATTCGCGGCTTTTGCCAAAACGCTTCCCGAGGCCTATTGGATCGCGGAACCAGATGACATCATCGAACGCAACGCCCGGCATCTTCTTTCCAATGCGGGCACGGGCCTTGCCATTGATGCGTGTTTCTATCCTGATCGAGGCGCGACGCTCGTGACGGTTTTTGCCGCCGACCATCCGGGGTTATTTTACCGCATAGCGGGTGCCATTCATCTGGCGGGCGGCAACATTATCGATGCGCGAATTCACACCAGCAGTGACGGCATGGCGGTTGACAATTTCCTTATCCAAGACCCGCTGGGTCGCCCGTTTCAGGAGCAAAGCCAGTTAAACCGGCTCAAGCGCAACATTGAAGATGCGCTCACCAACCGCGCCCGCTTGATGACTCAACTGGATGCGAAACCGAAAGCGCTCCGCCGGGCCGACGCCTTTAAAATCGCGCCATCGGTGTTGATTGATAATCAAGCGTCCAACCGGTTTACGGTGATCGAAGTGAATGCGCTGGATCGGCCCGCCTTGCTCAACAATTTGGCGCTGGCGCTGTTTGAATCCAAAGTCACATTGCACAGTGCGCACATCGCCACGTACGGAGAACGCGCCGTCGATACATTTTATGTGACGGATTTGTTCGGCGGCAAAATCGAAAACAAAAACAAGTTAAAAGCACTTGAAGCCCGGCTTTTGGAAGCCGCAAGAGTGAAGGCGCGCGTGAAGGCAAAGGCTGCGGCCTAAAATCTGCGCTGCCATACGCGGGGTCATGCAGGCCACGCAAAAAAAAGGCCGGTCTTTCGACCAGCCTTTCCTTTAACCTGAAATCAGATTGGGAATTACATTCCCGAACCTGGACCGTAGGACACTTCCACGCGACGGTTTTGCGGTTCACGCTCACCATCTACGTTTGGTACCAATGGTGCAGTTTCACCGAATGCTTGAGTGGCGATTGCGCCAGCCGATACGCCCTTGGACACAAGATACGTACGAACGGTGTCGTTACGACGCTCGGAGAGGCCAACGTTATATTTTGGAGCACCCGACTTATCGGCGTGACCTGCAAGCATAACCTTCGCGCTGCCACAGTTCGCATATTGCGCAACGGCATTATCGAGAACCGAAGCTGCGTCTGGACGCAAGTTCGATTTATCCCAATCGAAGAATACGATATAAGGACCTGTGTTGCACACCGGCGCAGGTGGCGGCGGTGGCGGCGGTGGAGGTGGTGACGGTGGAGCCACATAAGGAGGCGGCGGTGGTGGTGGTGCCACTTCAACCGGCGCAGGTGCACCGCCGAAGTTATAAATCAGGCTACCCATCAAGCTGTGCGAACGGAAGCGTGTGTCCACCGCACGGCCAAGACGATCAACCAGATTGACCTTGTCCGCGTTAAAGAAACGATATTTCAGTCCCACATCCCAGTTGGCGCTCAATGGCGCACGAACGCCAGCGAGCGCTTGCCATGCAAAACCCGTATCCGAGTCATCAAGGAATGAAGGTGCTGCAAAAACGGTCTGCACGTCTACACGTGCAACACCAACGCCGCCGCCAAAAAAGCCCTGAATGCCATCATCGTCACCGAAATCAAACAATCCATTGACCATGAAGCTCAATGCACTCGCGTCACCCGCTACGGCATATGTACCGCTAGGCGCCAAAGTCGTTCCCGCGCCGCCCGTAATCTGCGGTGATTGGCTGTTAAAACCAGTCACATCAGCCTGACGATACGACACTTCTGATTCAAGACGGAAACCGCCGAAATCATAGCCGACTACGCCGCCGACATCATAACCCTTGTCTGTGTCTAATGTTGCCGCATCATTCAGGGCAGCAATATCCAAAGCAAGGTCTTCTACTATCATGGCACCGCCATCAACTCCGACATACCACTGGTTGTCGCGGGCCAAAGCCGGTGACGCCAGAGCAGTAGAAGCGAGCGCCAAACTTATGGCTAACTTACGCATCAACTTTCCCCTTATCTATCTTAGGAACGATAATTCGAGAACGCGGGTTTAACAATTCTGTTCCATCGATGCAAGTCGCTATGTCTCTATACTGTTGCCAAAATGTCGCCATTTTTGGCAATAGAGCATAATATTTGTGACGTTTTCCAGCATTCTCGGCTTATGTTGCCAATATACCTATCAACCTGAAATAATGCAAAATCGCCGCAAGTGCTGCGCGCGCTTCGCTATCGACGACAGCACCACCGGTTGGATTAGGTACCGAAGGCGCGGTCGTCCATTGGCCCGATATGTACAGGCTGTGACGCCGTGTAAATCTGTTCCAAACCCGCATTCCTTCATGGGGAACGACAAAGCGCCAACTGCCGCCAATCCAATAGGCGATCTGACCAGCTTTGTTTGCCCATGCACCCGTTGGCACCCCATTTATGACCCAACATTTCCCAATATCATTATCATTGACGGTGGGCGCAGCCGACAAGGCAGCTTCGACTGCCATATGCAACAGCGCATCAATAATAACGAGCGCTTCATTATGCGTGATTTCTTTCTGCGCCTGCGACACTGCCAACAGCGGCAGGCGATAGCGTCCAGTTTCTAATGCGGACATATATCCTCCATATAACATGAATTGCGCCAAACTTACCCATTAACTCAGACCGAAGGTCAGCGGGCTGGACTGGGCAAAACGTCCAATTTGCTGCACTTTGAAAATGACCAAGCTGCTTTGCAGAACCCCTAAAGCTGCCATTTCGCTTGCCGAAATGCGCAGGTAATTTTCGGTTACCGTCCATTCGCGCAATATACGATCATCGATGAAAAGCCCGACGCGGTAGCTTTCCTGATCCTCGGCTTGTGCTTGGTCAACGCCACCCACCCAGCCCAGATCAAGCCGCGAGCGGCGTTTCCAGTGTAGATCAAAATTCCCGCTACCGTCTTTTTCCACGCGGCCATGAACCGGCGGCAGGGGGGTAATGGCCATTCCCTCTGCAACAACGACCGTTGTCACGGGTGCGACATCACCAAGGCCCTGCACATCCAGTGTAACCGTTTGCCCGACCTGATAAGCGTTCTCCGATATAATGCGCGTCGAGCTTGCATCCATGAGCACAATTTGCGCACCCGCCGCGTGTGCAGGTGCACGCATCGCCGGCGAAGAAACGCCCCGGCTTAGACGCGAAAGTCGGTAGTTTTTTCCGCCTAAGGCCGCAATGCGCCCGACGCGCACAAACTCCCCATCGATCCAGAATATCGGCGCATCAACCGCCAAAGGCGAAGTATCACGGGTCGTCAGATTCATGGCCTTGTGCAGCAGCGCGACATCAACCATATTTGCCTCATCCAACAAAAACGGGTGATGCGCCCCCATTGCATTTTGCGTATTTCCCATCACCGCAGGCAGGGCAGTGGTGCCGAAATCCGTCCATTGATCACCCGTTGAAAGCGAGATCGCCGCCCGTTTCCAACCCGCTTCTGTGCCTGCTGCAAATAACGCCAAGGCCGGTTTATGCGGATCGCCGCCCGGGACCAAAGGCATATCAAGGGCCAATATTCGCGTCTGGCCAATCGGCTGATCCGCAGACGGCACATGCCGTCCAGCGGCGCTGGCAAAGGCACCGATTGCCATATGCTTGGGCAACGCCTTTGCCTTGATGCGCGTCGTTCCCAGGCCGACTTCAACCTCTGAAATTTGCCACTTTCGGTTATCGGCTGTCCGGAAATGATCGCCGGGCTGGTAAGAACGGCCCGACGCTGCGGCTGCCCCGGACCAGACGTGGGACGCATAGCGGACATCGCTATCTTTGGCCTCAACGATGGCCTTGGCGGCGGCCGCGCTGAGCACTGCGGGCAATTCCAATCGCATCTCACCCCGGCCACCTGCGTGACTATGGCTTTGCTGAATGCCTGCCTGATAATCGCGCTCTGCATCATAATAACGCAGCGAGACATTGACCGGAATATTGGCCGCCGGTGGCATGACATGCTTTGGTTTTTCCAACGCACGCCCATTTTCTTCAACCGCAATGTCGATGCTGTGGACAAAATCCTGCTGCACGCCGACATCGCGGACAACAAGATGGCTGTCGCAAACGACAAGTTCCAACGGACAACTATTCAAAATCGGCGCGACAGCCTCTCTCACGCTCGCGCCGGCAACGGCAAAGCCAACAATCTCAAGCCCGCTTTGGGACGCAATGTCGCCATTGGAAACCGTTGTCAGCAACGCGGATAACGTCAGCGGCCCGTCACGTTCGAAAATCTCGAAGGTGAACGACGGGATGCGATTGCCAAATTCGGCGAGCTGAAGATCTTCGAAAACAACATAAGCGATGCCGCGATGTGCAGGGCACTGCCCCTGCGCTTCGGCTGAGGCCAATAAAGGATCGGGCTGCTGATTTTCCTGACCTTTATGCACACGCATCTGGGCATCAATTTTGAAGTCACCATTTACACCACGGATAAGGTTGCCATCCGCCCATATGCGACCAACACGCGCAATTGGCCTGCTCGATAGCGCCACGGCAAGGCTGACACGGTAGCTGTAATTCACCGTTGAAGGCCGTCCCTTGCCGCCGCCGCTTTTCGTCCGCTGTTCAATCAAATCTGTGGACCAGATCACGGTGCCCGCCACCCGCATGGCACCAAATATGCCGGGAATCTGCGAACCATAGCTTGATGTCTGGACCGCCAGCTCTTTCAGCCGGCTCCCCTCCCGCGCAGGCGGGGCGAATATTTCTGCGTCGATCTGCTGGCCAATGAAAGCGCCAATCGCGCTGCCAATCGGTCCACCAATGGCGGAACCCACGACGGTCAAAACAAGCGTTGCCATATCAGTCTCCTTGAAAGCGCCATTGGGTGATGTTGCCATAAGGCAGCGGCAGCGGGGTCAATACGACGCGGCCCAAACCCACATGCGCATGCACCGCGCCGATGTGCGTCAGCACCGCAAAATGAATGTGTCGAGGCCCGGTTCGCAGCAGCAAAATGTCACCCGCGATCCACGATCCGTCATCAACATTCCGAAATTTTGGGTCCGCAAAAAAAGCCTGCGCGCGTCCTTCAAAATCACCGCGCAGGCGATAATCGGTGGGTGTTTCGAAACGATAGCCAGCTTCGAAAAGACAGGCCGCAACCACGCCAACGCAATCAAGCCCGGTTTCCGGCGAACGGCCATGCAACCGGAACGGCGCACCTAGGCATGTCAGCGCACAAGCAGCGATGCTCGCCTGGGGCTTGGTCTGCGGCGGCTGAAGCCTAATTGCCACCGGGGTAACGGGTAAGTAGGTCATTGCCGGGCAAATACGGCTCGCCGCGAAAGTTCGCGCCATTGCCGAAGCGCCCAGCACATGTGGACATGACCTTGTCACACCCTTGCGTCAGTTCGATCAGGTCGCCTGCTTTTGGCGCATGAAACGGGGCGCTATACACATAAATCTCCGTGCTTTCATGACCTGCAATTTTCGCAGTCGACCCGCAATTGGGACCGGAAAGCCAACGCAATTCGCCATAGGCCAAATGCCCGTCGGCAACGCCCAAGGGTGCAGTGATCGAAATCCGGTTGTCATCACTGCTGGCTATTTTGGCCAGATGCCGGAAACGTGCACTGTTAAGACCACAGGCCGCATCGCAAAATCGTGCGCGACAAGATGGTGACGTTTGCGGCGCCACGGCTTTTTCCAACCGCGCTTGCAAGCCAACAAGCTCGGCCTCAAACGCATCATCGGTGAAGGATACTGCGCCCAATTCCCCGGCGGCCAACACGCGTTTGCCGCGCGCGGGCGCGGTCCAGTCAAACAGGAAAATTTCCAGATACGCCCCGTTCCAACGTCCCGCCGCAAGATCATCGGCGCGGATGTCGTCGGACGTGAGCGCGC
The DNA here is from genome assembly GCA_016462305.1 of Sphingomonadaceae bacterium. Classification (GTDB taxonomy): domain Bacteria; phylum Pseudomonadota; class Alphaproteobacteria; order Sphingomonadales; family Sphingomonadaceae; genus Sphingorhabdus_B. Next base: position 11,107 of record JAEMTM010000007.1, on the reverse strand, counting down.
CCGATACGTCCAACCCATCCTTATCTAGGCCAGCGCTTTGCATGACCGTTGTTGGCTGCATTCCGGGGCTTGCGCGTAACAATATGCCATCATGCGCCACATCGACATCATGCGCGGTAAACCCCAATGTCACCCCGTCGGCCCGCTCCAGCCGCCAGCCATAAGCAACGCTGGTCAATGGCCCCTCCATCCACGCGTCCATCACACCGCTTCCCGGATTTCGATCAACGGAACATTGGGCATATCGCCTGCGCCAAATGTCGCCCGCGCCACATCCATTTGGTCGGAGGCAAAGCGCACCGGAACGTCGAAACGATAGCCAGCGGTCACAACTGCGCCAGCAGGCGGTACCGTGGAAAAGCTCACGACTCCACCCGGAGCGAGGGACCAGCCCGTCGCCGTCACGCCGTTCACCGCAACCAGGACCGATGCCGCAACTGGCCGGGTAATCCGGCGCACTTGGCCATCCGCCCCATAGGTTTTCAGCAAGGGAAACGCCGTGCGCACCCCATCGCCCAACCCAAGCCTTTGATCCAACATATTGGGGTTGCCCGTCATCCCGTTCGAGCTGTTATCGAACGGGTCAGTGAAGCGAAACCCGACCGCCGGACCACGCCGTGCGCGAAAGAAAGACAGCAATTGCCCCAACTCCGCTTCGGACCGCACGCCGGGGCCAACATCATAGCTTAAACGCGCATTGCTCCAACTGCTGTTGCGGCGTTCATGGCCCGAAAGCGTGGTCACCACATTGGTTGAAAATGCGGCGGTCATCTCTGCCTCTCGCCCGATTTGCAGCGGAAAAAGCACATCGTCAAATTCCTGCACCGCGTCCTCCTGTTGTCCAATTTCAAAAAAAGTAAAGCCATCGCGCACGACCTGCGGCAGCGCCCAGACATAAGTTTGTGCCGCACCGCGGGCGCGGCTTTGCGCTGCGGCAAATGCAATTTCGCCCCATTGTGCTTTGTCTTCGGGGCGAAGGACGAAGCCGGTGAAATAATGCTGCTGCGCGACAGGATAACCCAGGCGCGTCGCCATCAACGGAACCGCCCGCCGCGTCGCCCCATGATTGCCCGTGATGACCCAGTCATAATCTTCAAGCTGCAACACATCGAACGCAGGCTTGGCCCAGTCCAATGGCACGTTCGCGCGCATGGCATCAGGCGCATCGGCGTCCAGCACCGTGGGCAAATAGACTAGCAATAAAGTCTGCGCGCCTGCGCTCCCGGCTTCCGCCCGCACGGCATCGCAGATCGATGCTGTGGACGCGGCGAGCAACTGCCCCGCTTTATCCAACATCGCCTTTTGCGCCGCCGTCTTGGGGCCCTTTATACTCGCGATGCTCACCGACAGCGTCCCAAAGGCCGCAGTCGCCGCCGCATCATATAGGCACATCCGCCCGTCGGGCATGATCCACCACCACGGCTCGCCAATCTGGAATTTCACCGGCAATCCGGCGTCTTTCAATATCGCGACAAAGGCCCGCGCAACGGCCTTCAGGTAATTCATCGCGCCTGCATGCGCTGGCGACAATAATGTCGATGGCGGCGTCCAACCCGTCAGCGCCGGGTCGCCATTGGCAGCACGTTGTTTCCAGTCATTCCAGCTATGCGCGTCGAACAATTCATAACTTAACGAGAAAATCAGGTCGAACCCAAAAGTCTTGGCTTGCGCGGCAAAGCTGCGGTGCCAGGCGATGCAAGGCATATTCAACGCCCCGCCCGCAAGGCTTACATAATGCGCATTGCCCAGCGGCTCTAACCGAAAATAATGGCTCATGCCGACATAATGGTTGATCGTCCCGCGATAGCCCAAGGCAAGAATTTGCCGCAATAGCCGTGCTGGCGTCTGGTTATAGGCATCATCATAGCCCGTCGCCATTTTCAGGTCATGTTCGGGGATCATCACATCACCCGTATCGAGCATCACGCCCGCGCCATCGCAGCGGATTTCGGACAATTCGACCCAAGCTGAGGCTGGCGCAGCAAGGCTGTCCGCCTGGCCCGTATAGCTTGGCGGAACGAGCGAAATGAACATCCGGTCAATGTCGCCCGCGAACACAGGGTCGCCCTCTTGCGGCAATAAAAACCCGCCAGAAAGATCGCTAAAATCAAGGACGATCTCTGCGTCCTGCGGCGTGCCAACGGCATAATTCCACAACCGCACATACCAGCTTTTGGCCGCACCATTGGCGTCGCGGCCAGATATGGTCAGCGTCGGCCCGTTGACGGCATTTAACGGCATGATACCTTCAGACCGCCACCGGAAACTAATGGTCAGCCGCCGGTAATCGCGGTTGGTTTCATAAGCGAGCAATGGGTGGTCCCATGCATCAACGCTGTCCCAGATCAGGCCCGCCAGATCATCACTGCGATAAAATACCGCGTCCGCACGCAAGGATTCCGGGCCAGTCGTCACCACCGACGCCATCATCGGGCGGGGAAAATTCACGGTCCAAAAGCGCGGATCGAAGCGCATCACCGGCGATGATTTTTGCTGCCGCCTTTTGTCGCATAACCAATAAGCCATGGTTCAATCCCGCGCCAGGGCTTGGCGGACGGCACGCGCGACATGGCGCGAGGACCGTTCAAGCGCAGCGGGCGCAGTGCCGCGTGCATCCGACACGTTGATCGTCATCCGCACATGAGTCGTCGCGCCAGACGCGGCAGACGCCTCAATACGCCCGCTGCTCGTGGGGACAAACAGCTCAGGCCCGCGTTCGCCGACACGATACGCACGGCCCGGCGACACGGGGCCACCCGTCGCACGGCCCGGCGCACCCAATGCTGCGCCAAGCAAACTCGCCAAACTGCCAAGCAGGTTGCCAGCGCCGTCGCCACTGCCCCCATTCAAGCCCGAACGGATGGCGGCAGCCGCAATTTCCGATAACACCGACAAGGCCACGCGGCGCAAATCGTCAAAGCCGAATTTGCCGCGTTGAATTGCGCTCGTCAGCCCGCGTTCCAGCGCGGCCCCGGCGCGTTCCAACCCGTCGGCAAATGGCCCGTCGAGTTCCGCGCGCATCGCGGCAACGTCGCTCGCAAAGGCGCGGGTGTCGGCGCGCACCGACACGACCAGCCGATCAATTTCTTCATCCATCATGTCTCTCCGCTTGGGCTATCTGGAAACCGCGTCATCAGTCGGTGTATAATGTCCGGGCTTGGCGGCGCTTCGCCATCGCCCGCAATCGCCTGCAATATGCCCAGCAATTCGGCGGGTGTGGCGTTCCAAAAGTCATCGGGCCGCCATCCCAATGTCAGGGCCGTGCGCCCCGCGAATTGGGCCGCGACATCGGCAAAGGTCATTGCCCGCTCAATATCTGGCCAAGTAGAATTTTCAGCGCGGGCGTCATCGCCGAAAGCCCGGCCTTGGCAACGCTTTCGCTGAACCTATCGCGCGTCATTTCGGCGTCGGCGTCATAAAGACAATGCCAAAATAGAGCGACCATTTCGGATAGCTTCAAATTGCCCGCCGCCGCCCGTTCCACCAGCGCGAACAACGGTCCAAGCTCCTCCTCTGCCGCGACCAAGGCCGCAAAACTTGGGCGCAAAATAACCGCCCCGCTATCCAGCAGCAACGACGCCTCGCCGCGCGCCTTATTGGCTGACCGCGTCATAAGGACGTTACCTGTCCGCTGCTTTCCAGCGCCAGCGTGTAGGACCGCTCCCCATTGAAATCGCCCGCATAATCGAGCCTTGCGACCAGGAATTTTCCGCGCAGCCGCTCTCCGCCTTCAAAACTTAACTCATAATCATCCAACTGCCCCGAAAGGGCGTTGTTTTTAATCCGCGTCTCCGCCGATGATCCGGTAAAGACGCCCGCCCCTGACACCGACACCGACCGCACACCCGCGCCCGACAACAATTCGCGCCACGCGCCGCTGCCCTTATGGGTGATGACCACCGGATCGCCATTGATCGACAATTGCGTGGTACGCAGGCCAGCGACCGTTGCGTACACTGGCGTCGCTGCGCCATCGCCAACCTTCAACAGGAAGGCGCTTCCTTTTTCTACTGGCATATGCCCTTATCCTTTCGAAAATGTCCGCGCATCGGCGGAGAAATTATGTGATTTAGACGGCGAGCAATCGGACGCGATGCTCGACCAGCCCCGCCCATGGCCCCGCCGGATCGCGCAGCACCATCGACCGTAGGAAGACCAAGCTCGCGATCCGCCAGCCGGGCAAATCACGTGGGATCGCCAATAAGGCATCGTCAACATGGCCCATAAGGTTCGTGAGCCGCGTCGCGGCCTCACCATCATCCCACACCGTAAACGCCAGCCGGATTTCGCGGCCTTGCTTGGTCTTGGTGCCCCAATCGCTCGTCACCCCATCGGTGACGGCGATGTAGGGAAAGGCTGCACGCGGCGGCGGTCCGTCATAAATGCCCGTCAACTGTGCGGCCAACACCGGGTGCGCCGACAGCGCTGCCACGGCGGCAGCTTGCAAGGCTTGCACTGCATCACTCATCGTCCGAAATTCCTTAATTGCGCGTCGTCAAGCATTCGGCGGCGCAGGTTTTTGGCCACTAACGTCACGCCTTCGTCACTGCGTTCGGCGCGCACGCCTTGCGGCAAGTCGGTTGCCATCAACCGATCGCTGATCCGCTGCACGCGGGCCGCGCCCAAGACGTCGGCTTTGGCCTTCAGCCGTTCGGCATTCATCGCACTTCTTCGCAGGTCAGGTGCATTTGCGCGGGCGTCTGCGGGTCACTTAAGGCCGCCCGCACCGCCAGATATTTGCCCCGCCATGTCAGCCTTGTGCCAATCCCCACGCCTTCGCGTTTACGTAATGTCACCCGCCAACGCGGCAGTGCCGACAAGGCATCGCCGCGCGTCAGATCGGCGGGCATTAACGGTGAAACCGCTGCCCATGCCTGCCCGTCATAGCGGTAATTGCCCACCGCGCCTGCGCGGCTGTCGCGGTTGCCAAGTCGCGTTTCGATCACGACACGTTCGCGCAACGTGCCTGCAAATTCCCCGCTCATGCCAATTGCATCCGGCGGAACGGCAGCAACAACGCCAGTGCCGCGGCAGGCGGGCCAGCATCATCGCTCGCATCGCGGTTGTTGTAGAAATGCCCCGCCAGCCGCAGCAAGCCAAGCCGAAGTGACTCGGGCAGACTGGCCCAATTGGCCGACAGACCAACGATAAGCGATACCTCCGCACGTCCCGCAATTCCGGGCTGTAGCACCCTGAAATAGGCTTCTCCGCGTGAGCTGATCTTTGCCTCCCACGCCGACGCTGCCATGGCAAGACTTGCGCCCTCTGCCGGAATGCCCGTCACGCCCACGATTGACTGCACGGGCATGGCTTGCAATATTTGCCAGCCTGACCCTGTCGTGACCATATCCTTTGCACCACGACGGATCAGTATCTGCCGCGTGAACTGCTCGGCATGTTCAACGGCGGCGACGGCGCAGGCGGCGATCACATTGTCATCGGTGCCCGCATCGACACGCATATAGGCCCGAACCTCGGCCAGCATGACGCTGTCGAGGCCGAGCGGATCAAGGCTCAACATCTGATGTTCCTTTGAAATTGGGGAAGCGCAACCGTAGTTGCGCTATTTTTGCCATATCGGCTTTTGATATGTATTATTTTAACCAAAAATGGCCTCTACCCATCAACGCAACGGGCAGAGGCCAAAATGCTTAGGTCAGCGAAAAACGCATCAATTTGATCGCCGCCGAATTGATCAACGCGCCACCAATACGCTTCGTGGCGTAGAAATGGACATAAGGCTTGTTCGAATATGGATCGCGCAAGATATTGGTCTCGCTCCGTTCGGCAATCAAATAACCCGCCTTGAAATTACCAAAGGCAATCGACAGGCTGTTCGCAGCAATATCGGGCATGTCTTCGGCCTCAACGACCGGATAGCCCATCAACGTATCCGGCTGTCCCGCCGCCATCGCAGGTTGCCACAGAAACGCACCATCCACCGTTTTGAACCGGCGAATAATCGACAAGGTCGATGCATTCATGACCCAGCTTGCCCCCTGCCGATAGGGCGCGCGCACAGCGTGCACCAGCTCCACCAACTTGTCTTGCGGACTGGTCGTGGGAAAGCCGCCCGCCACGCCCGTCGGCACATATTGCAACGTGCCAAAGGGCCGCGTCGCATCGCTTGTCGTCGCAACCGGCGCGGTCAAAAATCCGCGCGGGCGGTTGGTGCCATTGCCGCTGATGAATGCTGCGCCTTCGGCCTTGGCAAATTCGGATGCGATTTCATCCGCCAGCCAGGCCTCCACATCAAATGCGGCATCATCCAACATCGCCTGCGTCGCCGCCGGGTTGGCATACAGGTCGCCAAAGCTGGGGACGATTTCGTTGAATGTCGGCGTCGCCGTTTCCGGACGCGTCGCCGTTTCTGCGGCCCAGCCCGATGTCACGCCATTTTGCGTCACCAGCTTGCGATAGCCAGCCGACCCCACGCGCACCACGGTCGAAATCGCGCGAATGGGAGAGATCGATTTCAACACGGTGTCGATGACCTCGTCAATTTCGCGCGGCACGGCAAAGCCGCCATCGGCAGGCGTTGCGCCATTGAAGCTTTTCAACTCCACCTCCGACCCGCGCCGCAAATAGCCATCGACAAAGGCCGACCGCGCCGGGTCAGCGACCTTGCCGCCTGATAAAACGGGCCGCGTCACCGCCACCGCCGGCACCGCCCCGTCAAAGACGGCGTCCAGATTGTCTGCTTTAGTTTCATAATCCATGTCATTCTCCTTGCGTGAACTGATTAATGTCTGTGATGTTTGGCCCACCCGCCTCCACCGCCAGCACGCGGGCGAGCGGTTGCATGGGGGTGGCAACGACGCTGACTTCGATAAGGTCGAGGTCAGTGAGCTCCCGATATTCCTGTTGCTGCATCGCGCGCACGCGGTAGCCAAAGGATAGGCCGCTGCCCGCCTGCACAACCGCGCTGTCGTCATCGAGTTGCGCGATCACCCGCAGGCCGCGTGCATCCTCGCTTAGGCTTTCGACAAAGCCGATGCGGCGGCGTTGGTCATGTTGCCACAATAAGGGCAAGCCCGCCTTTGCCGCACGCGCAAATGCCCCCTTGCGAACAATATCCCCGCCCTTGTCCGGCGCGTCGAAGATCGCGGCATAGCCCGCCAACCTCATTGGCTGACCAATCCGGGCAGGCCCAATCTGAACGCAATGCCGATCAGCAACAACGCCAACACCATCCGCACGACCCAGCCAATCGCCGCCTTACGCGCCGAGCGTTTGGCGTCGCGCCATGCGGACAAAAGCTCGCGCAATTCGCCCATATCCTTGGCGGCGCTGGCATCATCCAGCCCCAACCCCGCCAGCGCACGACGCGCACCGGTTTCGGAGGCCTGCTCCAGCAGACCTTGCAAATTATTTTCAACCATTGATGTTTCCTATATGTAAATCGGACCCAAACAGGCTCTATCCGCCGTTACGGGTCGCTCGGGTCATGCTGGGTGCAGGCGGCAACTGTTCAGGTCGCCGAATTCTCATCGTCGTCGGGAAAATCGTCCAATGTCAGTTCACGGAAATTTCCGTCCGGCTTAGGATAGATGACAGGCTTGTCGCCATAACGCTCGTGCAATGCGCGCTCTCGACGTTCATAACTGAATTCCTCAGGATCTAATTGATCAGGGTATAAAAAGCGGACTTTGAACGCTCCGTCTTTTACTTCATAATGAAGCACGGTCCATTTCTTATCCGCCTCGGCGAACTTCCACAGGTCGAACAATGCGTCAAACAGTTCGCCACTCGGACGGTAATAGACCACTTGTTCGCCTTCATCGTGGAAAATACCTGCTTCACAGGAGCCTTCGGTCACTTCGGCATACATATAACTGCCATCGGGGTGCTGATCGAGAATGTCGGCCAGATGCTGCCCAATGCCGTTAAGCATATCGCCCATTTGTACGCGAGGGTCCATTTTACTTCTCCTATTTGTCGTTGGGTAAACGTTCGATTTTACCCACTGGAAATGCAGCGCCATTTAGGTTGCCGGATTCTAATCTTCGTCGGGCAAATCGTCCAACGTCTGTATACGGAACTTTCCGTCCCGCTTGGGGTAGATGACAGGCTTGTCGCCATAACGTTCGCGAAGAGCATCCTGCCGATAGTCAAGCGAGTCCCATTCATCCTCGAGATCATCCGTGTACAAAAACTCGGCATCGAAGCTACCGTCCTTGATATCGTAAAGCAGCATCGACCATTTTTTGTCAGTCGGCGCAGCGTCCCATAATTCTAATATCGTATCATGAATGTCATGTCCAAAATCATGATAGACAATTTTGTCAGACAGATTTTCAAAAATTGCTCCGCCGCTCAGTTGGTCGGCAGCCCGGATAAAAACAAAAACATCATCGGGAACTTTACCCAGCGTTTTGGCGACAAGCTGCCCAATTTGATTCAGCAATTTGCCCATTTCTTCAGTTGCCATGACGTTCCTCCTATTTTTTATTGGGTAAACGTTAGATTTTACCCACTGAAAATGCAGCGCCAGCTAGCTTGCGGAATTCTCATCGTCGTCGGGAAAATCGTCCAATGTCAGTTCACGGAAATTTCCGTCCGGCTTAGGATAGATGACAGGCTTGTCGCCATAACGCTCGTGCAATGCGCGCTCTCGACGTTCATAACTGAATTCCTCAGGATCTAATTGATCAGGGTATAAAAAGCGGACTTTGAACGCTCCGTCTTTTACTTCATAATGAAGCACGGTCCATTTCTTATCCGCCTCGGCGAACTTCCACAGGTCGAACAATGCGTCAAACAGTTCGCCACTCGGACGGTAATAGACCACTTGTTCGCCTTCATCGTGGAAAATACCTGCTTCACAGGAGCCTTCGGTCACTTCGGCATACATATAACTGCCATCGGGGTGCTGATCGAGAATGTCGGCCAGATGCTGCCCAATGCCGTTAAGCATATCGCCCATTTGTACGCGAGGGTCCATTTTACTTCTCCCCTTTTATGTTCGGTACTGTCTTACTAAATTTTTCGCCGTTTATTGTATATTTCACCTCGAGCGAATGCGGTCGCTTTGAATCACCTTCATACTTTGGTTCGATTTCTACGTCCACCTTTTGCTTTCTTTTCAATGCTTTTTTCCAGAGTATTTCCAATTTTCGATATTCACCGCGATTTATTCCGGCATCCTGTGCGAAATGGTTCGCAGGAATTTCGGGCCCGCCGAACTCGCGCGCAATATAGTGCCCGCCGTGATCCGATGGCAGTCGATCTGGCTTCCCCGCATTCTGTTGCGCGCTTCTCGAACGCCGCTGACTGGGTTCAAGTCTCAATTCCCCCGCTACTCCCGCCGTGCGTGATATGGCATCGGCACCGAATGTGTAGCCGTTGACCGTAATAGAACTGACGATCGACCCGGACGCAGCCGCCAGCGCAGCCCCGGCAGCTGCGGCAGCGGCAGCGGCAGCGGTGGCCTCCAAAAGCCCAGTGCTGGGTTTCGCGGGCGGTGCCCCGTTTGGTTTGACCTGTTTCGGTATATCTACGGGACGTGAACTGGTCGGTTCGGTTAATCGAATATCTTTGGGTTTCGGCTTTGGTGAAGTGACAACTGCAGGGCGTCTCGGTGTAGGCTGCGGGAGCGGCGCAACAGTTATCCGCTGCCTCGGCGTAGGCTTTACTTCCGGGTTTTTCCGCTTGGGTTTGGGCTTACTCCAAGTACCCGAAGCACCACCGCCGCCGAAACTTCCGCCGCCGCCAGCAAATCTTTGCCCTTGTCCCTTAAATGTGAACTGACCGTTTTCGGTGTCGTGCCACGGATTGAACTTGAATTCGAGCGCACCCGCTTCGTTCGATATCTCTGACGGCTGCACCACCGGCGCAAGCCCCACCGC
>JAEMTM010000007.1:0-1159 GCA_016462305.1 Sphingomonadaceae bacterium | reverse complement strand
CACCCGCTTCGTTCGATATCTCTGACGGCTGCACCACCGGCGCAAGCCCCACCGCCGCACGTTTCTCTTCGGCCGTCAAAAAGTCCGCCGCGCCCACTTGCGCCCACAACCGCTCACGGTCTTCGGCCAGCGCAGGGATCGCATCCAAATCCAAGTCCAGCGTCAGGCCGTCAAAATAGGGCCGCAGCCCTTGCGCCAGCGCGTCCAATATCTTGCGCGCCAACGGGATGATGCTCTGGTTCCAAAGCGCCCGGTTCGCCTCGCGATAATTGGCATAAGTCGCATCGCCGGGCAGACCAAGCAGCACCGGCGGCACGCCAAAAGCGAGCGAGATTTCCCGTGCCGCCGCCTCTTTCAGCCCGGCAAAATCCATCTCTGCCGGGGTCAGCGCCATCGCCTGCCATTTCAGGCCGCCCTCCAGCAACATCGGCCGTCCGGCATTGCCCGCGCCTTGGAAACTGGCGGAAAGCTCCTCCTTCAACCGCGCATATTGTTCGCCGTTTAACGTCCCGCTGTCGCCCATGTCATAGACCAAAGCCCCCGATGGCCGCGCGGCATTATCGAGCAACGCCTTGTTCCATTTCGTCGCCGCATTATGCGTCGCCACCGCGCCCGACGCCGCGCCCAAACAGCCTAGACCATAATGGTCGTCGAGCGGGTGGATCGAACGGATGTGGATCACATTATCGGCGGGCAAACGGCTCGCGACCTCGCCTGCTTTATACACAAATGCCACGGGCCAGCCGCGCATATCGGCCTCTATCGTCATGCGTTCGGGCCGCAGCGCAAACAATTCGGCTGGCCGCCCGTCATTGCCCGACAATATCTCGACATAGGCATTGCCGTGCAGCAACAAATGCGTCGCCACCGTCTCCATCAACGCTTGCCCCGCCGACGTTGCGCGCACCAACTCCAGCGCCCGCGCATCACTTGCGTTCAACGGCGCGGACGCCAGCCCCTCGGCAATCAACCGCACCGCCCGTTGCGCAATCGCGTTCGACAAATAGCCTTCACGCATCTGCGCCTCATAATGCCGTGGCCATTCGCCCAGGCTACCCAAAGCATATCCGCGCAAGCCCGGCAGACGATCCTGCTGCACACGCGTTTTGGCCGGACGCAGATACCCACGCCCGGCTGATTTCCAACCGAAGATATTCAT
>JAEMTM010000078.1 GCA_016462305.1 Sphingomonadaceae bacterium | reverse complement strand
GACCGCGATGTTGGCCGGTTTCTGCGCCTGTTCACAGACTTGCCTTTAGACGAGATACAACGGCTTGAAGCCCTCGGCGGTTCGGAAATCAACGCGGCCAAGATCGCCTTGGCCAATGCCGCGACCGAATTGTGCCGTGGCGCGGACGCAGCGACCCTTGCATCGGAAACCGCACGCAAGACCTTTGAAGAAGGCACAAGCGGCGGCGATCTCCCTAGCTTGGTCGTTTCGGGCGACATTTCCCTCATCGATGCATTGGTTGGCCTGGGCTTTGTCGCTTCAAAGAAAGAAGCACGCCGGATGATCCAAGGCGGCGGCGCACGCGTTGATGGCGACGCAGTGACAGCCGACGACGCAGTCATTTCGGCTCAAGCAGCCGCTGTAAAAATCTCAGCGGGAAAGAAAAAACACGGTTTAATCAACTTCGTATAAGTCGCGGCTGCTAACCGCCGCGCAACGTCGCTACACCTGCATCTCTTTCAAACAAGTATAGCGCCATCCGCGCCGCTTGGCCGCGTTTGCCATCAAGCCCGCCGTCGCGGTCCAGCAACAGGCGCGCATCATCTGCGGCGATGCCAATCAGCGCGCGGACTTGTTCGGGCGTCGCGACGCGAAACGGGTTTTCGCCCGACTGCCTTGTGCCCAGCAATTCACCCGCGCCGCGCAGTTTCAAATCCTCTTCGGCAATACGGAAACCATCGTTCGTCTCGCGCATCAACGCCAGTCGTGCCCGCGCTGTTTCGCCAATTTGCGTGCTGCGGACAAGGATGCAGGCCGATTTTTCGGCCCCTCGACCAACCCGCCCGCGTAACTGGTGCAGTTGTGCAAGACCAAAGCGATCCGCTGCCTCAATCACCATAAGGCTGGCATTTGGAACGTCCACGCCAACCTCAATCACCGTTGTTGCAACCAGCAAGCGGGTCTCACCCGCCACGAAGCGCTCCATGACGGCGTCTTTTTCCGGGCCACGCATCCGCCCGTGCACCAACGCAACCTGATCCCCAAAGCGCAAGCGAAGCTGTTCAGCGCGTTGTTCGGCGGCGGCGAGGTCGCTTTTGTCGCTTTCCTCTATTAATGGGCACACCCAAAACGCCTGTTTTCCAGCGGCGAGATGCCGGGCGACGCCATCGACGAGTTCCGATAGCCGATCCTGCGACATCACCCGCGTTTCAACCGGCGTCCGTCCGGGGGGAAGCTCGTCCAGTATCGAGCTATCCATTTCACCATAAGCGGCAAGCGCAAGGCTGCGCGGGATTGGGGTCGCAGTCATAACCAACAAATGCGGCACGCCCCTGCCCTTGCGGGACAGCATCAGCCGTTGTGAAACGCCAAAGCGGTGCTGTTCATCAATCACCGCGACCGCAAGCGCCTTATAGGTCACAGCTTCCTGAAATATCGCATGGGTGCCAACAAGGATGTGAATGGACCCATCGGCAAGCCCCATTAAAGTTGCCTCACGCAAGCGGCCTTTTTCGCGACCCGTAAGAATCGCAATGTTGATGGGCAGGCCAGAGAGTATTTTTTGAAGGCTGGCATAATGCTGCCGCGCAAGGATTTCTGTCGGTGCGAGCATCGCCGACTGCATCCCTGCCTCAACCCCGCGCAGCAGCGCCATCAGCGCGACCATCGTCTTACCAGAGCCCACATCGCCTTGCAGCAAACGGAGCATTGGCCGCGACTGCGCAAGGTCGCCCTCTATCTCGGTTATGGCGCGCTGTTGAGCGCCTGTGAGCGCAAAAGGCAACTGTAGCTTTGGCACCAAAGAGCCATCACCGCGTATCGGCACGGCGGTTCTTTTGTCCATCGCCGCGCGGATTAACCGCATCGCAAGTTGGTTGCTGAATAGCTCATCATAAGCCAGCCTATTCTGCGCGTCTTGGTCATCCTTGTTGTGCAGTAGGTTGATAGACTTCGACCAGCTCAACCATCCCCGACTGGATAGCAAGGTCGGTTCAATCCACTCCGCCAAATCAGGCACGTCTTGCAACGATGTCGCCACCAATTGCCCCATGCGCTTGTTAGTTAGGCCATCGGACAAGGGATAAATCGGTTCGGCCAGCCCCGGCGAGGCGTCGCTGCCAATGGGCACAATATGGTCGGGATGGACCATCTGAAGCTCGTCCCCATAACGGTCCAATTTGCCCGATATGATGCGCGTTTCGCCAATGGGAAGCTGCTTTCGCGCCCAACCACCGTTCCGGCCAAAAAATGTCAGGGTAATGTAATTGCCGTCCACATCTGCCGCGAATATGCGTAATGGCGCACGTGGGCTATTTCCTCCGCGATGATCCATAACGGTCACATTAAGGATGATGTTTTGGCCCACATTGGCCACATCCAAACGCGACACGGCCTTGCGATAGGTCCAGCTATGGGGGAAATGGTACAGAACATCCTTCACCCGCTCCAGCCCAAGCCGCTCCAACGGCTTGGCAAGACCAGGACCGACACCCTTTAGGGCACGTATGTCTGCAAATAACGGATTGAGTATATCGGGGCGCATGACTAGGGCCTCTTATAACCCGCAAATCATATTCTGCCAGAAACTTAAAGGAGGCGTGACATGGACGCTGACCCCTATCGTCGCAAACTACATTATCGCGCACACCACCGTGGCACGCGTGAGGCCGATGCTATGGTCGGTGGATTTTTCGATCATTGCTCTGCGCAATGGGGCGCGGTTGAGTATGCATGGTTTGAACGCCTGCTGGATGAACAGGATGTTGACATCATGGCATGGGCGCTTGGCACGGCTGCGCCGGACCCGGCCTTTGCTGGCCCGTTGATGGACCAGATGATGCGGCTGGATTTCATTGTGCTTCCCGAAGGGCTTAGTACCCATAAGTGATGATTGACCTGCAACGCATCATAAACAGCCGCCAAGCACTTACGCTTGCGTCGGTGCCAAATGGCTTTACGCCGTTGTTGCTGGCGGACCTCACACGTGCGGCAAAGACTCGTGCGCTTTATATTGCGCCCGATGAATCGGCGATGCGCGCCATTGCCGATGCAGTGCCTTTTTTCGCACCTGAAATCGAAATCCTGATTCTGCCCGGTTGGGATTGCCTGCCCTACGACCGCGCCTCGCCTTCAGTCGCGGTCACATCGCAGCGCATGTCGACACTGCAAGCACTTCAGCAGCCTATAAAAAAGAAGCAGCTTGTGGTCACGACCATAAGCGCGGTTATTCAAAAATATGTGACGCCGTTTCGCATTCGCCAGACAGGCGAGCGGTTGACCGCTGGCCGCGAGATAAGCCGCGCGCGGCTGGCGTCCTTATTACAATCCAACGGCTATTTCCGCGTGGACACAGTCGCCGACGCTGGCGAATTCGCGATACGCGGTAGCATTGTCGATCTGTTTCCCGCCGGCAGCGAAGTCGGCCTTCGCCTCGATTTCTTCGGCGATGAAATTGAAAGCATCCGCCGCTTTAACCCATCGGACCAACGCAGCATTGATCAGGTCGATCATTTCGACATCTTACCCGCTGTAGAAGCGTTAATGGATGAAGAGGCCATTAAACGCTTCCGCATAAGCTATCGTGATCGATTTGGCGTCACCGCAACGGGCGACCCATTATATCAAGCGGTGTCCGAAGGCCGCAGGCTGTCCGGCATGGACCATTGGCTGCCATTGTTTGAAGAGCGCATGGCGACGATATTCGACCATGTTGGCGCAGACGCCCTGATTATCCGCGACAGCGGCGCGATTGCGGCGGGCCAGTCACGGCTCGACTCGATCACCGACTATCACGAAAATCGCGTGAAAGCACAGGCGGCTGAACCTGGCAGCTACCGCCCGCTGCCGCCCGAAATGCTGTACCTAAGCGGCGATGAACTCGACCAGTTATTTGCGGATAATGCCGCGCATCTCGTCACACCCTTTTCGCAGCCGGACTCGGCAAATATCATTGACTTCGGCATTGGCGCGGCGCGCGACTTCGCGCCGGAACGGGCGCAAAAGGCAAATGTGTATGCGGCGGTGGCCGCGCATCTAAAATCGCTTCATGCCGCCAAAACCAAGACGGTCATTGCCAGCTACTCCGGCGGCGCGCGCGAACGGTTGAAGGGGTTGCTGGCGGAGCATAAGGCACCGACGATTGTCGCAGTCGATAGTTGGCAGCAAGCCTTGGGCGTCCCGGCTGGCCAAACCGCCATTGTCGTTCTGCCGCTGGACCATGGCTATACCACGCCCGACCTTGTGGTGCTGAGCGAACAGGACATGCTTGGCGACCGTCTTGTGCGTCGTCAAAAGCGGCGCAAGTCGGCGGATGCTTTCCTGGCCGAATTGGCCGCGCTGACGCCGGGTGACCTTGTTGTCCACCAAGACCATGGTATCGGACGTTATGATGGCCTGATTTCCATCCCCGTCGGCAATAGCCCGCATGACTGTGTGGCGCTGACATATTCGGGCGGCGACAAATTATATGTTCCGGTTGAAAATATCGACGTGCTGTCGCGTTATGGTTCAGACAGCGAACATGTCGCGCTCGACAAATTGGGCGGCGAAGCGTGGCAGCGGCGTAAGTCGAAGCTGAAAGATCGCATCCGCGCCATTGCCGGCGAATTGCTCAAAACCGCCGCCGAACGCGCATTGCGGGCGGGCGCGGTTATTGAAGTTGATGGCCCGGCTTATGCAAGTTTCGTTGACCGTTTCCCTTATGAGGAAACCGAAGATCAGTTGCGCGTGATTGAAGAAGTGCTTCAGGACCTATCGGCTGGCAAGCCTATGGACCGGTTGGTGTGCGGAGATGTTGGCTTTGGCAAAACCGAGGTTGCGATGCGTGCCGCCTTTGCCGCCGCCATGGCCGGGCTTCAGGTCGCTGTCATTGCGCCAACGACCCTGCTGGCGCGGCAGCATTATGCGAACTTTGCCGAGCGTTTTCGTGATTTGCCATTGAAACTGGGTCGCCTGTCGCGGCTTGTGCCCACCGCAGAAGCCGCGCAAACGCGTGAAGGCCTTGCCGACGGGACAGTGGACATTGTGATCGGGACGCATGCCGTGCTGGCAAAGTCGCTGCTGTTCAAACGCCTTGGCCTTGTCATTGTGGATGAAGAACAACGCTTCGGCGTTACGCACAAGGAGCAGTTGAAGGCGCTCAAGACAGACGTGCATATGCTCACGCTCACTGCGACGCCGATCCCGCGCACATTGCAGATGGCGATGTCGGGCTTGCGTGATCTGTCGGTCATTCAAACCCCACCGGTCGACCGTCTGGCCGTGCGCACTTATGTCATGCCATGGGACCCGGTCGTGCTGCGCGAGGCGTTGCTGCGCGAACATTATCGCGGCGGGCAAAGCTTTTTCGTGGTGCCGCGCATTACAGATTTGACCGAGGTTGAGGAATATCTGCGCACCGAAATACCCGAAGTGAAATATGTTACCGCACATGGCCAAATGTCGCCCACACACGTCGAAGAGCGCATGAGCGCTTTTTATGAAAAGCGATATGACGTGCTGCTTTCAACGACCATCGTCGAAAGCGGCCTCGACATTCCAAGCGCCAACACCCTCATCATCCTACGCGCCGACCGTTTCGGCCTTGCGCAATTATATCAGCTTCGCGGGCGCGTGGGACGATCAAAAACGCGTGCTTATGCCTATTTGACCCATGAACCCAACCGCGTGCTGACGGAGACGGCGGAGAAGCGCCTGAAGGTGCTTGGCGACCTCGATAGCCTGGGCGCAGGATTCCAGCTTGCAAGCCATGACCTCGACATTCGCGGCGCAGGCAATTTGGTGGGTGATGAACAATCGGGCCACATCAAAGAAGTCGGCTTTGAATTATATCAATCGATGCTGGAAGAAGCGATTTTGGAAGCGCGGGCGGGCGCGCAGGGGCTGGCCAAACCACGTGGCAGCTTCTCCCCGCAAATCACCATCGACGCCCCAATCCTTATTCCCGAAGATTATGTCCCCGACCTGTCGGTCCGCATGGCGTTGTATCGCCGCCTGAACGACCTCGAAGAAAGCCAAGATGTCGAAGGCTTTGCTGCGGAAATGACGGATCGTTTTGGTCCAATCCCCGAACCCACGCAAAATCTGCTCAAACTTATCCAGATCAAGCAAAACGCGCTTATCGCGCAAGTCGCTAGAATCGAAGTCGGGGCGCGCGGGACATTGGTCAGCTTTCATCAGGACACGCCCCCCAATATCGCTGGGTTGCTCGCTTATGTCGACAAGCTAGGCCAAACGGCGAAGCTGCGCCCCGATAGCAAGCTGGTGATCAACCGCGTTTGGGGCGACCCTGTGGCGCGATTAAACGGATGTTTGCAACTGTCACGTGGCCTCGCCAGCCTGGCGCGGAAATCGGGCTGAACGCAGCTTTGGGTCAAAGCGCCGCAGCTTTTGGGTGTAAGCGGCGACGCGCATAGAATAATCCTGCCTTCATTATTGCCGCTGTTGGATTCAGCTTTCGTCTGCACGGTTTTGCGCTTACATCGCACATATGATCGACGGTTTCGGACGCAATATCGACTATTTACGGATATCGGTGACCGACCGTTGCAATTTTCGTTGCACCTATTGCATGCCGGAACAGCAAAGCTTTTTGCCGCATCGCGACCTGTTGACCTATGACGAAATCCTGGCTTTGGTGGAACGATTCATCGCCCATGGCATCCGCAAAATCCGCCTTACCGGCGGCGAACCCCTTGTGCGGCGCGACATCCATGTCTTGATCGACGCGCTGGGGCAGCATGTGCGCAGCGGTGCTCTCGACGAACTGACCATGACAACCAATGGCAGCCGATTGGAACATTTCGCGCCGTTGCTCGCCTCGGCGGGCATGAAAAGGATTAACGTCAGCCTCGATACGCTGGACGCCGAAGCCTTTTACCGGATCAGCCGGGGTGGTGACCTCGACACGGTGTTGGCCGGGATTCACGCGGCGCGCGCGCACAATATGGATGTCAAAATCAACATGGTCGCGCTGAAGCAGCAGAATGAGGACGCGCTATTGCCTATCGCGCATTTCTGCGCGGAACATGGGCTTGATCTCACATTGATAGAAACCATGCCCTTGGGCGCTGGTGTTTCGGAACGCGAAGAGAGTTACATCGCGCTTGATGACTTCACCGCGCCGCTTCGTGAACTTTATGATCTGCACCCTTTAGCGCATAAGAGCGCCGGCCCTGCGCGCTATTGGCGGGTTGCGCCATTGGGGCTTCGCCTTGGCCTCATCACCCCCATGAGCCATAATTTCTGCGACCAATGTAACCGCATCCGCCTCACCACCGACGGCAAGATTTACATGTGCCTTGGTTCGGAACTGCATGTCGATTTACGCAAGGCGCTGCGGGAGGACACGTTAGCAGATGTCGATCATTTGCTTCAAAAGGCTTTGCGGCTTAAACCCCAACGCCATGACTTCGAAACACAGTTGGCGCAGCCCGATTTACGGCTCGCGCGGCATATGAACGCAACAGGTGGATGAACCCGAATATGCAACTTGCGATCATCTCATCGGCAATTCCGCAAGCCCGTGAAGCCGAGGCGCTTTTGCGCGAAGTGCATGAATTTGTGCCGCTCGACAGCGCCGATGCCGTCATTGTGCTGGGTGGCGACGGGCACATGCTTCAGGTCTTGCACCAGTTATTGGAAAGCCGCCGCGACATTCCCGCTTATGGTATGAACCGTGGCACCATTGGCTTTTTGATGAATGGCTGGGACGTGCATGACCTTCCCAGACGCTTGCAACGCGCCAAGTCCTTTTCTGTCCGTCCGTTGACGACGGACATAACCACAATCAGCGGTCAAAAATTCACCTTGCCCGCGATTAACGAGGTCTCCCTGCTGCGCGAAACGCGTCAGGCGGCGAAGCTGGAGATTTCGGTCAACGGCAGGGCAGTCATCCCCGAACTCATTTGCGACGG
Source organism: Sphingomonadaceae bacterium (assembly GCA_016462305.1). Taxonomy (GTDB): domain Bacteria; phylum Pseudomonadota; class Alphaproteobacteria; order Sphingomonadales; family Sphingomonadaceae; genus Sphingorhabdus_B. The sequence continues at coordinate 488 of JAEMTM010000078.1, read as the reverse complement.
CATATTGGTCTCCACGCCTGCGGGTTCCACCGCGTATAATTTGTCCGCCAATGGCCCCATTTTGCCGCTGGACTCGTCATTGCTCGCTTTGACGCCCATCAGCCCTTTTCGCCCGCGACGTTGGAAAGGCGCAATATTGCCCGACCGCTATGTCATCCGGATCAAAATATTGGAGGCGAGTAAAAGGCCAGTGAGCGCGGTCGCAGATCAACGCGAAATCCGCGATATTGCACATGTCGAAGTCGCCTTGGACCGCAACCGCGCACTGACTTTGTTGTTCGACCCGGAACATGCCTTGGATGATCGCATATCGATGGAACAATTTATTGTCTGAACGGGCAATGGGCGCTTGCCAAAAGCAAAAAAGCGCTGCTATAGGCGCGCCTCTGCCTGAACATATCGGGCCGTTCCCTGGTAGCTCAGTGGTAGAGCAGTTGACTGTTAATCAATTGGTCGGGGGTTCGAATCCCTCCCGGGGAGCCATTTTT
>JAEMTM010000226.1 GCA_016462305.1 Sphingomonadaceae bacterium | reverse complement strand
ACGCCCAATTGCGGTTTGTTGTCGATGCGCGGGGGCTTGACCAAAAATTGCCACGCGGCGAGGCGTAATGCCTTGGCAAGGCCGGTGCCGCGCGGGTTTTCGCCAATGATCTGGCAATTTTCCACACGGTTATGTTCGATCATGCGGCACGCAATATCCGCCGATGCGCCGGGCGGGATGCGCTTGACCGCGGCCAGATAGGGCGCAAGTTCGCTGTCATACGGTTCGCGCAGCCACGCCACCGGATAAAGCTGCGCCCCGCCGGGGCCAAGGCCGGGGCCCATCATACCCTTGGCCCCTTGCCCGCTGCCTTTGCCCTCGCCCGAACCGCTGCCGCCGCTGGCGGGCAGCTTGGAAAGGTCCATTGCGTCAAATTCGGATTTGCTGACCTTGATAAAATCAGGATTAAGCGGGGGCGCTTTGACCGGGTTGACGGGTGGCAATAAAGGCGGCGGAATAGGTGGCGTGATCGCGCTCTGCTGTTCCTTGGTCACTGGCGTTTGCGCTTCGCTTTTTTGCGCCGAAGACGCGGATTGCGCCTCTGCCTCCAATGAAAACGTGCTGAGGCCGCGCGTGCCCGCCGCTGGCCCGCCGGAACGCATGCTGAGGCTCAATATCGCGAGGATGATGATGACCTCAAGCAACAAGGCGATGGCCAAGCCAATGCTGCGCCGCCGCAAGTCCTCACGGCTCCAATCTGTCGGTTCTGAATAAGCCATACGCTGCGCTGCGACCTTTACGGCATCAGCCGTGGCTTGCAATGTAGGATTTGGCCTGTCAGATTGGCGGGCAGTCCGTCATGCCATGCGGCATCGCGGCCCAGACATGGTTAACCCGCCTTGGCTGTGGGCGTCGTTATCAGCCATATTGGAACATCGTTTAGGTGAGACCTTAGTGTGACTTTTCACGCATGTTACAGCGGCGTCAACCGGACCTTCAGCCCATCCTTTGGCTTGGGGATCGGCCAAGCCTGCCAAGCGGGGGCATAACCATCGGCAATCTCGACCCGTACCGATGTCAGCAAATGGTGCATGAACAGCTTGGTCTGCATATAGGCAAAGTGCAGGCCAAGGCACATATGCGCGCCGCCGCCAAAGGGCACCCAGGCATATTTATGCCGCGCTTTCACCTTGTCTGGCGTAAAGCGCATGGGGTCAAACGTTTCGGGGTTCTCCCAATATTCGGGCATCATGTGCACATAAGATGGGTTGATGCTGACCGACGTGCCTTTGGGGATGTGATAGCCCATGAAATCAAAATCACGCAACGCACGGCGCGGGATTGATGGCACGGGCGCAATCAGGCGCAGCGATTCCTTAAACGCATATTCGGTCAGTTCGAACTTATCGAGGTCGGCAAAGGCGATGTCCGATCCGGCAGGCGCAATGCCAAGGCACTCTTCGCGCAATTTCTGCTGCCATTCGGGATGTTTGGCGAGATACCAGATCATCGATGTGACCGACGACGTGACCGTGTCATGCGCGGCCATCATCAGGAAATTCATATGATCGATCAGCTCGCCATCGGACATATAAGCGCCGTCCTCGCGCTTTGACCGGCAGAATTGGCTGAACATATCTTGCCGGTTTTCATTGCGGCGGCGCTCGGCGATTTGCGGGCCGAAATAATCAATGAGATATTTGCGCCCGGCAACGCCTTTGCCCATCGGCGTGAACGGCAAGGGCGCACGGATCGGCGCGACCGATGCCTGCACCATGTCGACAAAGGCCTTGTTAATCTTGTCCGCCTCCGGCCCCAGCGGGATCCCTAAGAAACTGCTCGCCGCGACATCCAGCGTCAGTTGCTTGATCGCCGGATAGAACAGCATATCGCCGCGCCAGTCCTTCAACTGCTCGGAAAAAATGCGGTTCATGTCTTGGGTATAAGCGCGCATCGGCTCCGGCTTGAACGCGATACCAAGCGCGCGGCGGTCCATGCGGTGATGGTCGAAATCGATGAGCATCAATCCGCGCGGGAACAGCAAGTTCAGGACTGGACCCCAGCCTTGTTCCGACGAAAACAGCTTTTCACGGTCAAACAGCAACAGCTCATTTGCCTCTGCGCCCACAAGCGAGACCGTCGGATTGCCAAAGGCGTTGGTGCGAAACACCTTGCCATAGGTTTTAACCATATGCGCGCCATATCCAGGCGGATCGCGCAATACGCGAAACGTCGTCCCAATAATCGGCGGACCATTTTCGCCAGGGATGTGCGACAGGTCGCCAATCTTTGTGCGTGGCACCCAATGCGGGTTGGCAGCTTCGCTATGGGCAAGAGCCATGG
>JAEMTM010000225.1 GCA_016462305.1 Sphingomonadaceae bacterium | reverse complement strand
ATGCACTTGAATGCGTCCGGTCTTTCGATTGGACCGCGTTTCGCGACCGCCTCAGTTAAATATTAAACGAATCACTTTACAACTATCCCAGCATTTCCTAAGGCGCTCGTCCGCTGCCCCAGGGGGACTTCCAATAACCGCAAGGCAGCCTTGTTGTTTCAATTTATCTTTTGGGGGTCCCTTGAATTGTACGAGAACACTGACGCACTTGCTGTAGTCCGCGCCCTGCGCCCGGACGAACCAATCACGCTCCTTCGCCCACATGCTGCTGCGCGCGCTGCCCGTTTCTTCGTTGAGAAGTTTCAGGGTCAGTCGCTCTATGCCGTCAAAGCGAACCCGTCACCCGCCTTGCTCGAAACCCTTTGGGAAGCTGGCATCACCCATTATGATGTTGCATCCTTGGGTGAAGTCCGGTTGGTCCACAAATTTCTGCCCGATGCGAAGCTGTGCTTCATGCATCCGGTCAAGAGCGAGCGCGCCATCGCGCAGGCCTATCTCAACCATAATGTCCGCACATTCAGCCTCGACAGCCATGAAGAGTTGGAGAAGATCGTGCGTGCAACACATGGCGCGACTGACCTTGAACTGTGCGTGCGCATTCGCGTGTCCTCTGATCATGCAAAGCTAAGCCTTGCATCAAAATTCGGCGCTGATCCGTCTGAAGTTGCCGACCTGCTGGTTGCAACGCGTCAGGTCGCCGACAGCCTTGGTATCTGTTTCCATGTTGGTAGTCAGGCCATGACGCCAACGGCCTATGCCGAAGCCATGGAGCATGTGCGTGCCGCGATTGTCGAGGCGTCGGTCACGGTTGACATCGTGGACGTCGGCGGCGGCTTTCCATCGGTTTATCCCGGCATGGAGCCTCCCGCGCTTGAGGGCTATTTCGACGTCATTCATAACTGCTTTGAAGATCTGCCGATTAGCTACTCTGCGGAACTTTGGTGCGAACCTGGCCGTGCATTGTGCGCCGAATATGCGTCCCTGCTTGTGAAGGTCGAGAAGCGTCGCGGTAGCGAGTTATTCATCAACGACGGGGCTTATGGGTCGTTGTTTGATGCGGCACATATCGGCTGGCGCTTCCCTGTGGCGCTGCAGCGGTCGGACACGTCAATCGGTACCCAGATGGCTGAATTCAGCTTCTACGGGCCTACCTGCGACGATATGGACCATATGGCCGGACCTTTCATATTGCCAGACGATGTGCAGGCTGGTGACTATATCGAAATCGGTATGCTCGGTGCCTATGGCTGTGCCATGCGGACAGAGTTTAACGGCTTTGGTGAGACTGAAACGCTGGTCGTAGAAGATGAGCCGATGGCAACGCTTTATGGCTGGGCGCCGGCCAATGATGCAGGCGTTCGGGCAACGCGTTCGCAAAGCTCAAAAGTCTAAGTTACATTTGACAATGTGTCTGAGGTGCACCACCCTCCCCATCTGCATAGACGGGGAGGACTTTCTGCATGAATACGCCTATTTTGGCGCCAGCGGCTGCGTTGGTGGTCTGGTCGCTTATAATGCTGTTCTGGATGGCGGGGACGCGGCTTCCGGCGATGTCGAAGATTGGCATGGACCTCGGCAAGGCTGCCCCGGGTGGGCGCGGGCAAGATATTGACCCCAATGTGCCACCATCCGTTGCGTGGAAATCCCACAATTACGCGCATCTCATGGAGCAACCGACGATTTTCTATGCCACGATCATGATCTTGGCAATCTCCGGCGGCGCAACGGACCTGTCGGTCATGCTCGCCTGGGGCTACACCCTTTTGCGTGTGATTCACAGCTTGTGGCAAGCGACGGTCAATACCGTCAGCATCCGTTTTATATTCTTTTTGCTATCGACTGTCTGCCTGACCATATTGGCGGTACAGGCGCTGCTTGCGACTATTTAAGGGGGGAATTTTATGGAAAGTGCAATTTTAGGTCCAGTTGTCGCGCTTGCGGCGTGGACGATGATCATCTGGATTTGGATGTACGCTACCCGCCTACCCGCGATGGGCCGTGCAGGCATTGACGGAACCAAGGTTGTCGGGTCCACCGGTGGGGCGTTGCGCGATGTTCTTATCGCCAAGGGCGAAGAAAAAGCATCATGGGTTGCCGACAATTACAATCACTTACACGAGGCACCTACGGTGTTTTATGCGGTGTGCTTGGTGCTGGCGATGGTAGGACAAGGCGACAATTTGAACGCGACTATTGCTTGGGCATATGTCGGCCTGCGCGTCGCACATAGCTTAGTTCAGATTTTGTCTAACCGCGTGATTATACGCTTTGCGTTGTTTGCGTTGTCGTCGGTCGCA
>JAEMTM010000077.1 GCA_016462305.1 Sphingomonadaceae bacterium | reverse complement strand
AGGGTTTGGCGACGGGAAAGCCCGTTGGGTACAAGCCCGCAATCACCTTATATTCGCGGTCAACGGCATGTGCGCTCGGTAGCAGGACGCCAAATGGCTTGCGACGCAGCACATAAGAACCGCTTTTGGCGTTTAACCGATATGTCGGGTTCGACTGGCCACCTGCGAATTTCAGGACCTCGACTGGACCTTCAAATCCTTCGACATGCGCATCCATCCATTGCGCCAATGCTTTGGCATCAAGGATGTCCGTACCCGTTGGCGCGACCGTTCCGGTAAAGGCCGTTTGCGCGTCAATCGGGGTTGGGGCTGTGCTCATTGGTCAAAAACGATGACCGAACGCGCCGAATCGCCGCGCTTCATCTGGTCAAAGCCCTCGTTGATTCGCTCCAGCGGGATGGTCTCCGAAATGATCGTGTCGAGGTCCAAAAGGCCACGCATATAGAAATCCACAAGACGCGGAATATCAACAGGGAAGCGGTTGCCGCCCATGATCGCGCCTTGGAGCTTCTTGCCGGACAACAGGTCCATCGCCGACAGGCCAACCGAATGCTGTAATGGCATCATACCAAGTATTGTTGCTGTCCCGCCGCGCTTGAGCGACTTGACGGCAAGCTCGCCCGACGCGGGACGACCGACAGCCTCAATCGCATGATCGACGCCGCCCTTGGTCAACGCCTGAATTTGCTTGGCTGCATCTGCATCCATTGGGTCGATAACATCCGTCGCACCCAGCTTCATTGCAAGCACACGCTTTTCCGGCATGGGATCAGCGGCAATGATGCGGCCAGCGCCGGCAATTTTCGCAGCATTGATAGTCGCAAGGCCAACGCCGCCACAGCCGATAACGGCCACGGTTTCGCCGGGTGTGACTTTGCATGCGTTGAAAATGGTGCCTGCACCCGTGGTCACGGCGCAGCCGATAACGGACGCTTGCGGCAAAGGCATGTCGGGATGGATTGCGACGCAAGCATGTTCATGCACCAGCATCATTTCGGCATAAGCGGACAGGTTCAGCATCTGGTTCATGATGCCGCCATCGGGGCGTGTCAGGCGTGGTGCTTCGCCTGCTTTACGCCGTGTGTCGCCGCCAAGGCACAAAGACATCCGGCCAGTAACGCAATATTCGCAATGGCCGCAAAACGCGCTTAGGCAGGTAACAACGGCATCGCCGACCTTAACCGTGCGCACTTCGCTGCCCACATCCTCAACTATGCCCGCCGCCTCATGGCCGGGGATCGCGGGCAAAGGATGCGGATAGGTGCCTTCGATAAAGTGCAGGTCGCTATGGCACAGCCCGCAGGCCGCAGTGCGGATCAGCACCTCATGCGGACCGGGATTGGCGATGTTGATCTGCTCGATCTGAAGCGGTTTACCCGCTTCGATCAGGACTGCTGCTCTCACCGTGTTGCCCCCATGTCACCGCTCGATAGGCCGTCTTTGCCGCGGCCGCCATGCTTGCCAAGCTCCATACGGGCAATCGCGCGGGCATGGACTTCGTCGGGACCATCGGCCAGACGTAAGGTGCGCTGATGCGCCCAAGCAGATGCGAGACCGAAATCGTCGGACACACCGCCGCCGCCATGCGCTTGAATCGCATTATCGATGATGCTCAGCGCCATATTCGGGGCCTGCACCTTGATCATCGCGATTTCAGCCGCCGCCGCCTTGTTACCGACCTTGTCCATCATGTCCGCAGCCTTCAGGCACAGCAGACGAGTCATTTCAATGTCGATCCGGGCACGGGCAATACGTTCTTCCCACACGCTATGCTCGGCAACGGTCTTGCCAAAGGCGACGCGCGATTGCAGGCGCTTGCACATTTTCTCCAGCGCCTCTTCGGCAGTTCCAATGGTGCGCATGCAATGGTGGATGCGGCCTGGTCCAAGGCGGCCTTGCGCGATCTCGAACCCGCGACCTTCGCCCAGCAACATGTTCGATGCCGGAATGCGGACATCCTTCAATTCGATTTCCATATGACCATGCGGCGCGTCGTCATACCCAAAGACAGGTAGATGACGCAGAATGTTCACGCCTGGCGCATCGAGTTCCATCAACACCATCGACTGTTGCGCATGGCGCTTGGCTTCAAAATCGGTCTTGCCCATGACAATCGCGATCTTGCAACGCGGGTCGCCTGCACCTGATGACCACCATTTCACGCCATTGAGGACATATTCGTCGCCTTCGCGGCGGATCGAGGTTTCGATGTTGGTCGCGTCGGACGAAGCAACGGCTGGCTCCGTCATCAAAAACGCCGAACGGATTTCGCCGTTCATCAGCGGGATCATCCATTTTTCTTTTTGTGCGGCGGTGCCGTAGCGCAGGAACACCTCCATATTGCCGGTGTCTGGTGCCGAACAGTTATAGACTTCGGATGCAAAACCGATGCGGCCCATTTCTTCGGCGCACAATGCATATTCCATGTTGGTGAGGCCGGGGCCATCAAAATGCACGCTGTCGTCGACATGCACGCGGCCCGACGTTGGCGGCATGAACAAGTTCCAAAGGCCAGCGGCCTTGGCCCGCGCCTTTTCCTCTTCAACGACTTGAAGCACTTTCCAACGGTCGCCCTCTGCCTGCTCGGCATAATAATCGGCGACGCGTGGACGCAAGAAGCGTTCATTATGGTCGCGGATCCGGTCCCGCCAGTAAGTTTGCTTGTCGTTGAGATCGAAATCCATGGCTCATTCCTCTTTTCAATTTTAATTGATCGGTTAACTGGCAGACTCTGCCAGTGTGTTCAAGGCACGCAAGCGTTCATTGTGACTTTCACGCGAAATCGGGAAATGCCGCAGGATCAGGATGCCGATAATGCCGATGACTAACACCGTGCCCATATAATATAGCGCCAGCCCATCGAGGACAGCGACATCCACTTCGCCGGGTGCGGCATTTTGCGGGAAATTGGCAAAGCTCAGAATCATCCCGGCGGCAAAGGTGCCAATGCCAACGGCGCATTTTTGCATGAAGAAATAGCCCGCGAAAAACAGCCCTTCAGATCGCCTGCCCGTTTCTTGCTGCGATGCCTCCACCACATCGGCCATCATCGAGGATGTCAGCATCATCATGCTCACCGCCGCGCTATTGGCGATGGTCATTAAGCCAAACATAAACAGGATCGACGGGTTCGAGGGCGCCCCGGGCACAAGGTCGAGCAGCCAGCTACCATATAATACCGCAGTGAAAGTAAGCGAGATAACTGCAAACAGAATCGCAGCATGCTTCTTGCCCAATCGCGCCGAGACGGGGGGAACAATGATGAAGGCAATGATGACCGTCGCAAACAGGGTCAGCGCATAATAGAGCATTTCCATCTGTTGCAACTGCCATAGAAAGGCGAGCTGGTAATTGGTGAGCGCAAAGGTCATCCCTTGGTTGATCAGCCCGAACAGAGCCGCCGAGACGAGCCAGAGAAACGCCCGGTTAGATAATGTCGCCTTCACTTCGGCAAAAGCATGGCCAAGGCCAGCGCCGCGCGGGGCAGGGGGTGATTGCTTGGCCACATGCCGATGCTGGCCAAGCGCGGAGATGAGCACCGCGCCGCTCATCATCAGCGCGCCCCAAACCGAATAGGCGTCATACCCCGCAGGGTCGCTCACGCCCTTTTCGCCTGTGAAGAAAATGCCATAAGCGAAAATGAGCATCAGCAATCCGCCCGCCCAACCAAACAGGAAACGATAGCGCATCAAACGCGTGCGCTCGTCATAATCGCCCGTTAGTTCAGGGACGAGGGCAATGGACGGCACTTCGCACATCGCCACCAAGGTGCGCGCCAATACGGCGGTGCAGAACAGCCAGATGATCGTGCCCGTCTGCCCCATTTCGGGCGGATGCCACAGCAATAGCCATATGATGCCAAGTGGAATGGCGGCGGCGTATAGCCAGGGCAGGCGTCTGCCCCATTTGCTTTGTGTCCGGTCGGACATCTCGCCAATAATCGGGTCGGCAAAGGCATCGAATATCAGCGCGGCCATGATGACGGTACCAACGATGCCGGCGTCAATGCCCAACACCTGATTATAAAAGATCAACAGGAATACTGAAAAGCCATTATCCTTGACTCCATAGGCAACCGAGCCAAGGCCGTGCATGACTTTTAACGATCGGGGAAGCGCGACGACTGGAGCCATATCGGGTTAAATCACAAAATGTGATAAGGCGTGTTTTCTGACGAATCGCATGTTGTGACACTCCTCTATCCCGCGCACATGCTAGGGCCGCGACCCCGCCTGTCAATCGCGATACAAATGACGTTACGGCATGCGTAACGCACCGATAAAGGCTTGCGTTTCCATGCGTGACCGCCCAAAAATTTATCAAGCAATTAAACAGGAGATCGTTATGTCCGACCTTGATATATTCCGTGCCGAGGCGCGCGCCTGGCTGGAGGAAAACTGCCCCGCCGAAATGCGCATACCGGCCAAAGGTGACGAAGACGTCTGCTGGGGCGGACGTAATTTTGTTTTTCAATCCGAAGCACAAAAATTGTGGCTGGAGCGTTGTGTGGCCAAAGGCTATACCGTGCCCGATTGGCCCAAAGCCTATGGCGGCGCTGGCCTTAGCCCGCAGGAAACAAAAATCCTGCGTCAGGAAATGGCAAAGCTGGGCTGCCGCGCACCGCTCAACAGCTTCGGCATCTGGATGCTTGGCCCGGCCTTGCTGAAATTCGGCACCGAAGAACAAAAAATACATTATATGGGCCAAATCGCCCGCGGCGAAATCCGTTGGTGTCAGGGCTATTCCGAACCGGGCGCAGGCAGCGACCTTGTGTCGATGCAGACCTTTGGCGAAGAAGTCATAGATCCAGTGGGCGGAGACCATTGGGTCGTCAATGGCCAGAAAATCTGGACCTCTTATGCGGATAAGGCCGACTGGATTTTCTGTCTCGTCCGCACCGACAAGACGAACAAATATCAAGGCATCAGCTTCTTGTTGTTCGACATGCAAACACCGGGTGTTTCGACCAAGCCGATCAAGCTGATTTCTGGCAACTCGCCTTTCTGCGAGACATTTTTCGACAATGTTGTTGTGCCCAAGCACCAGATTGTTGGCGAAATCAATCGCGGCTGGGATGTGGCGAAATATCTGCTTGGCCATGAACGCGAAATGATCTCCGGCATGGGCGGCGATGGCGGCGTAACCTCAATCGGCGCAGCGATGAAGGCGACCTTGTCGCAAGAACCCGTGCTACGTGCACAAATGGCATTGTTCGATGTCGATAACCTGACCTTCCGTGCCCATGGCGAACGTTTCATGGACGAATGGAAAACGGGTAAGGCGCACCCGGCTTATTCCAACCTGATGAAATATGTCGGCACCGAATTGAACAAGAAACGCAATGAACTGGTCATGTCGATTGGCGGTAGCCAAGCGTTGGAGTGGGAGAGCGAACGCACCAATGGCGGGTCAAAGGCACGCAATTGGTTGCGGACCAAGGCGAACTCTATTGAGGGCGGCACCAGTGAAGTGATGCTGAACGTCGTGTCGAAGCGCATCCTTGAGATGCCGGGAGCATAACAATTACCGTCACCCCCGCGCAGGCGGGGGCCCAGCTCCTGACAGCTATATTTACGGCGCAGGAGTTGGATTCCCGCCTGCGCGGGAATGACGAGATAAATCGTCGGAATGACGAGATAGATTTGGAGAGGCTTTAACATGGCAATGACCTTAAACGATGACCAGAATATGCTGCGCGACACCGCGCGGGATTTCATGGCGCGCGAAGCGCCCGTCACCCATTTCCGCAAGTTCCGCGACATGGGGTGCAAAGACGGTTTCAGCCACGGCTTGTGGAAGCAATTTGCCGAAATGGGCTTTACGGGCATCCTCATCCCCGAAGCCGATGGCGGCATGGGCATGGGCCAGATTGAGGCTGGCATACTGCTGGAAGAAATCGGCCGCAACCTATCACCCTCGCCTTTCCTGACCACGTCAGTTGCGGCGGTTGCGGCGTTGAAGCTGGCGGACAAGGCGATGCGTGACCGCTGGTTCCCCGGCATCTTGGCTGGCGAAACCGTGATTGGCATTGCGATTGAAGAAGGCGTCAAGCACCGGCCGGAGAAAATCGCCTGCGTTGCGGAACGCAGCGGCAATGGCTTTAAGCTGACGGGGCAAAAGCAATTTGTTGTGCAAGGCGCGTCATCGGACATGCTGATCGTTGCGGCGCGCACCGCTGGTGCGGCTGGCGAAACCGATGGCCTGACCTTGTTCGCGGTGGACAAGGACGCGGCTGGCCTTTCGATGGAGACGGCGCGGCTTGTCGATTCCGCAGTTGCTGCGCATGTGAAACTTGACGGTGTTCAGGTGGATGCCGACGCTGTGATCGGCGATGTCGATGGCGGTTGGGCTGTGCTGTCCAAGATGCTCGACGCCGGACGGGTGGGTGCCGCTGCCGAAATGGTCGGCGTTGGCACAGGGGCGATGGACATGACCTTTGAATATCTCAAGACGCGCAAGCAATTCGACCGTGTCATTGGCGAATTTCAGGCGCTCCAACACCGCGCCGCGCATCTTTATGGCGAAATGGAAGGCGCGCGTTCGATTGTGCTGAAGGCGCAATCCTTAATGGATGAAGGCCATGCCAAGGCCGAACTTTATGTCGCGGCGGCCAAGGCGAAAGCGGGGCTTGCCTGCAATCTTTCGGTGCGGGAAGGCGTGCAAATGCATGGCGGTATCGGCATGACTGACGAATATGACATCGGCCTATATATGAAGCGTGACCGCAGCTTGAACGAATTTTTCGGCGACGCTTATTACCACGCAGACCGCTTGGCGACGATGAGTGGTTATTGAAACGGATTAGAAAAGAAACCGCAGCCCTGAGCCGTCAAGGCGAAGCCTTGGCGAAAGTCGAAGGGCGCCGTGAGGGTAGCGCAACCGCTAGTTGACGCCCTTCGACAGACGCAGCCGCGATGCGGCTGCTGCTCAGGGCTACGGTGAATTATTGCTTCTTTTGGGTAAAGGATTAGACATGGACATCAACACATTATTCAACCTCAACGGCCGCGTGGCGTTGGTCACGGGTGGATCGCGCGGCATCGGCAAGATGATCGTCGAAGGCTATCTCAAGGCTGGCGCAGCACGCGTGTATATCAGCGCGCGTAAGGTCGACCAGATTGAGGAAACCGTTGCCGAATTCGGTAATCAGGTCATTGGCCTGCCTTGCGACCTGTCGACTGTGGACGGTTGCCTGTCGCTTGCCGCGCAAATTGCCGAGCGTGAGGAAAAAGTCGATATTCTTGTGAACAATGCGGGCGCAGCATGGGGCGCGGATTTTGGCCAGTTCCCTGAAGCTGGCTGGGACCGTGTGATGGACCTGAACGTCAAATCCTTGTTCTTTTTGACGCAAGCCTTGCATCCGCAGTTGAAGGCAGCCGCGACATTTGATCGCCCCGGCAAGGTCATTAACATCGCATCGATCGATGGCCTGCGCATCAACCCGTGGCAAACCTATAGCTATCAGGCATCGAAAGCCGCCGTCATCCATTTGACGCGCCGTTTGGCGGCGGAGCTTGTTAAGGACAATATTCTTGTGTCGGGCATTGCGCCGGGTGCATTCCAGTCGGACATGAACAAGGCTGCGCGCGACCATGCCGATGCCGTGGGCAAGAATATCCCGTTTCCACGAATCGGAACGCCTGAAGATATGGCCGGCCTTGCGATCTTCCTCGCCGCGCGTGCTGGCGATTATATTGTGGGCGAAACCATCGCCTGCGACGGCGGCATCGTTAACGCGTCGCTGCCGGGCAATGGAATCGCCCCTTAACTGCTCATTTCGGGATAATTTGGGAACGAAATTAATGCGTTTCCTGCGGAGACAGGGTTAGTTGCAAAACACGCAACTGGTCCTATTCTTTTCGCAATTGCAGCAAATGAATCGGGGCCGTATTTCATCGTTAACGGCACGCGATTGTCGAAACGCATATTGACCGGGCGGCACCCTCCTCCTCTCTCCCCCGCCCCCGGACAATTTTTACGGCCTCCATGCACTGCGTGGGGGCCGTATTGTTTTGCGCTCCAAACTTGTCCTCCATTTTGTCCACCACGAAGTGCCCGCCCTGTGGATAACTCTGCAATTTATGCTTTGAACGACTCGAAAGCTGTGAGACCTTCAAGTCATCAGGCAGGAACGCTACGAAGCAAAGCCGGACCGGAAACGGAAAAGCGGAGCGGAATAGAAAGAATGCAGGATCGCCAAACGGACAGGCAACCCGTCGCAAGACAGGAAATGCAGTCAAGATGGTGGGTACGAAGAAAACGAATATCGAGTGCGGCATCACGCAAGTGTTGCAACGCCGGATAGGACACCCAAAGTACCAAGGCGAACCAAGGAAACCTCCGGGTGACATTGGGGAACCGGACGTCAGACAGAGGAAAAAATGGCCCTTGTGGTCACGGACCTCCAAACTCAGACGCAGTGGGCGCTGGTAGCGATGCCAGCGCCCATTTTATT
>JAEMTM010000224.1 GCA_016462305.1 Sphingomonadaceae bacterium | reverse complement strand
GCAATGGCAGTTATTCTGGCGTTCACACTTGGCCGCTATGTGCGTAACAAGCGGCAGTTTAAGCTCCGGCAAATGGGACGCGGCAAAAATGCGCCTTCTGCACTCGACGGGAACCCAGATCCATCGGAATAGGTTCCGCTTGAATCTTTAGGCGCTTCAAATTAGAGGCGCGATAGTCATCTGGGGAGTAGCCAGTCGTTCCACCTGAACGAGACGTGCATCAACATATTTGGCCGAGAGGTCATGGTGCAACTGGTACCACATGGTCGAAAACGGTCATGTGGTTCAAGGCGAGACCAATGGCATCGGTTATCCGTTCCGGTCGGGCGGGGTGGCCGGTGGCATTGCGTCGAAAAACTGCCTGACCCGGGATCGTTTCATGGAAATCTTTTTTACGTCCACTTTGCTTGTGGCTGTTGCCGAAATTGGCGACAAGACCATGCTTTTGGCGATGCTGCTCGCCACGCGGTTCAAAAAACCTATCCCAGTGATTGCGGGCATATTTACCGCCACGATCGCCAATCACGCACTTGCCGCATGGGCGGGCAGCGCGCTTGCCGCAATCTTTATGAGCGACACCTTCCATTATGCTGTTGCGATAGGTTTTATCCTGATGGCCGCATGGACACTTATTCCGGACAAGGTGGATGATGATATTAAAGTGGCATCGCAACGCGGTGCATTTGTTGCGACCACCATCGCCTTTTTCTTTGTCGAAATGGGCGATAAGACGCAGGTCGCGACGATAGCGCTCGGCGCGCAATATCATGCGGTTTGGGCTGTGACGGCCGGGACCACATTGGGCATGATGATCGCCAATGTGCCAGCGGTCTATTTGGGCGAGAGGCTGGTGGCGAAAATCTCGCTGCGCACAGTGCACATCATTGCCGCTGGAATGTTCCTGCTTCTCGGGCTTTGGCAGCTCTGGGAGTTGTCGAACCCTGCCTAAGCTGTTAGGCGCGCCGCAGAGAAATTAGCTTCGGAACCAAAGTGACATGACAGACAGCATTAAGAAAGTCGTTCTTGCTTATTCGGGCGGCCTCGACACCAGCGTCATCCTGAAATGGCTGCAGGTCGAATATGGCTGCGAAGTCGTCACCTTTACCGCTGATTTGGGCCAAGGCGAAGAGTTGGAGCCAGCGCGCGCCAAGGCCGTGCTGATGGGCGTGCCTGACCATCATATTTATATCGATGATCTGCGCGAAGAATTCGTCCGCGACTTTGTCTTTCCGATGATGCGCGCCAATGCCCGCTACGAAGGCGATTATCTATTGGGCACGTCGATTGCGCGGCCGTTGATTTCGAAACGGTTGATTGAGATTGCAGCGGAAACGGGTGCTGATGCGATTGCGCATGGCGCAACGGGCAAGGGCAATGACCAAGTGCGTTTCGAATTGTCGGCTTATGCGCTCAATCCCGATATCAAGGTCATTGCGCCTTGGCGCGAATGGGACCTGACGAGCCGCACGCGCCTGATTGAATGGGCGGAGCAGCACCAGATTCCTGTGCCAAAGGACAAGCGCGGCGAAAGCCCGTTTTCGACCGACGCTAACCTTCTGCACACCTCGTCCGAGGGCAAGGTGCTTGAGGACCCGTGGGACGAAACACCCGATTATGTCTATTCGCGCACGGTCAATCCCGAAGACGCGCCAGACACGCCCGAATATATCACTATCGACTTTGAAAAGGGCGACGGTGTCGCGCTCAATGGTGAAGCCATGTCGCCGGCGACCTTGCTGGCGGCGTTGAATGAATTGGGTCGCAGACATGGCATTGGCCGACTTGATCTGGTCGAAAACCGCTTCGTCGGCATGAAATCGCGCGGCATGTATGAAACGCCCGGCGGCGAAATCTACGCCCGCGCCCATCGTGGCATCGAAAGCATCACGCTGGATCGCGGCGCAGCGCATTTGAAAGACGAGCTGATGCCCAAATATGCCGAACTGATTTACAATGGTTTTTGGTTCTCGCCAGAGCGTGAAATGTTGCAGGCCGCGATAGACCATAGCCAAGTGCATGTATCAGGCACCGTTCGATTGAAACTCTACAAGGGCCTCGCGAGTGTCGTTGGCCGCAAATCGCCCAACAGCCTGTACAGCGAAAAGGTTGTGACCTTTGAAGACGATGCTGGCGCTTATGATCAGAAAGATGCAGCGGGCTTTATCAAGCTGAATGCGCTGCGTTTGCGTTTGTTGGCGGGGCGTAAAGGGTAAATCTGCGCAAATCTGCTACCCTAACCGTCCGCGTCCTGCGTCCTCTGCGTGATCCATTTTGCACGCAGAGGCGCAGAGGACGCAGTGGGCAGACA
>JAEMTM010000223.1 GCA_016462305.1 Sphingomonadaceae bacterium | reverse complement strand
TCATTGGTCAGGAACATCTGACGGGTCCAGATGGCGCGATTGGCCGCATGGTTGCTGCGGGCAAATTATCCTCCATGATCCTGTGGGGACCACCGGGCACGGGCAAGACCAGCATCGCCCGATTGTTGGCCGACGCGGTGGACATGCATTATAAGCCGATTTCGGCGGTGTTCTCGGGCGTGGCCGATCTCAAAAAAGCCTTTGCCGAGGCAGAGGCAATGGCAAGAACGGGCAAGCAGACTTTGCTGTTCGTGGACGAAATCCATCGCTTCAACCGCGCACAACAGGACGGTTTCCTGCCCTTTGTGGAAAGCGGCGTGGTCACGCTCGTCGGCGCAACGACCGAAAATCCGTCGTTCGAGCTCAACGCCGCCTTGCTGTCGCGCACGCAAGTCATGGTGCTGCAACGCTTGGATGAGGCTGCGTTGGCGACGCTGCTGACCCGTGCAGAAGCCATATTGGAACGCCCCCTGCCCGTCACCGACGATGCGCGGTCGGCGTTGATCTCCAGCGCCGACGGTGATGGCCGCTTTTTGCTTAATCAGGCCGAAACTTTGTTTGCCATTCACATTGAAAATCCACTCGACCCACAAGCCATGGCGGCCTTGTTGCAGCGGCGGATGCCCGTTTATGACAAGGATCGGGAGGGGCATTATAACCTCATATCCGCGCTGCACAAAAGCCTGCGTGGGTCCGATCCGCAGGCGGCTTTATACTGGATGGCGCGTATGTTGGTGGCAGGCGAAGAGCCGTTATATGTGCTGCGCCGCTTGGTCCGTTTCGCCAGTGAGGATATCGGCCTCGCGGACCCGCAGGCTTTGGTCCAATGCCTCGCCGCCAAGCAGGCTTATGAATTTTTGGGCAGTCCAGAGGGCGAAGTCGCCATTGTGCAAGCATGCCTCTATCTCGCAACCGCGCCTAAATCGAATGCCGCGTATAAGGCGCAGAAATCAGCATGGAAAATGGCGCGGGATACCGGCTCACTGATGCCGCCAGCGCATATCCTGAATGCACCGACGAAGCTGATGAAGGACATCGGCTATGGCGCAGGCTATGCCTATGATCATGACAGCGCGGACGGATTTTCGGGCGCGAATTATTGGCCGGATGCAGTGACGCCTACCGCTTTATACCAACCCGTCGAACGCGGCTTTGAACGCAAGATAATCGCGCGGCTGCAATATTGGGACCGGCTGCGCGCACGCAATGGCGAGCCCGACAGCCAATAATGCGCCCCTTCACCCGTTTCGCGTGCGCCGACTGGTCCGGCGCAAAAGGTAGCCGACACCCCGGCATCGCGCTCGCGGTATGTGCGGCAGGCGACGAAGCCCCGCGCCTCATAACCCCGCCTGACAAGGCCTGGTCGCGCCAAGGCGTCGCCGACTGGCTTTTGGCGCAAGATGATGATTTACTCATCGGTTTCGACTTCAGCTTCGCCCCGCCTTTTGTCGAACGTGGCAGTTATTTGCCGGGCGATGATGTGCCCGCGTCTGCCAAGGCATTCTGGGCCTATGTCGACCATGTTTGCGACGACCCGGATCTGGGCGCGGCGTCCTTCCTCGAAACCCTGCACCGCAGCCATTTCTATTTCGGCGCGGCAGATGGTACAAAATCGGACTATCTGTTTTGGCGGCAATGCGAGTTGCTGAACAAAGGCAGCAGCGGCAAGGCGTCAACCGTTTATGACGCCATTGGCGCGTCGCAAGTCGCCAAGGCGAGTTTTGCGGGTATGCGCCTCCTGCACCAACTGCGCGATGCTGTGCCGATTTGGCCCTTCGATCCGCTTCCGGCGCGCGGCAAAGTGGCATTAGAGATTTACACCACCATCGCCGCCCGCGCGGCTGGCGTTGCCAAGGGCCGCAGCAAGGTGCGCGATGCCACCGGACTCGATTTGGCGTTGCAAGCGCTTGGATCGAAACCCCATTTGCCCTTAAACCACTACACAGACCATGCGACCGACGCCCTGATAACCGCCGCTTGGCTGCGCAAAGTTGCCCAAAATCCGCTACTTTGGGCACCCAATGCACTAAATATTGAAATTGCTGCAACTGAGGGCTGGACCTTTGGCGTCATTTGACGCTATGAAACGCCTCAAGCGCCGGCTTAGCTCAGTTGGTAGAGCACCTGATTTGTAATCAGGGGGTCACGAGTTCGAACCTTGTAGCCGGCACCATTTAATTTCCAGCAAGCACATAGCAACCACCGAGCGACGCTGCGCTGCTTGGTCTGCTAACCTTATTTGATTTCCGGAATGCCGCACGAAACCAAGAACGCGCAAGTCTCATCGTAAAACGCTGGCGGTCTAATTGGGTCCTTTAC
>JAEMTM010000076.1 GCA_016462305.1 Sphingomonadaceae bacterium | reverse complement strand
CTGCCCCATCAGCAGAAACAGGGCCGACCCTACGCCAATGAAATGGACCAACGGCTCGCGCAGAGCCTGCTTCATCCAATCATATATCATGAAATGGCCCGCATCATAAAATGCTAACGCCGGGGCCGGGACGTTCAATCATGATCAACGGCGCATGGCCATCGGGCGTTGTGTATTGTTTTTGTATTGCGGCCTGCACATCCGCCACGCGCGCAATCGGCATGATCGCCACAGCCGCGCCGCCAAATCCTCCACCTGTCATCCGTGCCCCCCCTTGATTGCCGATTATATTTTGCAAGAGCGCTACCAAATCATCCATCGCCGGAACAGTGACTTCGAAGTCATCGCGCATCGATATATGGCTTTGCGCCATTAACATACCAAGCGCGGCGAGGTCGCTTTTGGCAAGCGCGTCGGCTGCGTCCAATGTGCGCTGGTTTTCGGTAATGACATGGCGTGCGCGTGCGGTTGTGACCGCGTCGAGATGCGCTGCGGCCAGATTGCCCAGATCCGCGTCGCGCAACGCTTTTACCCCCATCGCTGCGGCCGCCGCCTCACATTGCCGCCGCCGTGCGTTGTAATGCCCGTCAACCAAGCCGCGGGTGACGCCCGAATGCACGATCATGATCGCGACATCGTCGGATATGGGCGCGTCGGTCAGTTGCAGGCTGCGGCAGTCGATTAACAAAGCATGGCCAGCCTTGCCCTGCGCCGAAATCAATTGGTCCATGATGCCGCATTGGGTGCCGACAAAATCGCATTCCGCCGCTTGCGCGATTTGCGCGAGGCGGCTGTTGTCGATGTCGATTCCGTTCAGCGCCAAATTGGCCTTGCCCACCGCTACCGCGAGTGCGGCGGATGATGACAGACCGGCCCCTTTGGGCAGATTGCCCGCAATCGCGATTTTAGCGCCGCTGAGCGCGTATCCTGCATTTTGGAGGGCAAAGATCATCCCACGCACATAATCAGCCCAGGGCTGGCTTAAATTGCGTTCTGGGGGTGGTGTCAGGGTAAACATGTCGCGTGCATTGTCGAAGTCAGCGGCGACCACCTCGACCCTGTCATCCTCGCGCTTGCTGATCGCCACCATATTCGCCGGGCCAATCGCGCAGGGCAGGACAAAGCCGTCATTATAGTCGGTATGCTCCCCGATCAGGTTCACCCGCCCCGGCGCGCGCACGACAAGGTCTGGGGCGTGGCCAAACTGCACCGCAAAACTGGCGGTCACGCGATCCAACAGCGCTTGGTCCTGCGCGTTCATGCTTGGCTCCGGTAATGGATTTTGGCCGTGGCGCGTAAATGGGCGGCGGCGCTCTCCGGCGTCAGGTCGCGTTGTGCCTCGGCCAGCATTTCATAGCCGACCATGAACTTGCGCACATTGGCCGAGCGCAGCAGGGGTGGATAGAAATGCGCGTGCAATTGCCAATGCGGGGCATCGGGCGTTGCGCTTGGCGCTCCATGCCAGCCCATCGAATAAGGGAAGCTGGTCTGGAACAGATTGTCATAGGCGGTGGTGACTGCCTTCATGATGTCCGCGAGAGCATCACGTTGCTCTGACGCGAGGGCATCCAACCGCTGAACGGCAAAGCGGGGCAGCAGCAGGATTTCATACGGCCAGCTTGCCCAATATGGCACGACCGCGATCCAATGGTCATTGCTTGCCACCGTTCGTGCGCCGTCTTCGGCCTCTTGTTCGGCATAGCTTAGCAGCATTGCCGATTGATGTTGTTCAAACCAGGCCGCTTGCGTTGCATCCTCACGGGCGGGCTCGGCGGGGACATGGGTCGTCGCCCAGATTTGCCCATGCGGATGCGGGCTGGAGCAGCCCATCATCGCGCCCTTATTTTCGAAAATCTGGACATAAGCATAAGCGGCGGAAAGCTCTGCTTCTTGCGCGGCCCAACTGTCGACTACCAGGCGGATGTCGGCCACTGGCATTTCAGGCAGGGTCTTTCCATGGTCCGGCGAAAAACAAATTACTCTACAGGCTCCGTTGGCAAGAGCCGCACGAAACAGGGGTTTGTCTTTTTCTACTCTGCACCCTGCGCCGGGCATCAATGCGGCAAAGTCATTGTCGAAAACGAAGACATTTTTATAGTCAGGATTGCGCAACCCGCCAGCGCGTTCATTGCCCGCGCATAAATAACAATCCGGATCATGCATTGGCCGGACTTCATTGTCGGGCATATCCTGCTGCCCCTGCCACGGCCTTTTGGCGCGATGCGGAGATACCAAAATCCACTCATTTTTCAATGGGTTGAAACGACGGTGGGGCTGCTCATGGAACGACATTGGGCAGTGTCCAATCAATCGGCGGGAGTCCGTTGCTAACCAAAAAGGCGTTGCATTGCGAGAAATGTTTGCAGCCCAAAAAGCCGTTATGCGCCGACAAGGGCGATGGATGCGCGGCCTTGAGCAGCAGATGGCGGCTGGCATCCACATTCGCCGCCTTTTTGTGGGCATAAGCGCCCCACAGCATGAAAACGACTGGCTCTGCCTTGTCGTTCACGTGCGCAATAATCGCATCCGTAAATGGCTCCCACCCCTTTTTGCTGTGCGACGCGGCCTTGGCCATTTCGACCGTGAGGACGCTGTTGAGCAGCAAAACGCCTTGCCGCGCCCAATGCTCCAAACAGCCATGACGCGGGCGCGGGAGGCCCAGGTCTCTTCCTAACTCTTTGTAAACATTATTAAGACTTGGCGGCGGGCGCACGCCCGGCGGCACGCTGAAACACAGGCCATGCGCTTGTCCCGGCCCATGATAGGGGTCTTGCCCCAAAATGACGACGCGCACTTTGTCCAACGGTGTCAACTCAAGCGCACGGAACCATGCGTCCTGCGGCGGGAAAATCGTCTTGCCTGCGGCGAGTTCGGCGTCGAGAAAGCCTTGGAGCGCCAAAATCTCTTTTGTTGTCAACGCGCTCCTTAACTGCGCCTCCCATCCCTGCGGTAAAGAAAATGCGGTCATTCGGCCTTGGGCGGCGCGGTCAGCAAATCGGCCCAGGCCTTCATTTCTTTTGATGTGGCAGGGCCAAGCAATTCCATCGCATGGCGCAACCGCTCGCGGATGATGTCGCGGCCCAAATGCGTGATCGCGTCGAACAAGGGCACGCCCTGCGCGCTGCCGGTGATGGCGATGTAAAAAGGCCGGATAACGTCCTTCAACTTCGCGTCCAAGACCTCAGCAGTGCGGCGCAACGTGGCTTCAACGCCTTCCCGGTTCCAGTCGATCAGGCCGTCAAACTGTTGCAAACCAAGGGTGTAGGCCGCGCGTTGCGCATCCTGTTCCAGCTTCACACCATCGCGCAGCCGCTCTGCGCTCATGCCGTCAATCCGGTTCATGAAGAACATCGCGGTCAGTCCGCCAAGGTCCGACATTTTGGTGATCCGCGCCTGCGCCATTTCCGCGATGGGCGTAAGGTAACTGTCATTCAGCGCCCATGCCTTTACCGCATCCAGAAATTCCGAAACGCTGAGTTCCTCGCGCAAATAACGGCCATTGAGCCAGTCCAGCTTCGACGTGTCGAACACCGGCCCGCCCAGCGAGATATTGTGGACGTCAAATTCGTCGATCAGCCTCTGCAGTGAGGTTTTCTCATCGTCTTCGCTGGCCGATTTGATGAACAGGCCAAGGAAGTTCTGCATCGCCTGCGGCAAGTAACCAGCGCGTTGATAATATAAGATGCTGGTCGGGTTTTTACGCTTTGACAGCTTCGATTTGTCGGCATTGCGCAGCAACGGCAAATGCGTGAGCACGGGCGGTTCCCATCCGAAATATTGGTAGAGTAACAAATGCTTTGGCGCGGACGAAATCCACTCCTCACCGCGCATGACGTGGGTGATACCCATGAGGTGATCGTCGACAACATTGGCGAGATGGTAAGTCGGCAGGCCGTCCGATTTCATCAGCACCTGCATGTCAACGACCGCATATTCAAATTCGATTTCACCGCGCAACGTGTCTTGCACAATGCACTTGCCCGTTGTTGGAATTTTCATCCGGACAACGTGCGAAACGCCGTCGCTATCGCGCTTTGCGGCCTCGTCAGAGGTAAGCGCCAAACAGGTGCCATCATATTTCGGCGGCTGCTTCGCCGCTATCTGCGCGGCGCGTGAGGCCGCGAGCTTTTCTGGCGTGCAATAGCATTTGAACGCATGGCCGTCGGCCAATAACTGGTCGCAATACGCGGTGTAAATCGCGCTGCGTTCCGATTGGCGATAGGGACCATGCGGGCCGCCAACATCGGGGCCCTCATCCCAGCTAAGGCCCAACCAGCGCAGCGATTCCAATATCATCTTTTCCGATTGCGGCGTGGACCGTGCCTGATCGGTATCCTCGATACGCAACAGAAACTCGCCACCGTGCTTCTTGGCAAAGCAATAGTTGATGAGCGCAATATAGGCGGTGCCGACATGTGGGTCGCCGGTGGGGGATGGTGCGACGCGGGTACGGACTTTCATGAGAAACAAATGCCTTTGGTTTGGTTTACCCGTGCTCTATCAAGCTGCAACGCTATTGTCATCTTTCCGGTGCAGTTAAAGGCTAAATTAATAGGAGCGGATCATGCAAAGCAGCCTTATGTCGCTAAGCAGGCGGCAGTTCGGATTTGGTCTTGGCAGCATCGCGTTTGCGGGGCTGGCGGCGCGTGCCATTGCGCAGGCACCCGCCGCTGGAGCCAATGAAGTATATGGCTATGGCCCGTTGGTGCGCGACCCCAACAACCTGATCGACCTGCCCAAAGGCTTTGATTATCGCGTCATTTCGCGGCTCGGTAACATCATGGATGATGGCTATCTGGTGCCAAACGCCGCCGACGGCATGGGCGCTATCGATTTGGGGAATGGCAAGGTCGCGCTCATCCGCAACCATGAGCTTGGCATTAAGGATCAGGATTCCGGGCCCTTTACCGGGACTGTGGCAAAGGATTTTCCGGCTTATGATCGCAAGGCGGATGACAAATCGATGCCCTTGCCGGGTGGGACCACGACTTTGATATATGATATGAAGACTGGCCAACGCGAGCGTGAGTTTTTGAGCCTTTCGGGCACGATCCGCAATTGCTCTGGCGGGATTACGCCATGGGGAAGCTGGCTGAGCTGCGAGGAAAATGTCACGCGCGCTGGAAGCGGTGTCGGCAAAGACCATGGCTATATTTTTGAAGTTCCCGCTTCGCAGAAAGGCCTTGTTACGCCCGTGCCCCTAAAAGACATGGGTCGTTTCAACCATGAGGCCGCGTGCGTTGATCCGCGGACGGGTATTGCCTATTTGACCGAAGATCGCGGCGACAGCCTGCTGTACAGGTTCATTCCAAATGAAAAGGGACAGCTTGCCAAAGGCGGGCGGCTTCAGGCTTTAGCTTTTGTGCAGGCCGACATCACTGACACGCGCAACTGGACTGAGGTTCAGCTTAGCAAAGGCCGCCAATATCAGGCGAAATGGATATCGCTTTCCAACCCTGAAAGCCCCGATGACGACTTACGCAAACAAGGTGCCGCCAAAGGTGCCGCCCTGTTTGCGCGCGGCGAAGGGATATTCTGGGGGAAGGGCGAATTGTTCTTTGCCTGCACTAATGGCGGCGCTGCAAAATATGGCCAGATTTTCCGTTATGTCCCTGCGGCAAATGAAGGGACCGTGCGTGAAGCCGACGCGCCCGGACTCATCGACCTGTTTATGGAATCGACCAACCCAGCATTTTACAATTATGGCGACAATATCGCCGTGATGCCGACAGGGCATTTGTTGGTTTGTGAGGACCAGTATACCGACATTGCAAGTAACCATTTGCGCGGCGTTACTGCGCAAGGCCAGACCTACATGATAGGCCGAAGCCGCGTGCAAACCGAATTTGCGGGCGGATGCTTCTCACCCGATGGCTCAACAATGTTTGTGAACATGATGAAACCGACGATGACGCTGGCGATCAGTGGCCCGTGGGGTAGGGTAAAGTCTGCCTAGCGGAAACTCTTGAACGGGCGTAACCGTTACCGCTAATGCCACAGATTCTTCCCCAACTCATTTCGCTTGGCACCGCCGTGCCGCCGCACCGCATCACGCAAGATGATGTCCTTTCGATTCTGGCTGTGGCCAAAGGGCAGGCCCTGCCACCGCGCATGGCCGAAATATTGGGCAACACGGGTATCTCGCAACGCCATATAGCCATGCCGCCCGAATATTATTTTGACTCCAGAAGCTGGGCAAAGCGCACAGGTGTTTATGAAGCGGTCGCCGCCCAGATTTTTGAAGCGGCGGCCATGCAGGCTTTGACGCGCGCAAACTTGCAGGCCGCTGACATAGGGCAGATTATTTTCGTATCGACCACAGGGACGATGACGCCCAGCCTGCCAAGCCGGATGATGTCGAAAATGGGTTTCGCGCCAAATACACGCTGCATGCCCTTATTTGGCTATGGTTGTGCCGGCGGGGTCATTGGCCTTGGCGTTGCGGCTGATCTGTATCGTGCGCGCCCGGACAAACCCGTCCTGCTGGTCAGCCTTGAACTGTGCAGCCTTGCGTATGACCATGCCCGCATGGATAAAAAAGATATGGTCGCACTTGCGTTGTTTGCCGATGGCTGTGCCGCTGCGGTCATCGGCGCTGGGTCAGGGCCGCAAATGGGTGCATTTGCAAGCCATGTCTGGCCCGACACGCTCGATATGATGGGCTGGGAGATTGGCGATACAGGGTTTGATCTGGTGCTGGCGCGCGATATTCCTGTTTTCGTGAACAGCCATTTTGCGCCCGTATGCGACGATTTTATCGCAAAACATGGCCTGACCAAAGCGGACATGGCTGAACCCGCCTGTCACCCCGGCGGCGGGCGCGTGGTCGATGCGTTGGCCGATTATCTGGGGCATGACTTGGCCGCGACGCGCAAAGTCTTGCGCGACCATGGCAATATGAGTTCGCCGACGGTTTTGTTTGTGTTGGAGGCGCTGCTGACTGCCGGACCAATTGAGAAACCAACATTGTTAACGGCACTTGGACCGGGATTTGTTGGCGCAATGGGACTTCTCAAGCCATGACCAAAGGGAATCAGTCATGACAGTGTTCGATTGGCCCGTTTGGGCGCTCATTGTCTTTGCTTATGTCATCTTGCAGCGGCTGGCCGAACTGGCTTATGCCACCGCCAACACCCGCCGCTTGCTGGCTGAAGGTGGCCGTGAGCATGGTGCGAAGCATTATCCTTTGTTTATCGTGCTCCACAGCGGTTGGCTAATCGCCATCATATTGTTCGCAAAGCCCGAAACGGCACCTAACCTGCTTTTGCTCAACGCATTTATCGCAAGCCAAACCTTCCGCTTTTGGACGTTGGCGAGTATTGGCCGGTGGTGGACCACGCGGATCATCAGCGCCCCACATTTCCCGCGCGTGCGGCGCGGCCCATATCGTTTCATCAAGCACCCCAATTATGCCTTGGTCGTTGTGGAGATTGCGGTCCTGCCGCTTCTCCTCGGCGCACCTGCCATGGCGATTACTTTCTCGATACTGAACGCTGCGCTTTTATGGTGGCGGATCAGGGTAGAGAATGCGGTGTTGGGGGAGCGACAATGAACGCCAAAGCCGTTTAACGCAAAATTGCCATTTTTTCGGGCTTAGCGTCACAAATTTCATGGGGTAGGCGATTTTGTCGGAAGTTAAGTGGTCCTGACCCTAGGCATGGATATTGGGGCTGGTTAATTGTTCAAAATGTCACAGAGCAACGGCGATGCTCTCAAATGAAATCCAACATTCTCATAATTTTTTGTGGCTCCATGCCGCAGGGTCAATTGGTGTAGAGTGCAAAATGCCTATTGACAGCTTGCACAATTTTTGGTAGCGCCTATCGGTGAAGATCGTCTCAATCCGTCACAAGGGCTTGGCCCGCTTTGTCGAGAAGAACGATGCTTCAAAGCTGGACAAGCGCATTGTCGGCAAGATTAGAATACAGCTGACCTTTCTAGCGGCGATGGGGCACAGCGACGAATTTCGCGACCTAGCGTTTTGGAAAGCGCACCAGCTAAGCGATAACCGCTGGAGCTTTCACGTTACCGCCAATTACCGGCTGACCTTTGAAGTCGATAATGCGGCCAAGGAAATCCGAATACTCGACCTTGAGGATTATCACTGATGAGCAACGCAGAAATTACATTGCACAGCCCCAGCCATATTGGCGAATTCGTCCGCGAGATTGTCGAGGGTCATGGCCTTAACGTATCATCAGGCGCGCGCGTGTTGGGTGTGACTCGGCAAACGCTGTCCATCCTGCTCAACTGCCATGGCGGGCTGTCTTCGGACATGGCGCTGCGCATTGAAAAGGCGTTCGGGGTGAAGATGGACACATTGCTCAAAATGCAGACCGCATGGGAAATCGCCGAGGCCCGCAAGCGCGAAGGGGAGTTTGATTTGCCTCGCTATATGGTGGCTTAGTGGGTCTGGAGGATTGACGTTATCGCTATGTCACCTGTGGCCCAAAGACTTTAAGATAATTCGAAACTGGATTTGAGAGACTTTCGTGAGGAAGTCGTTCAATGGCAAATGGCAAATGTGATTTATCCCGGAACGCTTATAGGCGTTTTCTAGCAAAAGTGTCGTCACCTATAGTCGGCAAGTCCATAGGATGGCGATGGAATTAAACGCGCGTTGGCAGCGCCTTCCTAGAATGATGGAAATAGAACAATGGGACGGCGTCAACGAGAAATTTATCGTTGATCGAGGTGCTAAGCTTTCAAGCGCATTGGGCTTAGGCTCAGGTGCCCGGTGGACTGATCGCCTAAACCACCTTTGCAAAGACAATCCCTGGTTTTTTCATACGTTAAGTGTCGTAGCGTTCGTGATTTCCGTTGCAGCCTTTATTCGCAGTGGTTGAAATTGGCAATCGACGCGCCCGCCACCCCCT
>JAEMTM010000075.1 GCA_016462305.1 Sphingomonadaceae bacterium | reverse complement strand
CTAAGTCTTGCATACGAATAAGCGCTAGACGCCCCGCCGCTTCGGGATAAAGGGAGGGACGAATTGCAAGGCGATTGTCTGCTGCCTTGCCAGGAGATTGACGGAATGCGCGACCATAGCTCAACCTTGCTGCTGTTCGGGGCGACGGGCGACCTTTCGCGCCGAATGCTGCTGCCGTCTTTATACGCATTGCATGCCGATGGCTTGATCGACCCGAACTTGCGGATATTTGGCACCGCCCGAAGCGCCCTGACCGACGACGCCTTCCGCGACATGGCGCGTGCGGCATTGTGCGAATTTCTGCCCGATGATCGCAAGGCCGAAGGGTTGATTGATGCCTTCTTGCTGCGTTTGCATTATGTCGCGCTGGATGCGTCCAATCCTGATGGCTTTGCCGAACTGGCGGCGACAATTGGTGATATATCGGGGGGTTTGTCGATATTCCTGTCCACAGCGCCGTCTTTGTTCGAAGCGACGATCAAGGGCCTGCATTATGCCGGGCTTTCGGGCGAGAATGTCCGTATTGGTCTCGAAAAACCCTTGGGCAATGATCTTGCGTCCTCGTGCCACATCAATGACGCGGTCAATGCCGTATTCCCCGAAAAACGCACCTTCCGCATTGACCATTATCTGGGCAAGGAAACCGTTCAGAACCTGATGGCGTTACGCTTTGCCAATATGTTGTTTGAACCCTTGTGGAATGCCAATGCCATCGAACATGTGCAGATTACCGTGAGCGAGACTGTCGGGCTTGAAGGGCGCGCGGGCTTTTACGATGATATGGGCGCGCTGCGGGACATGGTGCAGAACCATATGCTGCAATTGCTCGCACTGACCGCGATGGAACCGCCCGCCAGCCTTGATGCCACCGCCATTCGTGACGAAAAGGTTAAGGTTCTGCGCGCGCTCCGTCCTGTGGCCGAAGGCGACGTTGTGACCGGTAAATATACCGAAGGTGCGGTCCAAGGCGATGCGGTCAAAAGCTACGAAAGCGATCTGGGCAAAGCGTCCGACACCGAAACATTTGTTGCGATAAAGGCGTATGTCGACAATTGGCGCTGGCAAGGTGTTCCGTTTTTCCTGCGCACCGGCAAACGCCTGCCCGAACGGCGCAGCGAAATTGTTATCCAATTCAAGCCTGTGCCGCACAATATATTCCGCGACCGTGGCGGTAAACTTGAGGCAAATACGCTTATCATCCGTTTGCAGCCGGAGGAATTTGTGCGGTTGTTGGTGATGGCAAAGGAACCCGGACTGGATCGGGGCGGGGTTACCTTGCGCGAAGTGCCGCTGGATTTGTCGCTGACGGCAGCTTTTGCCGGATCGCGCAGGCGGATTGCGTATGAAAGACTGCTTCTCGACCTCATAGAAGGCGACCAGACGCTATTTGTCCGCCGGGATGAAGTTGAGGCACAATGGGCATGGATCGATGCCATACGGGCCTTGTGGAACGCCACGGCACTTAAGCCGAAGGCCTATGGCGCGGGAAGCTGGGGTCCGAATGCGGCGATTGCGCTGACTGAACGCGATGGAGTGAGCTGGCATGCGTAAATTGCACGTCACTATCGAAGCCGTCACTGCGCGGATTATGGAACGCTCCAAGCCGGGGCGTCAGGCCTATCTCGACCTGATCGCCAAGCAACGCGACGCTGGTGTAAACCGCCCGGTTTTAAGCTGCGGTAACCTTGCGCATGGCTTTGCCGCCAGTGGCGAGGACAAGGCGTCGATCCGCGATGGCAAGGCGATGAATATCGGCATTATCAGCGCGTATAACGATATGCTCTCCGCGCATCAGCCTTATGGCCGTTATCCAGAGCAGATGAAAATTTTCGCGCGTGAGGTTGGTGCCACCGCGCAAGTTGCAGGATCAACGCCTGCCATGTGCGATGGTGTCACGCAGGGGCAGGATTCGATGGAGCTGTCGTTGTTCAGCCGCGACGTAATCGCGATGGCAACGGCGGTAGGTCTGAGCCATGGCATGTTCGAAAGCGTCGCGATGCTTGGCATTTGCGACAAGATTGTGCCTGGCCTGTTGATCGGCGCTTTGCGCTTCGGCCATTTGCCGACCATCCTTGTGCCAGCCGGACCCATGCCGTCGGGCCTTGCCAACAAGGAAAAACAACGCGTGCGTCAGCTTTATGCCGAGGGTAAAGTGGGCCGCGCCGAATTGCTTGAGGCGGAGGCCGCGTCTTATCATAGCGCGGGCACCTGCACCTTTTACGGCACCGCAAATTCAAACCAGATGATGATGGAAGTGATGGGGCTGCATATACCCGGTTCCGCCTTTATCAACCCCGGCACGAAATTGCGGACCGAATTGACCCGTGCCGCCGTCCATCGCCTGAGCAAGATTGGGTGGGATGGCGATGATTATCGGCCCTTGGGCCTTTGCGTGGATGAAAAGGCGATTGTGAACGCATGTGTTGGCTTGCTCGCAACGGGTGGTTCAACCAACCATGCGTTGCATATTCCGGCAATCGCGCGGGCGGCGGGGATCATTATCGATTGGGAAGATTTGGACCAACTGTCCTCTGCTGTGCCGCTGATTGCGCGGGTCTATCCAAATGGATCGGGTGATGTGAACCATTTCCACGCGGCGGGCGGCATGGGCTTTGTCATTCGCGAACTGATCGACGCTGGACTGCTGCACCGCGATATCATGACGGTCGCAGGCAATGATTTGGCCGATTATGGGCGTGAACCAATGTTGGAGGATGACCGGCTTGTCTGGCGCGATGCGCCGGCAGTCACTGCCGATGACACTATGCTGCGTCCACCATCTGCACCGTTCAGCCCCGATGGCGGGATGCGTTTGGTGACGGGCAATTTGGGCCGTGCAACATTTAAGACCAGCGCAGTCGATCCTGCCCGCTGGACCATAGAAGCGCCCGTCCGCGTGTTTCATGACCAGAATGACGCATTGGCGGCGTTCAAGGCGGGCGAATTGGATCGTGATGTCATCGTCGTCATCCGTTTCCAAGGGCCCGTCGCCAATGGCATGCCCGAATTGCACAAGCTGACTCCGCCCTTGGGCGTGTTGCAGGATAAGGGCTTTAATGTGGCGCTCGTGACCGATGGCCGCATGTCCGGCGCGTCGGGCAAAGTGCCTGCCGCGATCCATGTAAGTCCGGAAGGGGCGCGCGGCGGAGCTATCGCCAAACTTCAGGACGGTGATATCATTCGGCTCTGCGCGAATAGCGGAACATTGTCGGTTCTGATCGACGCAGATATTTGGGCGGCCCGTGCGCCAGCACCGACGCCCGCACGACATATTGGCACGGGGCGTGAGCTGTTCGCGTTGATGCAGGCAGGCGCGGATGCGGCGGAGAAAGGCGGGTCGGCCATGTTGGCGATTGCTGGGCTATGACGGCTATCGTCGCTGTCGATATTGGCGGAACCCATGCCCGCTTCGCAATTGCCGAAGTTATGGACGGCCGCGTGCTTGCCTTGGGCGAAGCGGTGACGCTGAAAACCGCCGAACATGCGAGTTTCCAGACGGCTTGGCAGGAATTTGAACGGCGCAATGGCACGCCACTTCCCCGCGTGGCGGCAATTGCGATTGCGGCGCTAGTGGACGCCGATGTCATCAAGCTGACCAACAATCCGTGGATCATCCGCCGTTCGATGGTGTGCGAGAAATTGGACATCGACAGCTTTGTCATCGTCAATGACTTCGGCGCGGTGGGCCATGCAGTTGCGCAGGCGGGGCCAGAGCATTTTCAGCATCTGACGGGGCCGGATCAGGACTTTGCCACGGAAGGCACGTTGAGCATTATAGGGCCGGGAACGGGTCTTGGCGTGGCGCATGTCTGGCGCAGCGGCAGCGCCTATCATGTGCAGGCGACCGAAGGCGGGCATATCGATTTTGCCCCGCTCGATGCGATTGAGGACGCTGTATTGGCGCGGTTGCGCAAACGTTACCGCCGGGTATCAATCGAACGCGTGGTGTCTGGACCAGGCCTTATCGATCTCTACGAAACGCTTGCCGCGATTGAGGGGCGTGCGGTCCAGCAATATGACGACAAGACCTTGTGGCAAATGGGCATGTCAGGCGAGGACAGCCTTGCCGCCGCAGCGGTTGACCGCTTCTGTCTATCGCTTGGCAGTGTGGCAGGCGACATTACGCTCGCGCAGGGAGGGTTTGCTGGCGTTGTGATTGCGGGCGGGCTGGGCTTACGGATCAAAGATAGCCTTATCCGTTCGGGCTTTGCCGAACGGTTTCGCGCAAAGGGCCGCTTCGAAGGGCTGATGTCCGCCATCCCGGTAAAACTGATGACGCATCCCCAACCCGGCCTTTTTGGCGCAGCGGCCGCCTACGCCCAGCAATATGTTTGAGGATTTACACCAGATGGTCGCAATAGAAAAAATCATGCGCACCGCGCCCGTCATTCCGGTGCTGGTTATTGAGGATGCCGCGCATGCGCGTGGCATAGCGCAGGCGCTCGTTGCAGGAGGGCTTTGCGTGCTTGAGGTCACCTTGCGCACCGCTGCGGCCTTGGACGCGATTGCCGAGATGAAGAAGGTGCCCGGCGCGATTGTTGGCGCTGGCACTATTATCGATGTGCCCGGTCTCGAATGCGCGATCGCCGCTGGCGCTGAGTTCATTGTATCGCCGGGCCTGACCAATAATTTGGGTAAGGCAGCTATTGCCAAAGGCATACCGTTCTTGCCCGGCATCGCCAGCGCCAGCGACATCATGCGCGGGCTAGATTTGGGACTGACGCATTTCAAATTCTTCCCGGCGGAGGCCATTGGTGGCCTTCCCGCGCTCAAGGCGCTCATTGGCCCATTCGGCCAGTGCCGATTTTGCCCAACAGGTGGTATAAAACAGGACACAGCGGCAGATTGGTTGGCGGTACCGGAAATTTTATGTGTTGGCGGTAGCTGGCTTGTTGGTAAAGGCGTTCCAGATGTTGCCGCGATAGAATCGGCAGCGCGTGCCGCATCGGCATTACGGAACTAACGGAGACGCAAGGCATATGGCCGAAGAAATCGAATGGTGGGATTTTGACGCTGCGGAAGACCTGATTGATGCCGTGGTCGGCGACGTCAGCTTCATCATCGAAAGCGCGTTGGACGCCCGTGGTCAGGCGCTGGTCGCATTCCCCGGCGGATCAACGCCCAAACCGATTTTGGAAAAGCTGGCCCAAGCCAATATTCGTTGGAAAAATGTTACGATTATCCCAACCGATGACCGATTGGTGCCTGTGGACAACCCCTTGTCCAATGTGGCGATGATTGCCAAAATCTTCATTCCAAAGGGTGCGCGGGTGTTGCCAATCGCAAGTGATGCCGCCGACCATAAACTGGCGGGCAGCGCGGCGAATGCACGGTTGGCGGACCTCCATTGGCCGCCGGATTTGGTCTGGCTCGGCATGGGCACCGATGGTCATACCGCATCAATCTTCCCCGGTCCTGATTTGGAATCGGCGATGGACGGCGGCAAAGATGTGCGCGCTGTGGGCGTTGCGCCCGATCCGTTACCACCCGAAGCGCCCGTCAATCGGGTGACATTAACAGGTGCAGCCATTGGCGCGGCGCGGACCGCGATTTTGGTGATCAACGGCGCCGAAAAGCGCGAAGTGCTTGAAATGGCCATAGAACAGGGTGGAAAATCGGCCTATCCGGTTGGCCGCGTGCTTGACAAAATTGTCGTGCCTGTCGACATTTACTGCCTCGACGACTGATTAGGTGATGAGGCTCGGCGCATTTTGCCGGGGATTTACTCTTACGTTCCTCAGCAGAAGGATCAGTCGTCGCGTGAAACGCGTTCTTGCCGTTCGTGGCGCTCCTGCGCTTCGAGTGTCATGGTTGCAATCGGTCGAGCGCGCAGGCGTGCGAGCGAAATAGGCTCGCCAGTTACTTGGCAGTAACCATATTCGCCCTCAGTGATGCGGCGCAACGCGGCCTCGATTTTGGCGATAAGTTTACGTTGGCGGTCGCGGGTACGAAGTTCGATACCCCAATCGGTTTCGCTCGAAGCGCGGTCGTTAAGATCTGGCTCACGCATGGGGCCATCCTGAAGCTGGTTCAGCGTTCCTTGGGCCTCCGCCAAGATGCTATTCTTCCAGTCAACGAGCTGCTTTTCAAAATATCTTAATTGCCGATCATTCATAAATGGCTCGCCGTCGCCAGGTACATATGAATCGTCGAGGCCAAAGTCAGTGGCGCTTGTTTCGTTGGTCGTATCTTGAGGCTTGGCGCTCCCGCCCATCGTAATTCTCCACCCGCGGGGCAGCCCCTCCAGAACGAAGAAGCCTGCGTCTAATCCACTCTTGGCGGCGCTATAGACTCGGGCCAAATGTGGCACAAGCCAAATGTTACATGCTGTCTTCAATTGGACAAAAGCCGTCGAATGTGCCCAAACGCGGGCTGATTTGCGTTTTATGCATGGGCAATTTTGCGGTCAATTGCGGAAAGACTCTAAGAAAGCGATGGCAAGCCAGATTGTGTAAGTGCCGCGCAAACGCCGCCGACTTTCCGTCGCCCTTTTTCATTGCGAAACCGCCACGCGCGGGGCATAGCCTGCCGTCATGCATGACCTAAAATATATCCGTGAAAATCCAAAAGACTTTGATGCTGCATTGATGCGCCGGGGCGCTGAACCCGTTGCCGCGTCCATCCTTGCTTTGGACGAAAACCGGCGGGCAATCTTGACTGAGATGCAAAATGCGCAGGCCCGCCGCAACGATGCGTCAAAAGCCATCGGCGCAGCCATGGGCAAGGGCGATACCGCAACGGCGGAGGCGTTAAAGGCCGAAGTTGCCCAGTTGAAAGA
Organism: Sphingomonadaceae bacterium; assembly: GCA_016462305.1. Taxonomy (GTDB): domain Bacteria; phylum Pseudomonadota; class Alphaproteobacteria; order Sphingomonadales; family Sphingomonadaceae; genus Sphingorhabdus_B. The sequence goes on along the minus strand of JAEMTM010000075.1, from coordinate 2,216 downwards.
TGTATTGCCGCAGTTGGAAGAGCGCGAACGTGCGGCGGGCCTGGAACTCGACGCCTTGCTTGCGGGCTTACCGAATTTGCCAGCGGCGGACACCCCCGATGGCGCAGATGAGACCGAGAATGTCGAAATTGCCCGCTGGGGCGAACCACGAGAGTTTGATTTCGAGCCCCGCGACCATGCGGATATTGGACCCGCCCTTGGCCTCGACTTTGAAACCGGTGTTGCCATTTCGGGCGCACGGTTCACCTTCATGCGGGGGCAGATGGCGCGCTTGAACCGTGCGCTTGGCCAATTCATGCTCGACCATCAGACTGCGCAGCGCGGCTATACCGAGTGCGCTACGCCTTATTTGGTGCGACAGGAATCTTTGTTTGGAACCGGGCAGCTTCCTAAATTTGCCGAAGACAATTTTCAAACAACCGATGGCCGCTGGCTGATTCCCACTGCTGAAGTGTCGTTGACCAACAGCGTGCGGGAGCAGATTTTGGACGAAAGCGCCCTGCCGATCCGGCTGACGGCGCTGACCCCATGTTTCCGCTCCGAAGCAGGCGCGGCCGGCCGCGATACCAAGGGCCTCATTCGCCAGCACCAGTTTGAAAAGGTGGAGCTGGTTTCCATCGTCCGGCCCGAAGACAGCGCGGCAGAGCATGAACGCATGGTGCAAAGCGCCGAAGGCATATTGCAAGCGCTTGAATTGCCCTATCGAAAGATGCTGTTGTGTACAGGTGATATGGGTGCAAGCGCACAGCGGACCTATGATCTTGAGGTCTGGTTGCCGGGCCAAGGGCTATACCGCGAAATCTCCAGCTGCTCGAATTGCGGTGACTGGCAGGCACGGCGGATGAACAGCCGTTACCGTCCAGCCGAAGGCAAGGGCAATGTCTTTGTCCACACTCTGAACGGGTCTGGCCTTGCGGTTGGCCGCACACTTGTTGCGGTGCTTGAAAATCATCAGCAGGCCGATGGTAGCGTCTCCGTTCCGGCGGCTTTGCTGCCCTATATGGGCGGGCTTACAAAGTTAGAGGCGACCGCCTGATGCGTATATTGTTGACCAATGATGATGGTGTGAATGCGCCAGGCCTTAAGGTGTTGGAGGCGATTGCCCGCAATATTAGCGATGATATATGGATCGTCGCGCCTGCGGAGGAAAACTCGGGCGCTGGTCATTCGCTTACCTTGACCAAGCCTGTGCGCATTCGCCAGCATGGGGATAAGCATTATTCGGTTGCAGGCACGCCTACGGACTCCGTAATGCTGGGCATTGGCGTGATAATGAAGGATGCAAAGCCTGACCTGATCCTGTCCGGCGTGAACCGTGGTGCCAATTTGGGGGATGACATTACCTATTCCGGCACGGTGTCTGCCGCGATGGAAGGGGCGTTGGCGGGCATTCGTTCTATCGCACTGAGCCAAGTCTATAGCAAAGAAGGCATGGCCGACGCGGTCCCCTTTTCGGCGGCGGAAGCATGGGGCGAGCGCGTCCTTCGTCCGTTGCTCGATATGCCAGCTACGCCGCGTACATTGACCAACATCAACTTTCCGCCCCTGCTGCCGCAAGACGTGAAGGGTATCAAAGTCGCACGTCAGGGTTTTCACGACTATAGTCGTGGGTCAATTGTCAAAGGTACTGATCCGCGCGGATATGATTATTATTGGTTTGGCCTGCATGGCATGTTGCACACGCCGGGCCATGACACCGACCTTGAGGTCATAGAAGACGGTTATATTGCCGTGACCCCCCTGCAACTTGACCTGACGCACCATGAATCCCTAGCGACGTTGCAGCAAAGATATGGTGGTTAGATACTCACTCTAATGCCCAAGTAACAGAAAAACCAATCCCATCGCCGCGTAGAACACGAGCCAATATCCTGCATCAATCGCGAACAACCGGCCTGATTTACGCGAAAACAGATAATTGGTGCCAATGGCGGGGATGATATAGCCAAGCGAAATGCCGACAGAGATCATAAGCGTCGAACGTGCGTTGGTATCAAAAAATGCCAGTAAATGGCCAAGAAACACGGCCGATAGCACCGAAAAGGCAAAGGTCAGGCCATAGATTTTCAGCATATTGCCACCGCGCAGTTGCTCCTCGGTAAATCCATGCTCCGCCATCCACGCTTTACCGAACAATGGCCCATACCATAAGCCACCAATCAAAAAGCCCGTCGCGGCGGCCACAAGTATCGCCAACAGATTTGCGTTTGCCATCA
>JAEMTM010000074.1:5764-9033 GCA_016462305.1 Sphingomonadaceae bacterium | reverse complement strand
TGTTCGGCATTCCCTTGGGGCGACTTGCGGATAATTGGAGCCGGGTGAAACTGCTGTCTATCGGTCTTGCCTTATGGTCGATCATGACGGCCTTGTCGGGCTTTGCCCGCAACCAAGCAGAGTTGACGATAGCGCGTATGGGCGTTGGCGTTGGCGAAGCGACGGCAAGTCCGACGGCTTATTCGCTGATTTCCGATTATTTCCCCAAAAGGCAGCGCGCGACCGCGCTCGCGATTTATTCGTCGGGGCTGTATATCGGCGGCGGTGTTTCGCTGTTTCTTGGGGCGACCATCGTCGCGGTTTGGGACAAAATATATCCCGGCGGCGGACCATTAGGTTTGGTCGGTTGGCATGCAGCTTTTGTCGCCGTCGGTATTCCGGGTATACTCGTTGGCTTGTGGGTCGCAACATTGCGGGAACCGGTTCGCGGTGCGATGGATGGCCTCGTTACACCCGCGCACCCCGCGCCGTTCCGGGCATTTGCAAACGATCTTTCGATGATTGTCCCGCCCTTTACGTTGTGGGGGGCATTGAAGCGTGGGCCTGCGGCACTGGCAATCAATGTTGCGACTGGGGCAGCATTTGCGACATTCGCCTACATCATGATCCAATTCACAGATAATCCTGCAACACCTGACAAGGATTCCTTGCCGCAATGGTCCGCCGTTAGTTTTGGTTATTATGCGGTCTTCTCATGGGCATCGACGCTTCGCGCAAAGGACCCTGCGACCTTCCGCCTGATTTGGGGCACACCTGCCTTTATCTGCACAACTGTCGGCTATGGCCTTGTCGCGCTGGCGGCCTATGCACTTGCATTCTGGTCCGCGCCTTATGCTGAAACAATCCTTGGCCTGCCAAAGAAGGAATTCGCTTTCATTCTGGGCGCAAATGGCGCGGTCAGCGGCTTTTTGGGCGTCATCATCGGCGGCCGCGTCGCTGATTTCTTGCGCACCAAGAATCCCGCAGGCCGCATCCTGGTCGTTATCTTGGGCGTATTGGGACCAATCCTTCCAATCGGCATTGGTTACACCACCGATAACGCGACCTTATTCTACGTCATGAACTTCCTCGCAGGGATGCTTGGTGCAACAGCACTCGGCGCGGCAGCAGCCACAACGCAAGATCTTGTATTGCCCCGCATGCGCGGCACGGCAACGGCGGCGTTTTTCCTTGGCACCACGCTCGTCGGCTTGTCGTTCGGACCTTATATGGTCGGGCAGATTTCCGACCTTGCGGGAAATATGGTCGATGGCAAGCTGATCGGCGATTTGCGCGTTGGCATCCTGTCGCTCATCGCTGTTGCACCTGTTGCCTTGGCCTTGTTGATCGCTGCCTATCGCACTGTGCCCAAGGCAGAACGTACGATAGTCGAGCGCGCACGCGACGCGGGCGAGCCGGTTTAATCAACCGATTAAATTCGGCTTGACGCCCGCGTCAACTTGCTGCCATTGATGCAGACAGAAACCATAGGACATTTTTGCAGGGGATTTTTCAATGTCACTCGATAGCATTCCACGCACCGCCTATAATGAAGATCATGAGGCGTTCCGCCAGTCGGTCCGCCTATTCCTGCAAAAGGAAGTCGCGCCCCACGCAAAGCAGTGGCAGGAAGACGGCATTGTCCCCAAATCCATCTGGCCCAAGGCGGGCGAAGTCGGCATGCTCTGCCCCACTGTGCCCGTGGAATATGGCGGCCTTGGCCTCGACTTTGGCTATAACGCCATTGTTGACGAGGAATCGGCTTATTATGGCGGCGTCGCCACTGGCTTTTCATTACAGTCTGACATCGTTGTCAATTACATCACCAGCTATGGCAGCGAAGAGCAGAAGAAGCATTGGCTGCCCAAGATGATTTCGGGCGAGGTTATCACCGCCATCGCCATGACCGAGCCTGGCACCGGAAGCGACCTGCAAAGCATGAAGACCACTGCCAAGAAGGATGGCAATCATTATGTCATCAATGGCAGCAAAACCTACATCACCAATGGCCAGAATGCGGACCTGATCTTGGTCTGCGTTAAAACCGACACCGAAATTCAGCCCGCCTATAAGGGCATGTCGATTGTCCTCGTCGAAGCCGATCGTGAAGGTTTCAAACGCGGGCGCAACCTCGACAAAATCGGCATGGACGAAGCCGACACGTCCGAATTATTCTTCGAAGATGTTCGCGTCCCCATGACCAATTGCTTGGGCGAAGAGGGCAAGGGCTTCATCTATCTGATGAGCGAACTGCCGCAAGAGCGCCTTTCCATCGCCGTGTCATCGATGGCGAGCACGCAAAAGGCATTTGACGAGACCGTCGCCTTTTGCCGTGACCGCATCGTTTTCGGCAAGCCATTGCTCGACTTTCAGAACACCCGTTTCGTGCTGGCGGACATCAAATCCAAGTTGCAGGTTGGCTGGGCGCATCTCGATTGGGCATTGAACCGCCATTACAAAAAAGAACTGACCGCCGAAGAAGGCGCTGCCGCCAAATTGTGGCACACCGACTTGCAATGGGACGTGGTCGATGCCTGTCTGCAATTACATGGCGGCGCGGGATATATGAACGAATATCCCATCGCCCGCATGTGGCGCGCCGCCCGCGTCACGCGGATTTTCGGCGGCACGAACGAGATCATGAAAGAACTGATTGGTCGGGGTCTTTAGACAACAAGAACATCGTCATGCTGAACTTGTTTCAGCATAATGCACCGCCGTCGCCTGTTATCCTGAAACAAGTTCAGGATGACGATATTGGATAACAAAACACCTATGCCCAAACCGCAAAGCTGGCAGCTTGACCCTACAAGCTATCCCTTCAACCACCGCGCCGAAACGCGCTTTGCCGATCTGGACCTGTTGGGCCATATCAACAATGTCTCAATGGCGGGGTTGTTCGAACATGGCCGTGGTATGTTCAATCACGCCATCGCGGTCGAACGCCGCGCGCCGGGGCAACGCTGGCTGATCGTCAGCGTCGCGCTTGCGTATATTGCCGAGGCGCATTTTCCCGAACATGTGGAGATTGCTAGCGGCATATTGCGGATCGGCAACAGCAGTTGGGACATCGCCTCTGCTGCGTTTCAAGGCGGCGAATGCAAGGCGACCTGCATCACGACCATCGTGCTAACCGACGCCAACGGCCCGACCCCCTTGCCACAAGAATTGCGTGCGGAGTTTGAACGGTTACACGTTAGGGTCAGGACCTAAGTCCGCTTAATCGGCAAACACAGCCGCCCGCTTTTGCATTCCGGCCATCACCGCTTCAATCTGGTTGGGTTTGCGGA
>JAEMTM010000074.1:0-5664 GCA_016462305.1 Sphingomonadaceae bacterium | reverse complement strand
GCCGCCCGCTTTTGCATTCCGGCCATCACCGCTTCAATCTGGTTGGGTTTGCGGATGACGCGGGCTTGGCGGACGCTTTCGGCCATCAATATCGCGTCTTCGTCCATATCGGCATATTCGTTGAACAATGCCTTTGCCTCGCGCATCGCCTCTGGGTTGCGGTCGGCAATTTCGCGGGCAATGGCCATTGCGCGGGCAAATGGGTTTTCGTCTAATAAGGTCGCAAAGCCAAGATTTAGCGCCTCGGCCCCTGAAAACGCACGGTTGGTGTAGGTCAGTTCGCGCAAATTATCTTCACGCACCAACCCGCGCCACAGGGCATAGCCGCCCATGTCGGGGATAAGGCCCCATTTCATTTCCATCACGGCCATCCGCGCATCCGGCGCAACCACGCGGATGTCTGCGCCGCTCGCAATTTGCAACCCGCCGCCGAAACACACACCATGCACCGCCGCGATCACTGGCATCGGCAATTTGCGCCACAGCATGGCAACCTGTTGGAATGTGTTGGCGTTGCCATGCGTCCGGTCGGTCAGGCTGCCCATCCCGCCGCTCGCGCTTGCGCCGCCGCTTGCCATGCTGGCCATGTCAAGGCCTGCGCAGAAACTGCGTCCTTCGCCCGACAATACCACCGCACGGATGCCTTTCGTGGACGCCAGCTCTTCGCCGGCCGCGATGATCCCCTGAAACATCGCCGGGTCAAGCGCGTTCATCTTGTCCGCCCGCGTCAGGCGGACGTCGGCGACATGATTGTCGATGGAAATGGATACGCGGTCGTTCATTCTTTATCCAATCGGGGTTGATTAAGGGCAAGCCGATTGCCCTCTGTATCCTCTATCTCTGCGACGAAGCCACCATCGCCTATATCCTTTACCGGGTATAATATGGGTCTACCCAGCTTTTGGGCCTTTTCGACCGTCGATTTGATGTCACGCACCTGAAAATAGATAATCGCGCCATCTTTGGAAGGCCTATATACATCGCCCTTGGCCAGCGCCCCGGTTGCCCCCGGCGCACCCTCGGCGAAAGGGAACAACGCCATTTCATAGCCGTCGACGATCTGACGATCCAATTTCAACCCCATGAGCTCTTCGTAAAAAGCAACCGCGCGGTCCATATCCGTCACTGGAATTTCAAAATAGAAAACCGGATGCTGATCCATAACCTTATCTTTCGGTTCCACGAAATGACACCCGCCAAGCGCCAATATTGCCAATACACACGCCGCGCCAAGTTTTTTTGCCTTCCTCATCATATTTTTCCAAGGAAAGCAGCCTCAACCAGCGGCAATTGATCATTACCAAAATACATCTTGTCGGTGTCAACAAATATGGTCGGCGAACCATAGCCACCGCGCACTATGACCTCGTCGGTGTTGGCGCGCAACTGGGCCTTTACCGCATCGGTCTGTGACGCCATCCGCATGGCCTCTCCGTCAAGACCCGCTTTATTCGCCACCGCGACCAACATATCGGGGTCGTCAAGATTTTCCTGCGCACCAAAATAGCTTTCAAAGGCGGCCTTACTGAACGTCTTTAGCGCCACCTGATCCCCTGCGAGCGCAGTTGCCATACGCATCGCATGGATGCTTTTTGCCGGATGATAGATGCTGGGGAAATTGATTTCCACGCCCGCCAGCTTTGCCCAATCGCGCATAACCCGCCAATTATGCTTAAATTTGGGGTTATCGGCCGCTTCTCGTGCGGCATATACAGACGGGTTGACGGCATTGAAAACGCCGCCGACCAATATGGGACGCAAGCGGACAGACAGGCCAGTGCGTGCGATGAGGGCATCAAGATTGTGGAACGCAATATAAGTCCACGGACTTGAAAGATCGTAAAAAAATTCAACCCGTTCGCCGTTCATATTCCTCTCCTTTTACCAACCTCAGCCATAGCATTGCGTCCTACTTTATGAAGCTGATAAATTTCGATTTGTGCGCATGGGCGAAAGTTCCAGCTTTTGTCCGCGAATTTGCACCGTTTGCCGCAGTTCGACAAAGGCAAGGTTGCTGCTAATTTGACTTTAACCATAACACGCCACAGGACAGGATGCAGGAAAGTCCGTGGGGATAGGAATATGGTCGTGGATTATACGCCTTATGTTTGACGGCAAAGAAGCACGGCTTGCTGGGCACGGCTGGGACATGGATGTGTCGTTGCCCCATGCCATGACCATGTCGATGCGTCAAAAATCCGAACCCCGTGCGTCTGGCGTTAGTTGGCTTCGCCGCTTGGCCGAACTCGATTTTGTGCCGGACCTTGGCGAAGATATCGGATCGCTTCGCTGGTTCCGTGGGCTTGGCACCTTAACCGCTTTAAGCGTCGCTGCGCTTGCACTTCTGCCGGATTACGGACCGATTTACGGCGTGCAGCCTGCAATGCCCAATGCGGCAGAGTTTGAAGAGGCGCGCACACAAATGATTATGCCAATCGGTTATGGCAGCGACAGCGGCAAGCGCATGGCCGCCACCGACGCCGTTGTTGCGCTGGCCGACAGCCCGGAACGCCCGCGCATCGCGCTCACGGCATCTTTGGGACGCGGCGACAGCTTTGCCCGCGTGCTCCAACGTTCGGGCGTTGGCGGCAGTGAGGCAGCTAATGTCGTGAACATGGTATCGGGCGTAACGGCATTGTCGGAAATTGAACCTGGCACCCCCATTGACATTGTCCTTGGGACGCGACTGTCGAAAAATCAGCCGAGACCGCTTGAATCGGTGGCCTTTCGCGCACGATTTGACCTCAATCTCGAAATCAATCGTGAAGGCGGCAGTTTAAGATTGCGCAAAAAACCCATAAACGTCGACAATATGCCGCTGCGTATTCGCGGGGCAGTGGGTAGCGAGGGCATCTACCGTTCGGCGCGGGCCGCTGGTGCACCGGCGCGTGCTATTCAGGATTATCTGAAAGTCATTTCCGGACGCACATCCTTATCAAACATCCGGCCGACTGACCAATTTGACATCATCATCGATTACAAGCGCGCTGAAACCGGCGAAGTCAAAGTGGGCGACTTGCTATATGCTGGCGTGGATCGCGATGGAAAATCCAATATCCAGATGCTGAAATGGACGGTTGCAGGCAACACCCAATGGTTTGAGGCATCGGGCGTCGGCGAATCGAAAGGCACCCTCAGCCGCCCAGTGAATGGCCCCGTAAACTCGGGTTTTGGACCCAGACGGCACCCGATTTTGGGCTATAAGCGGATGCATGCTGGCCTCGATTTCAAGGCAGCTTATGGGCAGCCCATTTTTGCGGTGGCCGACGGCGTGGTGGCTTTTGCTGGACGCAATGGCGGCTATGGCAATTTTGTGCGGCTGAAGCACAGCGGCGGTCTTGCGAGTGGCTATGGCCATATGAGCCGGATAGCAGCGCGCCCCGGTAGCAGAGTCCGGCGGGGGCAAATTATTGGCTATGTCGGCTCCACGGGCCTGTCGACAGGACCACATTTGCATTATGAGCTTTATCGCAACGGACGTGCGATAAACCCAATGTCCGTGAAGTTCACCCAGCGCGCGCAACTGTCCGGGAGTGACCTCACCCGTTTTAAGGGCAGGCTTCAAAGCATGAAGTCCGTCAAGCCCGGCGCGGCGCTTGCGCCATTGCAGACGGCGACCAAAAAAGACGAAGCGCCAAAGCGGGAAATTGACCGGCTGACACTTCGCGACGGCCAGATACCCTCCGGCGGATAAGGCGTTGAGGAAAGAGCGTATCGCCGCTAAGTGTTTTGGATGAGCGATATATCTTCTTTCCCAAACAGCCGCCTGCGCCGCACCCGTGTAACGGGCTGGAGCCGCGCGATGGTGCGCGAAAATATGCTTTCCCCTGCCGATCTCATCTGGCCCTTGTTCGTAACCGAAGGCGAAGGCATTGAGGAACCAATTGCGACCTTACCCGGCGTATCGCGATGGTCCGTTGACCAGATTGTGATGCGCGCCGCCGAAGCCATTGAACTCGGCATACCCTGCATCGCCTTGTTCCCGAACACGCAGGCTGACCGCCGCACCGAAGATGGCGCGGAAGCGTTTAATCCCGATAACCTCATGTGCCGCGCCATCCGTGCGGTCAAACAAGCACATGGCGACCGGATTGGCGTTTTAACCGATGTCGCGCTCGACCCTTATACCAGCCATGGGCAAGACGGGCTGATCGATGATGACGGCTATGTCGTCAATGATGACACCGTCGCCGTGCTCGTCGATCAGGCTATCAACCAAGCCAATGCGGGCGCGGACATCATCGCGCCGAGCGATATGATGGATGGCCGCGTCGGTGCTATTCGCAAAGCACTGGAAATGAACGGGCATCATAATGTCCAGATCATGTCTTATGCCGCCAAATATGCGAGCGCCTTTTACGGGCCGTTCCGCGATGCGGTCGGCTCACGCGGCCTGCTAAAAGGTGACAAGAAATGTTACCAAATGGACCCGGCCAACACCGACGAAGCCATGCGCGAAGTGGCCATGGACATTGCCGAAGGCGCAGACAGCGTCATGGTGAAGCCTGGCCTGCCCTATCTCGACATTGTCCGCCGGGTGCGTGACCGCTTTGACGTGCCTGTGTTCGCCTATCAGGTGTCGGGCGAATATGCGATGATTGAGGCCGCCGCCGCCGCAGGTGCAGGCGACCGTGATGCGCTGGTGCTGGAAACGCTGATGGCGTTCAAACGGGCAGGATGTTCAGGGATATTGACCTATCATGCGGCATTGGCGGCGCGGTTGCTTAGGGTCAGGACCACTTAAATCCACCTACCCCCGCATAAGCATCTATGGAAACGCCAATGACATACACCCGCCACGACATCAGCATTATCACGCTGAACGGTAAAACACCGATAATCCACGAAACCGCATTCATTGCGCCGGGTTGCCGGATCATTGGAGATGTCACCATCGGCGCAGACGCAAGCATCTGGTATAATTGCGTCATCCGCGCCGAAGTGAACCGCGTCGTCATCGGTGCCCGAACGAATATTCAGGACGGCAGCATCGTCCATTGCGATGGCCCGATGCCGGGGGTTGAGGACGGGTTTCCCACCATCATTGGTGACGATGTGCTCGTTGGACATAATGTCATGCTGCACGGTTGCATCTTGCATGATCGCGCATTTGTTGGCCTTTCTGCGACCGTGATGAACGGCGCAGTGATTGAAAGCGACGCTATGCTCGCCGCAGGCGCGATGCTGACCCAAGGCAAACGGATAGAGACACGGCAGCTATGGGCAGGGTCGCCTGCCCGCTTTGTCCGTGATCTTGACGATGCCGCCGTCATGGGGATGCGGCTTGGCGTGGCGCATTATGTCCAGAATGCCAAGGCACATGCCGCCGCTGCAACTTCGGCTTAAAACTTCGCCCTTATGGTGAAGCGGCCATTGATGGGCGCACCGGTCGATATATTGTTATTGTTATGCGCATCCGAATAATAATCGGTGTTGAACAGGTTTTCGACATTCAACTGCAATTGTAATGCATCGCTCAGGTCATAATAAAACGCCGCATCAACACGCGTGAAAGCCGGCAGCTTTGTTGTGTTGGGGGCCGTCCGGATTGCGGCAAACTGGCTTGATTGGTGAATGATCCCAAGGCCGACTGCAAATCGATCGTTAAAGTCATAGCGGTTCCATAGGCTCGCCTGATGCTGGGGAACCTGCCCCAAACGCACG
>JAEMTM010000222.1 GCA_016462305.1 Sphingomonadaceae bacterium | reverse complement strand
CACAAGAAATATGGTAGCGAAGGAGGGACTTGAACCCCCGACCTATGGATTATGATTCCACCGCTCTAACCAGCTGAGCTACTTCGCCATCCAAGCGTGAATCCCGGCGTTTGCGGGGAAGCACGCGGCGCTATAAGCGTGGGGGGTAAGCGGGTCAAGCATTGTCAGCCGCGAAATGACCATCTGCCAATATGCTCCCACGGCCCGCCGCGATAATAATGCGCGGATAGGCCCGAAATGGCCAGCGGACGCGGACGGAAGCTGTCCAACAGATGCGCGTGGAGTGCCTTTGCGACGGGCGGCTCCACCTTATTCTGGACCGTGATGTGCAATCGGGGCTGTGCCTGATCTTGCGGGATCAACAGCCCGCGAAAACTGTCGGCCAACGCCGCCCGCAGGCTAAGCAATTCAGGACTATCCACGCGGAACGCTACGCCTTTGCCCAGCAACATAACATCCCTGATATGCGCAACAGGCGCTGGATAGTCCTGAACCAACGCCGCAAGCCTCGATTTTATCTCTGGCAAATGGCTTGGCGGCAAATGGTGGAACAAGGTGATATGCGCATCAACGAAATTGCGCTCGGCGGGAAAATGCGCGCGGCGTAGGCCATTTGCCCAGGCTTGATCGGCCTTGCCCATGTCGGCGGTGATGATGATGGGTGCGGTCATGGGGTGGGTTTACAGGCGTGAATGTCTCTCCGCTACCTCTCACTGTGTCATCCCCAACTTGATTGGATATCCCTTGTAGTTTTTTTTCGAGTGGTCAGGGCCATGGATTGACCTTACGGTCACTGCGTTCCCCGCGTGCGCGGGAATGACAAAGCATGGGATTAATTGCGACCCTATTGCGTGATCCTGGAGCCGCAGGCTGGCAGCGCCAAAACAAGTTCAGGATGACGTGCAGTGGAGGCACAAAAAAGCCGCCCTGTCTTGCAACAAGGCGGCGTTTTGTATGCAGCAATCGCACGCTTTATGCGTCGTCGCTTGCCTCAGCCGAAAGGCCGGCGGTTTCCGCAGCAGCCTTGGCAGCAGCTTGCTCTTCGCGGCGCTTTGCGTTGGCGGCCGCTTCGGCAGCATCGGCTGCGTCAGAGGCAGCTTCGGCTTCAACCTGCGCTTCAATGACTTCAGCAGCGATCTCGGCCTGTTCGGCTTCGAACATCTGGTCAAGAACGTTAACGCCGTCCTTCTGCAACTCGGCTTCGTCGTCCGAACGGGCCACATTGACCTGAACATTGACGGTAACTTCGGGGTGCAGGACAACCTTGACGCCAAATACGCCAAGCGTTTTGATTGGGCGTTCAAGCACGATCATGTTCTTGGAAACCTTGGCGTCCTGGGCGACCAGACCGTCAACGATATCCTTGACCGAGACCGAACCGTAAAGCTGGCCAGTTTGCGAAGCCGCACGGATCAGAACGATCTGCTTGCCTTCGACACTGCCCGATGCTTTTTGCGCTTCATCACGGCGGTTTGCGTTATCGCTTTCGATTTTCGCGCGGTTGGCTTCGAAAACCTTGCGATTGGCTTCGTTTGCACGCAGCGCTTTTTTGTTTGGCAGCAAGAAGTTACGGGCATAGCCGTCCTTCACGGTGACAACGTCACCAATTGCACCCAGCTTTTCAACGCGTTCGAGAAGTATGATATCCATGTTTCGGCTCCTTACTTCACGATATACGGCAGAAGGCCGATGTGACGGGCGCGCTTGATCGCTTGGCCCAGCTCACGCTGCTTCTTTGCCGAAACGGCGGTGATGCGCGATGGGACAATCTTGCCGCGCTCTGAAATATACCCCTGAAGCAGGCGTACATCTTTATAATCGATTTGCGGCGCGTCCTTACCCTGAAATGGGCAGGACTTGCGGCGACGGAAAAACGGACGTGCCATGATTTAAGCCTCCTGCTCTGCGCGCGGTGCGCGGTCTGGACGGTCGCCACGATCGGGACGGTCGCCACGATCTGGACGAGGGGCACCGCGATCACGGTCGCCACCACCAAAGCCGCCACGCTCACCGCGTTCGCTGCGCTCTGGACGGTCGCTCTTGCGCATCATGACCGACGGGCCGACTTCATGCTTGTCCACGCGGACGGTCATGTACCGGATCACATCTTCGTTCATGCGTGTCTGACGCTCAAGCTCGGCAATCGTGTCGCCCGAAGCATCAATGTCGAGCATCACAAAATGCGCTTTGCGGTTTTTCTGAATTTTATAGGTCAATGTACGAAGACCCCAGGTTTCGGTCTTTACGACCTTGCCTTTATTGTCTTCTACAATCTTGGTGGCGTTTTCAGCCAGCGCATCAACCTGGGCCTGTGAAAGGTCCTGACGCGCCAAAAATACATGCTCGTACAGAGACATGGGCGTTTCCTTGTTCCTACCGATCGCTGACGCAGCACCATGCATACGCCCCTCCGGCCTTCTTCGATTTCAATCAGGCG
>JAEMTM010000073.1:4515-9047 GCA_016462305.1 Sphingomonadaceae bacterium | reverse complement strand
ATCGACAGCATAGCCGCCTTCGGTCAGTACAACCGTAGGCAATCCGGTGGCGGCAATGTCGCTGGCCAGCGCCGCATCATCCGGTGTTTGCAGTGCAAAATTGGCGATTGGATCACCTGCAAAGGTATCTGCACCAAAGCTAACGATCAACAGGCCGGGCGCGCAGTTGGCAATTGCCTCAAGCGCTTTGCCTTGCGCATCGCGGAAAGCGTCCATCTCGGTCCCCTGCGGCAATGGCAGGTTAAGCGTTCTCCCTGCACCTTCGCCTTCTCCCGCGCCGCAGACGTGCCTGCCCGCCTCGCCGTAAACCGCGATGCAACCGATATCGGCTTCATGACGATCTTCGGCACCGCCAACATGATTCCCCAATCCGTGGGCGTGCGTGTGGCGGTCTTGTCAGCATAAGCCAGATTGTGTTATAACTTTCGTATAAACGAAACTGTAAAAATCATCAGAGTCGGCAACAGCGCCGCTATCATTCTGCCAAAACGCGATCTTGACCGGATGCAAGCAAAGGTTGGCGATGTTTTGACAAAGCTCGTTACCGATAGCGGTCTTGAGCTAAAACCTTTTGACGCGGACTTCAACGCGCAAATGCAAATTGCCCGCGAAGTGATGGCGCAGCGAAAGCGTGCGCTGCGCGAACTCGCTAAGTAAGAACTGCGTATGACACAGGCTTGGATTTGGGTAACGCTCGACGTTGCGATTGCCGCGCATGCGGAGCAAATTGCCGAACATGGTGGCGGTGAAGGAATTCGCGAATCGGGATTGCTCGAAAGCGCCATGGCACGCCCGCAAAATCTCGCGCTTTACGGCGAACCTGACATCAGTGAATTGGCGGCTAGCTATGCCTATGGCATAAAGCATAACCAACCATTTGTGGACGGAAACAAGCGCACGGCGGCCGTGGTGAGCGAAACTTTTCTTATGCTGAACGGCGGCCTGCTATTGGCAACGGACGCAGAACTCGTTGTCGCAATTGTTGCCCTCGCCGCCGGAGAACTAACCGAAGGCGAGCTCACTGCCTGGTTCCGCGAACATCTCGGCTAAGGCAGCAAGTCCGCTGGCACGGTGGGCTCGCTCAATATTTTCTCCATCCTGCGCCACCGTTCCGCTGCGTCGGGATTTCCGCGTTCGATATAATCGCGGACCAAATCCTTGCCCCAACCATAGTTGATCACATAGCTGCGATAATGGTCGGTGAACTTCACCGATTGTTCCGCGCGCGCGGGCGAGAGCAACAGATATGTCTGCGTTAATTCGAGCGCCTGCGCACGTGTTACCGCACCATCGAGATACATTTTCGCAATAGTCAGACGCGCACCCGATAGCGCTTCGGTCATTTGCTGCATTTCCCAAAAGGCTTGCGCAGATTTGGGATCGAGGCCAGCGATGGGATATAGAATATCGCGTTCAAATGCCAAGCGCTCCGCCGCAGGGAATGCGAGATCAATGCCATAATTGGCGCTGCCTTCGGATAAAACGCTGGTCGGGCTATAGAGCGGATTAACTTCATATTCTTTCCACCCATTTTTGCGCGCCATTTGTTCTTCGACCATCAGGTTGAGAACATGGTGACCCGGATAGCCTTCGTGACAGCCCAGATCGACCGCGCGGCTGATGCGAATCGGCAGGTCGGTGTTGATCTGGATCAGGCTTTTATAATTGCCCTTATAATAATTATAGCCTGACCAAGGCTTGCCCGTGACAAATTCCATCACGAACGTCTCGCCCGCTGGCAAAGGGATATATTGCATTGTGCGGCGCTTACATTCGGCGATTGCGGCATCAAACACCGGCTGCAACCGGTCTTTGGGAATGACATAACGCTCATTAAAGGCATCGACGCGTGCGGCGAGCGGACCATCGCCGGGAATCAGCGTTTCAAGATTGGCCAATATGGCGTCATAATGTGCCAGAGGTTTCAAGTCCGGCACCGTCGCAAACTGACCTTGTGCTTCATCATTGAACGAAAACTTGCGGCCCTGAAGCATCTGCAACCGTGTGTCGGCGGCAATCAACATGCCGCGCAACGCAACCGCACGGCGGCGGTCCGATTCGGCGCGTAAGGATGGCAAGGCTGCATCAATAGCCGCCGTCAGCGTGCGGGCTTCGGCGATCAATTGTGCCAGTGATCGCGGATTTGCCTTCGCCGCGTCTTGCAGCGCGGGCGGGCCATAATAAGCATCGACATATTCCGCTTCATGGGTGCCTGCCTCAAGCGTCAACCGGATATAGGCATCGGAGATAGCAGCAATCGACATCGCCGGTGCAGCGACATTTGCGGGGGTCACTGGCGCAACATTGGCGCAAGTCGTCGCAAGCAAAGCGAGCGGAAGGATGATGTAGCGAAGATTCATATGGTGTTTCCAGATATAATTTTTTGCGGCGCGGCAAAGCGCAGGATTAAATACCCAATTATCGCCGACAGGATAGAGCCCATCAGCACCCCAATTTTGACATCATCCGCCTGATCCGGACCAGTGAACGCAAGGCCGCCGATAAACAAGCTCATCGTAAAGCCGATACCGCATAGCAACGCAACGCCATATACTTGCAGCCAGCTTGCATGTTGCGGACGCGCAGCAATGCCAAGTTTAACCGCGATCCAGACACTGGTAAAAATTCCAATTTGTTTGCCCAAAAACAGGCCCGTCGCGATACCAAGAGGCAGCGGCGCAGCCAGCGCGGCAAAGCTGGTGCCGGCCAACGAAACACCCGCATTGGCGAACCCGAAAATCGGGACGATGAGAAAGGCAACTGGCTTTACCAGCGCGTGTTCAAGCCGGTGGAGTGCCGAATCTTCCGCGTCAGGTGCAGCCAGCGTTCGGCGGAAGGGAATGGCGAATGCTGCCATTACGCCCGCAATGGTGGCGTGCACGCCGGATAATAATGTCGCATACCATAACAAAGCCGCAAGGATGAGATATGGCCAAAGGGCATTTACCCGAAAACGGTTCAGCAGCATCATCGCGAACCAAATGCCGCCAGCAGCGGCCAGCGCGGGGATGTTCAACGCGGCCGTATAGAATAAAGCTATGATCGCCACCGCGCCTATGTCGTCAACAATGGCAACGGTCGTCAGGAACAGTTTCAGCGAAGCGGGCGCCCGACTGCCCAAAAGCGCAAGCACGCCAATGGCAAATGCAATATCTGTAGCAGCCGGTATGGCCCAGCCACGATGCAAGGCAGAATCACTTCCCGCAATAGCCAGATAGACAAGCGCCGGAACAATCATCCCCGCCGCAGCGGCAACCATTGGAAGCGTGCGGTCGGCCCAAGTCGACAAATGTCCGTCAACAAATTCGCGCTTAATCTCCAGCCCGACGAGCAAGAAGAAAATCGCCATCAGACCGTCATTTATCCAAAGGTGAATGGTCATCGGGCCAAGCTTTGGCGTCAACTCCGGCCCGACCACCAAAATCAAAAAATCATTATAGTTTTCAGTGATTGGCGAATTGGCAATAATCATGGCCAATGCGGCGGCAGCCATTAACAAAACACCGCCCGCGGCTTCGCCAGACAAAAATGCCCGCAAAGCGGAAGTTTTGGCGGGTTGTTTTATAGTTCCGATCATCACCATCGCCTATGGCGAATCGGCCAAAAGATGGCAAGTAACGGCGTAAAATAGAGCATTTGCCTTGCCTTAGAAACTTACATTGGTTTACAACCTTGGTTAAGGGGGGCTGGGCCATGGCAGACTTAATGTCCAAAAAGTCTTTTGTCGAAAAAAACATTTCGATGCGCGCACAGTCACATCTGCACCTGACCGAGGGTCAAAAGGCATGCCTGCGCTTGGTGGGGCAGCATCACACTTCTAAGGAAATCGCCCGAACATTGGGCATATCACCATTCACTGTTGATCAACGGCTTGATGCGGCGAGGCGCAAACTAGATGCCGCCAGTCGCATAGACGCCGCCAAGATATTCGACGCAATGGAACGCAACGCGATATACCAACCGTTCGTATACGAAACGTCGATGCTTGAATCCACCGACCATGCCGTTACCCAAAACGCTCTTTCCGACGGGTTGCGACGGGGCTTTGCGAAATTACTTTCGTTCATTTCCGTGCCGCCCATCGGGGGGGAAAGACATGAATTATCCAGCAGGGAAATTCTGGTTCTTGCGCTGAATTTGGCATTTTTCAGCACGGTGGTGATGGCATTTGTTGTTGTAGTTTTAACGGGAACGTTTCGACTGTTTCAATAGCCTGTCTCCTCGCCGGCTGAAAATGCCTTTAACATGAGGAAATATCGACATGGTAAATATCGAGCACGAGACAGCCAAGCAATTGGCATTGGACATTACCTCCACACATCTAGCGATTGACAAGGCTCTGGCGGACATGGCTACCCTTACCTATTCGGTTATTGACGCTTGTCGCCATTCCGATGCATCCTTGGCGCAATCGCAGGCGGCCATTGAAGGCGTAGCGAATGGCCTCACAAAAATGGTCGATGCGCGCAAAGGCTTTATGCATGCCCACCGCAAGATTGCGGTCGCGCAACGGGATAGCAACTTGCAAGAGA
>JAEMTM010000073.1:0-4415 GCA_016462305.1 Sphingomonadaceae bacterium | reverse complement strand
ATTCCGATATTGTTGGTGATGGTCGCCGGCACTCATAAGGACCTGCAATATCGGCTTGGCTTAGACCAGCCGAGCCGCGCCTAAAATCCTATAAATTCGCTTGAAGTTCGGCGCATCTTTTGTTGCGACCGAAAAGGGTGCAACGTCTTTGACCGATTGGATTTTTCCTTTTTTGGAAATATTGCAGCATGAGCTATTTCTGTTCAGCGCCGTTTGGATTTTGATTAGCGCTATAGATGATCTGTGCGTCGATATCATCTGGATCGCCCGCGTTGTCTATCGGCGGCTGACCTTTTATCGGCACGCGTTACCCCGCGAGGTGAGCCAACTTGCCGACCCAGTTGACCATAACCGGCTGGCCGTTTTTGTGCCCGCTTGGGGGGAGGCAGAGGTCATTGGCGATATGCTTCAAAATTGCACGCGCCAATGGGCTGCGCGTGCGGGGCAGTATCGGATCTTTGTCGGTTGCTATCCGAACGATCCGCACACGGCAGCCGCGATTATTGCAGCAGCCCGGACCAATGCCGACATCCGTCTTGTCCAGGTCGAACATGATGGCCCCACGACAAAAGCCGATTGTCTTAACCGATTATGGCGCGCACTGCTCGCAGACGAAATTGCGGACGGATATATAGCAAAGGCCGTTGTTCTGCATGATGCAGAGGATTCTGTCCACGCCGACGAATTACGCGTTTTTGACTGTCTAGTGTCAAACACGGGCGCTGTGCAATTGCCGGTGATCCCGGTGCGCACCGCCAACTCCCGATGGATTAGCGGCCATTATTGCGACGAATTTGCAGAGGCGCATAGCAAAAACATGGTGGTCCGCGAAACATTGGGTGCACCCTTGCCGCTTGCCGGAGTGGCATGTGCCATTGAACGCAACCTCATGGGGCGTCTTGCGCAGATAAACGGCGGCACGCCCTTTGATACACACAGCCTGACAGAAGATTATGAACTCGGCATCCGCATGGGTGCCGCCGGCGGGCGGGCGATCATGGCGCGGATATTGGACAGTCAAGGCAAGTTGGTCGGCACCAGAGCCTGTTTCCCCGACACGCTGCAAACGTCAGTGCGTCAGAAAACCCGTTGGCTGACGGGTATTGCGCTGGCGGGGTGGGACAGGCTCGGTTGGGAGGGCAATATCGCGCAGAAATGGATGTTGTTCCAAGACCGGAAATCAATTTTCGGCACGATTGTCGTCATGGCTGGCTATATCTGCCTTCTGCTCACCGCCATCTTGGCCGCTGCGCAAGCACAGGGACTATATCAACCGTCAGCAATGCGTGCCGACATGATCCTATTACTCTCGTTGAATTCGGCATTTTTGCTTTGGCGGCTTGGGATGCGCGCTGGGTTTGTGGCGGCACTATACGGTCCGACAGAGGCCCTGCTGTCCGTCCCCCGCAGCATCGTCAGCAACGTCATTGCCATCATGGCTATGCGCCGGGCCTGCACCAATTATCTAAGGCATTGTTTGGGCGCGCCGCTGACATGGGACAAGACAGCACATCACTTCATGCCCGATAAGCTGGCACATAGCGGCTGATGCGAGGCCGGGCCTTCGGATTTGTCGCCATATTATGCGCAACCTGGGTCACGGCGCGGATGGGCTTCACCCTCATCGCTTATGGGGATCGGCAAGTCGTTCCACATCGCAAGGCTTCGGCTGGCGCAATTGCGCAACCCGTCACCCATATTGGGCGGGGACGACCGCTTAGTCATGTGGCAGCAAAGACCCATAGCGCCGCGAATCGGACGAAAGCGCGCGTTTTTGCACCGGTTCCAAGTTCGCTTGAATCTATGGCAGTTGGTTCAAACCGTAAATTGGACGCAATTTGGGGCAATGCGGGCGATTGGATTCTCGATGACAAGGCTCCACGCGATGTATCATCCCAAGCTATCATATTCTACTTACCTGACCCCCAGAAAAAGGGCCGCTCGATACCCCCAATCCAGATATATGCGTATAGCTTCTGGCGGCCGGGCGATTCGGCGCAGGGGGTGCTTGGCAACGGACAATATGGAGGCAGCCAAAGCGCGCTGTTGATGACGGTCCCACTAATGCGACATAAAAGTGAACGCAGCGTTTCGCGTTTGTCACTTGTCGGGCGGGTTTCGGTTTCCAACGATGGCCTGCGCGAACGCGAATGGGCAGCGGGGCTGCTTTGGCGTCCATTGGCCGCGTTTCCAGCGCAATTATCGCTAGAACGGCGCTTTCGGCCAGATCGCCCCGATGCCGTTGCGGCGTTTGTATCGGGCGGACATGACGGCACATCATTGCCCTTGGGCTTTGCGCTCGACGGCTATGGACAGGCAGGATTTGTGACGGGCAAATCTGGCGGTGGCTTTGCCGACGCCCAATTGCATATATTGAAAAGCATAGCCAGCGACGGACATGCGAAGCTGGCGGTCGGCGCAGGCGCATGGGCGGGCGGCCAAAGCGACATCATGCGCGTCGATATCGGGCCATCTGTCCGCGCAAACCTAAAGGCTGGCGCAACGTCGCTTCGGCTAGATGCAGGCTGGCGCTTTCGCATTGCGGGCAACGCTCGGCCCGGCGATGGTCCAGCGGTCACCTTGTCCACCAGTTTCTAAGTCATAGCCTTTATCCTGCCTTCAAATGCCGTTAGGGTCAGATTGTCGATCATGGATATTTATCTTCCCATAGCCAATCTGTCGGTCAACGCGCTGGTGATCATCCTGTTGGGTGGCGGCGTCGGCGTGCTGTCGGGCATGTTCGGCGTCGGAGGAGGATTCCTGACTACGCCTTTGCTCATATTCTACGGTATCCCGCCAGCGGTGGCCGCGGCGTCCGCATCCACGCAGGTGACAGGGGCCAGCGTCTCGGGCGTATTTGCACATATGAAACGCGGCGGGGTCGATTTCCAGATGGGCGGCGTGCTCGTGGTCGGTGGCATATTCGGCACTGGCGCGGGCGCAGCGATATTTGAAATATTGGAGTCGATTGGCCAGATAGATACCGTCATCAACATCCTCTACGTACTGATGTTGGGCAGCATCGGTGGCTTAATGGCCAAGGAAGGCTTAACCAGCGTACTTGCCGTGCGTGCGGGAAAGCCGGTCGCTGCGGCCAAACGCCGGCATCACCCGTTGGTGGCCAATTTGCCGATGCGCTGGCGTTTCTATCGTTCTGGTCTTTATATTTCCCCTATCGCGCCGCTGATATTGGGCTTTATCACGGGCATCATGACCATGCTGCTTGGCGTGGGCGGCGGCTTCATCATGGTACCCGCCATGCTCTATCTGTTGGGCATGGGCGCGCAGGTGGTGGTGGGGACATCCTTGTTCCAGATTTTGTTCGTGACGATGGCGTCAACGATGATGCACAGCCTGACCACCAAAGCGGTTGATATCGTGCTTGCCGTATTCTTGCTTATTGGCAGTGTGACAGGGGCGCAAATCGGCGCGCGTCTGGCGCAGCGCATGCAGCCGGAATATCTGCGCCTCTTTCTCGCCGCGATCGTTCTGCTTGTCGCAATCCGCATGGCGCTTGGTCTGGGCTGGCGTCCCGACGAAATCTACACGTTGCAAGCGTTATGATCCGTTTATTCGCCCTGATATTGTTTTTGCTGCCGATGACTGCGCATGCGCAAAATGTGCCCAAGCTGGTGCCTGATGTCTCGCAACGGCAAATCAACATCCAGTCGGGATTCACAGGCGCCGAAATGCTGTTATTCGGAGCCATCATCTACCCACGCGGCGTGGCGCCAGAGGGGCAAGTGGATGTTGCGGTTGTTCTGCGCGGGCCAACCCGGTCGGTAACGTTACGGGAAAAGCAGAAAATTGCCGGTATCTGGATCAACGTCGACAGCACCGATTTCCGGTCCGTCCCCGCATATTACGCCATCGCGTCGTCACGCCCGCTTGATAAAATCATCAACAGCAAAACAGCAGCAATTTACGAACTTGGCCTTAACCGCCTGCAATTGTCGCCCAGCGGTGAGGTCAATGCCACCGAGCAGCGCCGCTTTGTCGATGGACTGGTGGACTTAAATCGCCGCAACGGTCTTTTTCGCCAAGATGCGGGCACGGTCGAAATAACCGATCAGGTGCTGTATCGTGCGCGCCTCAAAATTCCGTCCAGCGTGCCGGTCGGTGTCTACACTGCGGAAACTCTGCTCATTCGCGATGGCCGGGTGATTGTGGCCGATGACAATGTCGAAGTCCGCATTCGCAAAACCGGGTTCGAACAATTGGTCACCATATTGGCACAGGACTATGCCTTTTTTTACGGCGCAATGGCGGTGCTGGTCTCGTTACTGCTTGGCTGGTTTGCTGGATTTGTCTTCAACCGCCTATAGGCCCTTGCCGATGTGCGCCGAGGGTCAGGACCTCTTAAATCCTTATTCGTTGAGATTGGGCCGCAGATATTGCCGCGCACGATCAAGGTC
>JAEMTM010000221.1 GCA_016462305.1 Sphingomonadaceae bacterium | reverse complement strand
CCACTTTCTTTGCCGATGGCATAGACGATGTTCTGAATATCCTCGGCGCTGGCATCCGCAGGCAATTCCGCCAGCCGCGCATCCAGCATCTGCAAGGCGGCAATCTCAACGCCTTCGGGCTTGCGCTTGTGCAAGGTCGGCGCAACGAAATCGCGGTTATAGGCAAGCGCAATCGGGATCAACTCGGCCAGTTCCGGCGCGTTTTCCGGCGAGACATTATCGGCATAATTGCCAAGATAGGCCCAAACCTGCGCCTCGGTGGCACCTGCACCCATCACGCCGACAAGGTTCAGCAACAGGCCGAACGTCACCGGCGGCTGCCCGCTGGGTACTTGGCCATTGTGGACATGGTGCACTGGGTTGCCCAACCGCTTTTCAATCGGCTGTTCATGCCATTGCGCACGGAACTGGAAATATTCGTCCACGGCCTTAGGCACGACGCCCAAATGCAGTTGCTTGGCGCTTTTGGGTTCGCGAAAGGCGTAAAAGGCAACGCTGTTTTCGGTGCCATATTTCAACCAATCCTCAAGCGCCAATCCATTACCCTTGGACTTGGAAATCTTCTCGCCTTTTTCGTCGAGGAACATTTCGTAAATCAGGCTTTCGGGCGGACGCCCGCCCAGCACGCGCGCGATCTTGCCCGATTGCACGCCGCTGTCGGTCAAATCCTTGCCATACATTTCATAATCGACGCCCAACGCGACCCAGCGCATCGCCCAATCGACCTTCCATTGCAGCTTTGCCTTGCCGCCCAAGACCGATTGCGTGACCA
Source organism: Sphingomonadaceae bacterium (assembly GCA_016462305.1). Lineage (GTDB taxonomy): Bacteria > Pseudomonadota > Alphaproteobacteria > Sphingomonadales > Sphingomonadaceae > Sphingorhabdus_B. The sequence continues at coordinate 1,691 of JAEMTM010000221.1, read as the reverse complement.
TGTCGCCATTGTCATCAAAACGAACAAGGCCAGCCTCGGCATCGACAACCTCAACCGGCACCTGAAGCACAACGCCGGTCTTCTCGCTGATCGGCAGTATCGGCGAATAAGTGGCGGCGCGTTCCTTGCGCAACGTGGGCAGCATGATGTCCAATATGCCCTGATAATTGCGCAGCACATTTTTCAGGGCGTCATCAAACGCGCCGCTTTCATATTGCGACGAGGATGAGATAAATTCATATTCAAAACCGAACTGATCGAGAAAATCGCGCAGCATCGCATTGTTATGCGCGGCAAAGCTCTCAAACTTTTCAAACGGATCGGGAATGCGCGACAAAGGCTTGCCCAAATGTTCGGCGAGCATGGCTTGGTTCGGCACATTGTCCGGCACCTTGCGCAGGCCATCCATATCATCCGAAAATTCGATCAATCGCGTGGGCGCGTCGGACAGGGTCCGGAACGCATTGCGCACCATCGTCGTGCGCAGCACTTCGTTAAAGGTGCCGATATGGGGCAATCCCGATGGACCATAGCCACATTCGAAAATAATCGCCTGACCATCCGCCTTGCCATGGGGATAGCGTTTCAACAAACGCCGCGCCTCTTCATAAGGCCAGGCTTTTGATGCCAATGCTATGTCGCGAAGGTCAGTCACATGTTGCTCTTTCGTTCCAAATGGCCCAACAAGGGCGCATGGAAACTCCACTAGCCTTTCCTGCGCTCCACGCAAGCCATGCCGGTATTTGGATGGGCAGCAATGGCGGAGTTGTGCAAACCATTGGCAAGGGCGAAGCGGCGGGCCGCGCCGCCGAAACGCCGATGGTCATGCTGAATGCGCCTTTGGTGGCACAAAGGCTTGGCTATCCCGATTTGTCGGGGCTTGACCTTCTGGAGCTATATGCCTTTGTCTACCCCGCGCGCTTTGCCGTTCCAACGCCCAAGGGTTTGGCAAAGATGCTGAACTTACCCGCCCCTGCCACGGATCAAGAGGTTCCCTTATTCTTGCTAAACGCCGCGCGCAATTTGCTGTCGGTGCTGCGCGATCCTGCTTGGGCCGAACGCGAAGGGGCTTGGGATTCGGCCCAAGCACTGATGCGGCTGCGTTGGCCATGGGCCAATCTGGTGTTGGCGCAACTCAAAAAGCCCGAGCGCCCCGAACGCTGGCTGTTCAGCCGCCTGCCCGAATGGGAGGAGGCCGCGCCGCGCACCCCGCCACGCGTCGTCACGTTGCAGGCCGATGCCGTGCAAGAACGCTTGGCATCTTTGGTCGGCGGCGCTGCGGAAACCCGGCAAGGGCAGCGCGATTTTGCCCAAGCCGCAGCGGCCATTTTCGCACCGCGCACGCGCAAGGGCGAACCGCATATATTGCTGGCGGAGGCTGGCACAGGTATTGGCAAGACGCTTGGCTATCTCGCGCCTGCCAGCCTGTGGGCGACCACCGCCGATGGCACGGTGTGGATTTCCACCTTTACCAAGGCGTTGCAACGGCAATTGGTGCGCGAGGCAAAGCGCATATATCCCGACCATGAAACGTTCAAGTCCAAGGTCGTCGTTCGCAAGGGTCGCGAAAATTATCTATGCCTTTTGAATCTGGAGGATGCCTTGCAAGGCGGCTTTGCCGGACGTGCGGCGACCCTTGCGCATTTGGTGGCGCGATGGGCGGCCTATTCGCATGATGGCGACATGATTGG
>JAEMTM010000220.1 GCA_016462305.1 Sphingomonadaceae bacterium | reverse complement strand
TTCCGTCATTTCCTCCACATCACATTGCAAAGCTCTCGCCCAGATACAGGCGGCGGACATTAGGATCGGCGACCAGCGCCTCTGGTGATCCGGCAAACAGGACCTGCCCGCCGTAAATGATGCAGGCGCGGTCCACGATATCCAATGTTTCACGGACATTATGGTCAGTGATAAGCACGCCAATTCCACGTGTCTTGAGTTCCTTCACAAGATCGCGAATGTCAGAGATCGAAATCGGGTCAATGCCGGCAAAAGGTTCGTCAAGCAGCATGATCGAGGGGTTCGCGGCCAGTGCGCGGGCGATCTCGCACCGCCGACGCTCTCCGCCGGACAAGGCCATCGCAGGCGCGCTACGCAAACGGGTCAGGCCAAATTCGTCCAGCAGTTTTTCCAGCCGCTCACCGCGCGATTCTGCGTCGGGCTCCGACATTTCGAGAACCGCGCTGATATTCTGTTCAACCGTCATCCCGCGAAAAATGGAGGTTTCCTGCGGCAGATAGCCAAGCCCCAAAATGGCGCGGCGATACATTGGCAGCTTGGTAATATCCGCGCCGTCGAGCGTAATGCGGCCGCTATCGGGTTTAACCAGCCCCATGATCGAGTAAAAACAGGTCGTCTTACCCGCGCCATTGGGTCCAAGCAGGCCAACCACTTCGCCCTTTGCCACGGACAGCGAAACATCCGTCAGAACGGCGCGCTTGTCATAGCTTTTGGCGATGGACACAACGCCCAGCCCCGATTGCATACCCGCATCGGTAGTTGCATCAGCAGCAGGTCGGGTGGCCTTCATGCTTTCCATATTCAATATTCGCCTGCCATGATGCTTTTAATTTCTGGATGATAGCTAGTGAATAGCAAAGCATTTTGCAATTGGCATGGTTTATGATGCGTCAGTTCACACTTAATCTTTGCGTTGGGGTACGCTGAAGGTTCCCGTGACGCGGCCACCGCCATTTGTCGTGCCTGGTGCAGCGCCGCCGTTGATGGTTGAACGGCCGGAAACAAGGTCAATCACCAGTCTCCCACCCGTGAGACGGTTGCTACCTTGGACGAGGGTCACGTTTCCGATCAGCGTGATCAGCCTCGAATCGAGATCATAAATGGCGGAATTGCTCGTGGCGCGCAGGTCGTCCTTGGTGATGGTCACGCCGCCAGTTGCATCGAGACGGTTTACGTCCACGCTGCCAACAGCCGTGTAAGCCACGGTCATCCGATTTGCGTTCAGCGTAAGACCTGCCTGTGTCACGGTCACGCCACCCGACAAAACAACGCGGTCCGCGCGGTCTTGCAACTGCGAATTCGCCGCTGAAACATTGATAGGGGCGTTGCTATTATGATTGCGAATGCTTTGCGCCGTCGACGCCGTGGACAGCATGCTCATGCCAGCAATCGCCACACACAGGCCAAAGGAGAGAGAACGGATAGTCATTGCGCGCTTACTTAATCGCATTCTGGTCGATACGCAAACGAACGCCGCCATCCAGACGCACAATACGCGTGTCGAGGTCAGCGCGCAGGCGCCCCGCGTGGAAGGTGCCAATTTTCGTCCGACCGCTAACAGGACCAAAGCTCTGCATGGAACGATCTTTCAACGATAGCACTACATTGCTGGCGACCATATCATAGCCCGTCGATTCAACAGCCAAGGGGCCGTTCACACGCATCGTTTCTTTGCTAAGGTCATACACACCGCGCTGCGCGACGATGGACGCTGGCCCGTCATCCAACATTATCCGGCCCGACAAGGATGTCATGTCCAAGACAGGATCAGCGGATGTTTTCTGCACAGCGCTGCCCGCGCGGAGCGAAAAAGGCCGACCTTTGCTGTCATCGCCTCGGTATAATGCCTCGACAACGCGCAGCCGCTCGCGTGACAGGCTAACTTCATCCTTGTTCAGCACGAAGCTCAATTCCTGCTTGCCGGCAAAGGGGCTGAATGCCAGTAAAGCCACCAACAGGCCAATGATGATGGGCAAAACAACGCGCAGCGCGCGGATCAGGCGATCATGCCGCCCGCCCGGCATTGCCCAAAGCTGTCTTTGTGTGCGTTCAAGATCGGCTTGTGCTGACATGATAGATGCCTAAATAGATCGAAACTTAACTGTGCCCGAATATGTCGATTTCTGGCCAACCTGCAAGATCGAGGTCGGCACGGTGCGGCAGAAAGTCAAAACATGCCTGCGCCAAGCCAGTGCGGCCTTCACGTTCAAGGCGGATAACAAATTCGGCATGTAGGCGGTGGAGATAGCGCACGTCGCTTGCGGCATAATCCTTTTGCGCTTCGGACAAATTGGGGCCACCCCAATCGCTGGATTGCTGCTGCTTCGATATATCGGTTGCCAGCATTTCCTTCACCAATTCTTTCAAACCATGGCGATCCGTATATGTCCGGGTCAGGCGTGAGGCGATTTTCGTGCAGAATAATGGTGTCGCGACGACATTCAAATAATGCGAAATCGCGGCCAGATCGAATCGGG
>JAEMTM010000006.1:22993-32754 GCA_016462305.1 Sphingomonadaceae bacterium | reverse complement strand
GCCGTTGGTCCATTTCATTGGCGTAGGGTCGGCCCTGTTTCTGCTGATGGGGCAGTTTGGCGGGGAAGACAGCCTTGACCGCAGCATCACGATCAATGAAGCAGATGTTGCGCGGATCGCGTCGCAATGGGAACAGACATGGCGGCGCCCGCCCACCGGGCAGCAGCTCGACAGCCTGATCCGCGATTATATCAAGGAAGAAATCTATTTCCGAGAGGCCATGCGCCTTGGCCTTGACGTCGATGACCCCGTCATCCGCCGCCGCTTGGCCGCCAAAATGGAATATTTGGGCACCGCGCAAATTCAGAATATGGAGCCAACGGACGCCGCGCTGGAACATCATTATGCGGCGAACAAAATCCGTTATGCCGAAAAGCCGGCCTTCAGTTTCGACCAGCAGTTTTTGGGCGAGGATGAAGACGCAGCGAAAGCATCGGTCCTTGCCCTGAACGCCGGAAAGCAAGTGCAGGCGCAGCCGCTGAGCGTAGCTGCCAGCATGGACAAGGCCGCGTCGGACAATATCGCGCGTGCATTTGGCGATGGCTTTGCCGACAGCCTGCGCAATTTGCCGCAAGGGCGTTGGAGCGGGCCAGTCCAGTCCGGTTTTGGCTGGCATGCCGTGCGCGTCCGCGCCGTTGTTGCGGCAGGGACACCGCCGTTGCGCGACATCCGCCAGCGCGTGTCCAACGACTGGCGTGCCGAAACGCAAGCCGCACGCGAAGCCGCTGCCTATCAGGCATTGCTTGACGGATATGACATTCGCATCGCCAAGCCGTGATCGTCCGCTTTTTCCTTTTGCTCTTGCTCGCGACTGGATTCAATTCGGTTGCCCGCGCCGATGACTTGCAACCCGGCTATCTGGAAATCCGTGAGCGTGAAGCCGTTAGCCACCAATACAGCATTACATGGAAAGCGCCCATCCGGCCCGGCCTTGCCGCGCGCGTCGTGCCGATATTCCCACGCGATTGCGTGGCGACCGAACCTGTGCGCAGCGTCGATGCCGCTGCTTTGCTGGCCCGCTGGAACATTGATTGCGGCGCAACTTTGGCTGGCCGTTCGGTCCGCTTAAGCGGCATGGAGAACACCCCAGCCGACGCCTTGCTGCGTTATCAATCCGCTTATGGAATCACGCAGGCCGCACGGCTGACGCCCGGCAACCCATCGGCTGTAATCCTGCAAAAGGCGGATCGGTGGCAGGTCGCGCGCACCTATTTTGTAACAGGTGTCGAACATATACTGATGGGATATGACCATTTATTATTTGTGCTGTGCCTTGTGCTTTTGCTCAACGGTGCATGGCGCGTGGCGGCAACGGTGACGGCTTTCACGATAGCGCATTCGCTGACCTTAGTGGCAACGACGCTTGAACTTATCAGCGTCCCCGGCCCGCCAGTTGAGGCCGCCATTGCGTTGTCGATTGTTTTCCTCGCCGTGGAAATACTGAAGCGCAAACCCGGAGAACTGCGCTTGTCAGAGCGTTTTCCATGGGTCGTCGCCTTTCTGTTTGGCTTGCTCCATGGCTTTGGCTTTGCCGGGGCATTGGCCGAAATCGGATTGCCGCAGGGCGAAGTGCCGATGGCTTTGCTGACCTTCAATCTGGGCGTTGAGGCGGGCCAACTTATCATCGTCGGCGCGGCGATGTTGGCCTTATGGGCGCTTCGCCGCGTGCATAGGCTCTACGCCGCCCGCGCCCAGATGATAAGCGCTTATGCCATTGGCGGCATCGCCTTTATGTGGTTGCTGCAACGCGTCCTACCGGCTTGAGCGCCCAAAAAAACATAGGGTTAGAACCATAAAGCAATCGCCAAACCACAGTGTTTTTACCATATTCTGTGCTTGATGAATATGTGTCACTGAGGAACATTGATAACGCGCTTTCGACAGATCGACAGGCGCAAGGATTTGCAATATGCCTTTGCCGCCGAGGAGTGCAAAAATCGAAACATCGATCGATGATCGAAAGCGGCGACGCCACATGCTGCTTCTCGAAGTTGAAGGCGGGGAACACGACACCGCGTCAGACGCAGTTTTGGTTCACGACATCTTGGATACAGGCCTACTTATCGAAACCAATTCCGAATTACGCGTGGGCGAAATTATAGAGGTCAACCTTCCCAATGTCGGCCCCAATGTCGGCATATTGATGGAAGCGGAAATCATGTGGGCCGGTGGGCAAATCTATGGCTGCAAATTCACGCAAGAACGCACGCAAGCAGATATGGGCGCGGAGCTAATCGGGGGGCGCTTTACGCTGACCAACTCTGTGGCAGTGGATGCCGTCATTGACACAGCAAAAGGCGGCATAACGGGCCATGATGCATCGGACCAGCGCCTATCGCGTGGAACAAAATTGTGGATCAGCGCCGGGTTGGCGCTATCTTTATGGATCATCATTGGCGCTGCGGTTTCTTGTTTGGGATGCGAACCGGGATCAATGGTGGATCTGACACAAACAAATTCGAAAAGGGAAGTGCTTTATTATAGGTCAAAACTACCTTGACCGCTTGTGGGTCACCGGCAAATTTGTCGAAGGGCTATGTTGTGTTACCCATGTGTCCGGGCCGGACATGAGAAAAATGGTGCCGCCTATAGGATTCGAACCTACGACCCCCGCATTACGAATGCGATGCTCTACCAACTGAGCTAAGGCGGCAACTGGCGCTTGGGCCGTGGCTTCGCATAGCCAAGAGCGCGGGTGAGTTCAAGTGGCCTTTATGTAGAATACCCCGATGACCGCCATGTGCGCCATCGGGGTATTACATGCTCCAAACGGGGGCTTTGGAGCGTGCGTTGTTACGCGTTCAACTTAACGCAGCAGGTTCAAAACGCCCTGCTTGCTTTGGTTTGCTTGCGCCAGCATCGCGGTCGAGGCCTGGGCAAGGATCTGTGACGACGCGAGTCTCGTCGATTCTGACGAGAAGTCCGCGTCTTCAATGCGCGATTTTGCCTCTGTCAAATTCATGGCTGCCGATGTCAGATTGTTGACATTCGATTCCAACCGGCTTTGCGATGCACCAATATTGGAGCGTTGCGTGGCCACAAGGTCAATGGCCGAGTCCAGCAACGCCAGCGCGGCGCTCGCGCCAGTGGCCGTCGAGAGATCGACAGCATTAATGGCCAGGCCCGTATCATCCAAAGCAATCAGCTCGATGTCGACGGTTTCGCCGCTTGCAACTCCGGTCTGAATTTTGAAAGTTTCGTTGTTATCCAACAACACAGATCCGTTGAAATCGGCGCGGGCCGCAATGTCGTTTATATGGGCAACAAGGGCTTCCTGTTCAGTAGAGATTACGGCACGATCGTCGTCAGTGATGGCACCGTTAGCCGACTGAACAGCCAATTCACGCATGCGGACGAGGCTGTAGGAAATCTCTGCCATCGCGCCTTCGGCGGTCTGTGTCAGCGAAATGCCGTCATTGGCGTTGCGGATGGCCTGGGTCAGGCCGCGCACTTTTGCGTCCATGCGGGTGGAGACGGCGAGGCCAGCGGCGTCGTCCTTGGCACTGTTGATGCGCTTGCCGGTCGAAAGGCGTTCCATTGCTTGCCCAAGCCCTTGGGTTGCCATACGTGAAGCGTTTTGGGCGCGCAACGCGGCGACATTGGTATTGATGACTGTCATAATAAATCCTTTTCGCTGTCTCTGATAGTGGGCAGCCCGACAGGGGGTGAGCAGCCTCGGCATGAAGAAACGGCGTGCTGGCCAATGCCTTTAACACCCCGCGTCGGAAATTTGGCGAGAGCAGCTTCAGACCAAGCCATAACCCCTAGAATACTGCGCCTTTCGGCAAATTGGCACATCATTTGCAACCGTATGCGGAAAGGCAATTCCGCCTGCGGACCCTGATATATGGCGACCATCGACCAGAGCCGACTTTTACAGATGCGCTCGTCCATCTTGAACCAGAATGACGCGTTGCGGCGTGCGGCTGGTCGTGATGCACCGGCCGAAGCAGTGGCATCAACGACACCCTTTGCACAGACAATGACGGACGCGTTGCAAGTCGTGAGCGCGCAGCAGGGCAAGGCCAGTGCGTTGGCGGCATCCTATGAACGGGGCGAGACCAATGACATCGTTTCTGTCATGGTCGAACGGCAAAAGGCATCAATTGGTTTTGAAGCAACGCTTCAGGTCCGCAACAAGCTGTTGTCCGCCTATCGCGACATCATGAACATGCCGGTATAACGCATGGCCGATCAACAAATCCTGGCCCCCGACGCGTCCATCAACAATGGCCAATTGGTGCGCAATGTGACGCCGGGCGCTATTTTCGGGTTTGACGGCCTGCGCGGGATGACGCTTCAGCCAGCCGTGCGTAGGGCGCTTCCTGGGCTTGCCTTGACAGGGGCGTTGGGGCTGGCGGCGCTGACTTATTTCGCGCTGAGCACGCCTGCACAAGCGCCCTTGTTCCAAGGCCTAGCCGAAGCGGACAAGGCGGCCGTTGCCGATGCGTTGCAGGCATCGGGTATCAGCTACAGCCTTGACCCCGGCACGGGCGCCATTTCCGTAGACGCAGGCAATTTGCACGAGGCGCGGATGTTACTTGCCGGCCAAGGCCTACCCAAAGCGCAGCCTAGTGGCGACGCCATGGTGGCGTCCTTGCCCATGGGGTCAAGCCGTGCGGTCGAAGGTGAGACGTTGCGCGGTGCGCGCGAAGCCGACCTTGCCCGCACGATCGAAGCGATTGATGCGGTAAAGTCCGCCCGCGTCCATCTGGCAACGCCAGAGGCAAGCGTATTTGTGCGCGAAAGCAAACAACCCGCCGCATCGGTCATGCTGACGCTTCAGCAAGGACGAAGCCTGTCGGCGGCACAAGTGCGCGCCATCCGCCATCTGGTCGCATCGTCCGTTCCCAACATGTCCGCCGAGGATGTGTCGATCATAGACCAAAGCGGTGCGTTGCTCTCATTTGATCAGACCAGTGCCGACGACCGGATGTTCCAACTGCAAATGCAGATGGAAGAACGCTATCGTCAGGCGGTTATCGCGTTGCTGACTCCCATTGCGGGCTCCGGCAATTTCTCGGTCGAAGTACATGCCGATGTCGATGCCAGCGAAAGCCAGTCCACCCGCGAAACCTACCCCGAAAATGACCGTGCGTTGCGTAGCGAAGAAGGAAATAGGTCCATTAGCAGCGCAGCAGAAGCAGCAGGTGGCATACCCGGCGCGATGGCCAACCAACCGCCGCCTGCAAATGCGGTCGTCGATCAACCCCGCGAGGCCGGAGCGGTCGGCATCAGTCCCCGCCAAAGCGAGGAAACCTACAACCGTAGTTTCGATGTTGGCCGCGAGATTGCGGTCACACATAACCCACAAGGCGGGTTACGCCGCCTGTCGGTTGCGGTCGCGCTGCGCGATGGCAAGGGGGCGCAGAAGCGCACACCCGCCGAGGTTGCGGCGCTGGAAAATCTGGTAAAGGGCGCCGTCGGCTTTAAGGCCGAACGCGGCGATGTTGTCGCCATTTCCGCGCGCCCCTTTGCCGAAGAAGCCGAAGTCGTCGTCAATTTCTGGGACGGGCCAGGGTTCTTCCCATTGGTGCAGCAAATGGGCGCGCTGCTGGTCGCATTGCTTGCCTTTTTCGTCATTGGCCGCCCATTGGTGAAAGCGGTCAAAGCCCGCATGGCCGCGTCGAAGGAACTGGCAGAGACCGAGCAAAAATTGATGCAGGCGGCGGCCAAGCAGGAGGCTTCAAGACCCGCCAATGGAACCGTAACCATTGATATGATTGAATCGGCGCCAAGTTATGAAGCGCGCGCCCAGCTTGTGCGCGCTTTCGTGCGCCAGGACCCGCAACGCGCCGCGCTCGTCGTCCGTCAAATGTTGGGGAAACCATCCAATGGATGACGATCTCAACGAAATGACGCCACCGGAGCCAGCAACACCGCTGAATGGCGGGCTATCTGCGGCAATATTGTTGATGTTGCTGGAAGACGGCGACAGTTCAGCGGTCTTGCAGCATTTGGACCCTGCTGAAGTCAAATCACTGGCCAAGGGCATGTTCGAAGCGTCATGTGCAACCGAAACCGATGTGGAAAGCGCATTAGAGGTTTTTGTCAGCAACAATCGCGAACTGTCACAACTCGCGGTTGGCGCGCCCGTGCGTATCCGCGGCATGATGAATATGGCGTTAGGGGATAGCACGGCGAACCGAATCTGGACGCAAATAGCGCCCGCACAAGCCGCACCGCCATCATTAGAAGCGTTGCAATGGCTGGACACCGCCACGATTTCGAATTTGGTCGCCAATGAACATCCACAGCTTGCCGCCATCATCCTGTCGGCTCTGCCAGCCCAAGTTGCGGCAGACGCTGTCGCAGGGCTTGATGAAGCTGTCCAAGCCGATCTGTTGTTTCGCACCGCCACCTTGGGCCCCGTCACCGCTGCGGCGATAACAGATATTGAGGCCATTCTTGCAAATTATGCCGAAAGCAGTGCCAGCAACCCGCTCATCAAATTGGGCGGGCATGGAGACGTCGCAAAAATCGTCAACAATCTGGCCCGTCCGCAAGCCGCAAAGCTGTTGAATACTATCCGCAAAAAGGACAAGATTTTGGCCGATGCCATTGAAGAGGGCATGTTCATTTTTGCCGACCTTGCCCAGCTCGACACCAAATCGCTTGGCGCAGTCATACGCAATGTTGATGCCGACCGCCTGGCGCTGGCCATTAAGGGCGCGGACGCCGCGTTAAGCGAGAAGATGCTGCGCAGATTGTCCGCACGCAAGGCGCAAAGCATCAGCAACGAAATCGCCGAAATGGGCCCGGTCAGCCCCGCCGATGTCGAAGAAGCCCAAAAAGCGGTGGTCGCCATTGCCAAGGGCATGGCTGCATCTGGCCAGATCATGCTGGGAAAGCAGAGCAATAACTATGTCTGAAACCGTCAAACTGTCGCTCACAAAATATTTTGGCAAACGCAGGGATTTTCGTCCACACAAGTTGCAGTTTTCATCTCCGGCACCCGCAGATGATGCCGAAGACCCCTATGTGCGTGGTCTGGCGGATGGGCAGGAAATGGCGCAGGCGGTGTTCACTATTGAACGCAAACAGCTTCAGGACTTGGTGCTTGCCGCAAATGCGCTGCGTCCGGAAGATAATGCCGAAATCGGTTTCATGCTCGACAATATCATCCGCAGCGTCGTCACGAAAATCATTGGTGACCTGCCGATTGACGGCGCTTTTCTGACGCACCAGATCGCCGCCGCCACCGCCGCGTTAACAGAGGCAGACCAGAACCGCAATTTGCGCATGCACCCGGATGACCTTGCGTTATTGTCCGACGCCGAATTGCCCTTTCCATTTACGGCGGACCCACAATTGCCACGTGGTGCGTTGCGTATTGAATGCTCCGATGGATGGGTTGAACATGGCCCCGCCTTTGTGCTTGAACGACTAAAGCAAACGCTCGGCGATGACGGACGCGGCGCATGACCACGCGGTTGGAAGCGATCATTTCGGCGCGGCATGGCATTGCCGCTCTGTGCGATGCGGACCCGCGCCGCGTTGGCCGTCTGGCGGCGTTGACCGGGCAATATTGCGAAGTCAGCGGATTTCCCTATCCGCTTGGCACAGGCACCCGGATGCAGGCAGAAAATGGCGACTTTGCCGAGGGCGAAGTTGTGGGCTTTCAAGGGCAGCGGGCGATCATTCAACCACTTGGAGACGTCGGTAACATCGCCAGCGGCGCCGCCGTCTATCCCAATGGTCGGCATGACATGATTGAGGTTGGCGAAGAGCTGCTTGGCCGTGTGATTGATGCAAAAGGCCGTCCACTGGATGGGGGTCTTATGCCGTCATGCAGTGGCCGGCAAAAGATTGCCGGTGAAGACAGCAACCCGCTCGACCGGGGTCGCGTCGTGCGGGCGATGGATACGGGCGTCCGCGCCATAAACGCTTTGCTCACCATTGGCGAAGGGCAGCGTGTGGCCATTGTCTCCGGCTCTGGCGTGGGCAAATCGGTGCTGATGGGACAAATATTGCAGGGCATTGATGCCGACATCATCGTCATTGGCCTGATCGGCGAACGTGCGCGCGAAGTATCAGATTTCGTTGAGGGCAAACTTAACCGCGACATCCGCCACAAATCGGTTGTTGTGGCCGTGACAGCGGATCAGGTGCCGCTGTTGCGCTTGCGTGCGGCCATGCGTGCAACGGCCATTGCCGAACATTTTGCGCAGCAGGGCAAGCGCGTCTTGTTGATGATCGACAGCCTCACGCGCATTGCCCATGCGCAGCGCGAAATCGGTCTCGCCATTGGGGAGCCGCCGACGATGAAAGGCTACACCCCCTCCTCGCTCGCGCTCATCCCGCAACTTGTCGAGCGTGCGGGCGTTGATCGCCGGTCGGGTGGTTCGGTCACGGCCATATATACAGTATTGGCGGACGGTGGAGACTTGGATGACCCGGTTGTCGACGCCGCGCGTGCCATTGTCGACGGCCACATCATCTTGTCGCGCACGCTTGCCGAAAGCAGCATTTTTCCGGCGATTGATGTCGGCCGGTCGTTGTCACGGTTGATGCCCGACATTGTTGATCCGGCGCATTTGGCGGCGGCGGCGCGGTTCCGGCAATTATGGTCAAGCTATGAACAAAATAGCGATCTGGTCATGTTGGGCGCTTATGCACAAGGAAGCGATGCCGTGTTGGACCAGGCGATTGCACAGCGGCCAGCGATGCTGAATTTCATCACGCAACCCATGCAGTCTGTCGTCACATTTGATGATGCCCGCGCCGAACTTGTCGATGGGATGGGCGCATGACGGCCAATACGCAACGCTGGAAACGCATATTGAAAGTGCGCGCTGTCCAACGGCAAATGGCGGAGCGGCAATTGCACCGATGCGAAAAAGAATTGCGCAATCTCGTCGATCTGGGGCACCGCATTTCTGACATTCGCACGGCGGCCCAACCATTGCCCGGCGCACAAAATGGCATGATGCTGCGGTTGGTATGCGAGCTGTCATCGCGTCTCGATTCGGCGCAGCGCGCACTTGCCACACCAAACCGTAATGCACAGGAAGCACGCAATCGTCAGCAGCACGCCGTTATCACCGCACGGCAGCGCGAAACAGCGATTGAGAAGATTGCGGCCAATGTCGCCGCGCAAGATGCCAAACATGCCGTGGATCGCCAAAACCGCGCCGCGATTTTTCGAAAAGCCGCCAAGAGCGAGATAATTTCATGAACCCGGTCAGTGCGCCCATGCCGCCTGCCATGATGCTTATGATGTCCGGCCCAACGCCGACAACAGGGGTGTTCGAGGATATGTTGAACATTTCAGTCACTCTGCCCGACGCGCCACCCAGCTTGCCCGTCGATGTCGTGCCATGCGCCACAGCGCCGATCTGCGCACCGGACATCATGCCTGTGACGCCCTTTCTACCCGCAGCCGAGAATTGGGGCGCGGCAGACATTTTGGTGCCAGCAACTGCGGCTGAGGCGCTGAACCGGGCCATGACGATTATCTTACCGCACGCCACCGCGCCTGAAGCGCAGAACCAGAGCGCGACCATTGTGTTGCCTCAACCCACTGCGCCTGAGGCGCTAAACCAGACCGCTAATATTGTCTTGCCGCAAGCCACTGCGCCCGCAAATAGCATCGAAGACGTAGGCATTGTTGCGGCAGAAAAAGCAGACGCATCCTCCCCACCCATAGATTTAGCACTTGTGTCGGCACTTATGGTTCAAATGCGTCCGCCCGTCAGTGCACCCACTTATATACCCGCACCCCAGATTGCGCCGCAAGCATTGACGCCGTCCGTTGCAGA
>JAEMTM010000006.1:0-22893 GCA_016462305.1 Sphingomonadaceae bacterium | reverse complement strand
CTTATATACCCGCACCCCAGATTGCGCCGCAAGCATTGACGCCGTCCGTTGCAGACGCAGCGCTTGTGCCGACACCTAGGGTTCAAATGCGCCCGCTCGTCAATGCACCCGCCCCTATGCCTGTTACGCCACTTGCGCCGCAAGTCCGCAAATTAGCCAATAGGACCAAAACGCCAAAGCCATTGGACGCAACGCCGCCCCAAACGCTGGCCCAAACGCCAGCCCAATGGCTGCCAAGCGCACAGAAAGAGCCCGTGAAGCGGGCGGACGCGATGCCGACTGTGCGCCCGGGAGCAATCCCGGCACCGCTGTTAACCAAAGAGAATAAGCCGCAACTGCCCCGCCCCTTGCCGGCGCACAATCTGGGCTTGGTCGATGATCCGCTTTTCAGCTTTGAACCGCAATCTGGCATCCGTGCGACAGTTGTTTCGGTCGCGCCAACGATTCTGTCCACGGGCACACCAATCGCTGTGCTTAGGCAGCTTGTTATCGCAGCAGATGGCGAATGGATCGGCGCACTGGCGCGGGACATTGTCAGCCATGCGGCGCACGACAACCAACTGGCGTTCACATTGATCCCCGAACATTTGGGTCAACTGGATGTCGCTGTGTCCACAGACAATGGCCAGGTCGATATCTGGCTTGAGACCAGTACACAGGCGGCGGCGCAAGCCATATCGGCGGAGCAGGCCCGGCTGATCGAAGATCTGCGCCATGCGGGTCTGAAACTTGGCCAGTTTGATATGTCCAACCGGCAAAACGGAAATGGTCAGCAACCCGCCCAACGGCACGATAGCCAACACAGCGACAATGATTCCACCCCAGCGCAGGCCAAGGCTTTTTCCAAAGCCCAAGGTCGCTTCGCCTGATTGAAAGACAAGACATGCGCCAGCAAAAATCCTCCGATCCCGAAACAAAGCCCAAAAAGCCGCAACATGACCTGACCGCAGCCATCAATGACATATTGCGGCAAAAAGAGGGCTTTGGCGGCGTTGATGATGCCTATTTTTCGAATCTGGTTATCCCATGAGCGCGTCGCTTCTCTTACGGCCACGGACCGCATTAGCGGATGATTTTGGCTGGCTGCAAAAGCTGTGCGAAAATCTGGGCGAAGCGATGTGTGACTTTTTGGCGAGTCACCAGAAGGTGGAGGCCAAGGTTCAATCGGTGGCCGAGGCGCTTTATTCCGAATGGTATCCGTCACAGCCAGCGTTCAGCCTGCTGATGCCATTCGCGCTTGGCAAGGATGCAGGCGAGCTGGTGCTGGTGGTCCCCGGTCAGTTCATCAGCCAGATCCTTGATGTGCAATATGGCGGGTTAGGCAAAGTCCCGGAGCGGCAAGGCTTCAGCACGTCCGAGATGCGGCTTGCGATGCGGCTGAACGCACATTTGCTCTCTTATGTGAATCACGCGCTGCTGGGCGCTATCCCCGAAGCGGTAAATGCACAGCCGATCCAGACGGATTTGCAGGCATTTAATTTGCCGCAGGGTCACGACAATATCATATTGGCCAAAATTGACGTGGAATGTTCTGCCCTTGGTTCCAATGCAATCCACGCGTTCATTGGTTACGCGCAGGCCAAGAAAATTGCCATGCGCTTTGCCGACGCTAACCCCAATGGACTATCCGCTGACCCCGAATGGAAGGACAAAATGCGAAACGCGGCATTGCGCGTTCCGCTGCCTATGCGCGCCATTTTGACCCAGGCTGACGTGCCGGTGTCACGGCTCTTGTCGCTTCGACCGGGAGACATCTTGCCCGTCATGCTGCCCGCCGATGTTCCGCTGTTGGTGGCAGGCCGCCGTTTTGCACGCGGAACAATTGGCGAGGCCAATGGCCGCACTGCGCTGAAAATCGAAAATATGGAAGGTTCTGACCATGAATGATATGACTGAAGGCCCAAATGCAAGGCCAGCCGACCGGGCGGTCAAATTGGACATGTTGGCCGATATAACCGTGCGCGTTTCGGTCGAGGTTGGCTCTGCATCGCTGACGCTCGCGTCGTTGCTGGAGTTAAGCGAAGGCAGCGTGCTTGAGCTTGACCGGCAAGTGAATGACCCGCTCGACCTGTTCGTCAACGGCACTTTGGTCGCCCGCGGCGAAATCGTCGAGACCAATGGCCGCTTTGGCATTCGGGTGCTTGACATTGCCCCAGATGGTGAAGGGCTTGGCGGCATGGAGTCGCGCATATGATCCTTGAATATTTCGGCCGCCTTTTGCTTATCCTGCCGTTGATTGGCGGCATGGCGTGGGGTTCCTTATGGCTTTGGAAAAAGCTGCAGATCGGCCTGCCGATGACCACCGCATCCACACGCGCCGTGCGCGTGGTCGATGCCGTGTCGTTGGGCGGCAATGGCCGGTTACTGGTCGTGGAATTTGGTAAGGATAGGCTCCTGCTTGGCGCATCACGCAGCGGCATAAGCCTATTGGCATCGACCCAGCAGGACACCCATGATGCTTAGGTTTTTGAGCATCTGCGTCTGCCTTTTTGTGCTGCTCGCCAGCCAATCCGCCTTTGCCACGCCAAGCGCGATGGGCATGGAAAAGGCGCTTGGCGCAGTAGCCGGAGACGGGCGGCCTTTGTCGCTATCGCTGCAAATCCTGCTGCTGATGGGGTTGCTTACGGTATTGCCGTCTTTGATCCTGATGATGACCAGTTTCACCCGGATCATCATTGTCCTGTCGATTTTGCGTCAGGCACTTGGGCTGCAACAAACACCCCCAAACCAGGTGCTGGTTGGCCTGGCGTTGTTCCTCAGCATTTTTGTAATGCAGCCGGTGTTGAGCACCATCAACACGCAAGCGCTTGAACCTTATGGCCGCGATGAAGTCAGTTTTGAACAGGCATTGTCGACGTCGGCCACAGCGATGCATGGCTTTATGATTAAACAGACGCGCAAAACCGACATTGCCTTGTTCAGCGAGATTGCCAGAGCGGGCAAATTTGCAAAGCCCGCCGACGTGCCCTTTTCGATTCTGCTACCGGCCTTTGTCACCAGCGAGTTAAAAACGGCGTTCCAAATCGGGTTCATGATCTTTCTGCCATTCCTGATCATTGACTTGATCGTGGCGTCGGCATTGATGTCGCTGGGCATGGTGATGCTGTCGCCGACGATTATTTCGATGCCGTTTAAGCTGTTATTATTTGTCCTGGTGGACGGTTGGGCATTGACCATGGGGTCATTGGCCAGCTCATTTGTGATGTAGCCGGTGGATCAGGATTTTTTCATCGACGTGGCGCAACGCGCGCTTTGGATATTGGCGCTTGGATCGGCCCCCATCCTTATCCCCGCGCTGATCGCTGGCGTGGTTTTGGGTATGGTTCAGGCCGCGACATCGATTAATGAGCAGACGTTAAGTTTCGTACCAAAGCTCATCATCGTCGCGATTGCGCTGGCGATCTGCGGGTCGAGCATCATGATCCTGCTGGCCGATTTTACCCGCGATATATTCGCGCAAATCCCCATGTTGGTGCGATGATTCCCGCCGGCCTGCAAAATGTGGAAGGCCAATTGCTGGTCTGGATGGTGGCCATGATCCGTCCGGGCGCAGCTTTTGTTGCGGCCCCCATGTTTGGGGCACAGGCCGTGCCCGTGCAGCTTCGCCTCGTGCTGGCTCTGGCCATTGGTATTCCATCGGCGTCGATGGCCAATATGACATTACCCGCGGCTGGGATCATCTCGGTCCCCGGCTTTTTCATGATCGCCGCAGAGGTGATGGCGGGTCTGGCGATGGGATTTGTCATCCAGATCGCCTTTGCCGCATCGTTAATCGCAGGCGAAGCCATTAGCAACGCCATGGGCCTTGGCTTTGCATCAATGGCGGACCCGGCAAGTGGCCAATCAAGCCCTGCCGTTGGGCAGTTTCTGTCCATGCTCACCATGTTTCTGTTCCTCGCCGCAGACGGCCATTTGGCGTTGATTGCGATTATCGCCGAAAGTTACCGCACGCTGCCTCCGGGGCAAGCATGGCTATCCTTCGCCGCCATTGGCAACATCGTCGCATTTGGCAGCCTGGCCTTTTCCGCTGGCCTCTCGATTGCCCTGCCTGTCGGTTTTGCCTTGGTGCTGGTGCAATTAATTTTGGCCATGATTGCGCGATCTGCGCCGACATTAAACCTATTTGCCGTCGGGATGCCCGCCGCATTGCTTGCGGGCATATTGTTATTGGGCGTTTCCCTGCCTGTGATGGCCGATATGCTCAGCAATGCGCTGCGCCTTGGGCTCGATCAGGCGCAGAGCCTTGGCGGTGGCCGTGGCTGACGCACCCGATAAAGACCAGCAAACCGAAGCGCCAACCCAAAAGCGCAAGGACGATGCGGTCAAAGAAGGCGATGTGCTGGCGTCACGGGAACTGGCCACTGCGTTGATGATGATCGCGGGCGCAGCGTGGGTGATGGGCCTTGGCGCGTGGTTTTTCAGCGCGAGCAAGACTTTGTTGAAAGGCGGCTTGTCGCTTGACCTTTCTGACCCCGACCGTTTTGAGCCGCTGGACGCATTGAATGTGGCCGTGACGCAAATTGCCGTCCCATTTGCCGCGTTGCTGTTGCTGACACTGATCGCTGCCTTTGCCGCGCCTGCGATGCTGGGGTCGCTTGGTATGCGGGGCAAGGCGATGGCACCAAAGGCCAGCCGCATTAACCCGCTGGCGGGGCTCAAGCGGATGTTCGGAACGCAGGGGCTTATTGAATTGTTCAAGGCAACCGCAAAGGTGTGCGTGCTGGGCTATGCCGGATATTGGATCATTTCGGGCGAGGTCGCAACCCTGCCCGGCCTTGCCGCCGCCGATCCGGCTGTTGCGGTCGGCATCATCGGGCAGAAGATGTTCTTCACCATCTCGATTCTGACCGCTGGCCTGACGTTGATTGCCTTAATCGATGTCCCGATCCAATGGTTTCAGCGCAACCGCAAGCTGCGGATGACAAAGCAGCAGTTGAAGGAAGAAATGCGCCAAAGCGACGGCGCGCCTGAGTTGAAACAAGCGATACGCGCGCGCCAGCAAGAGGTGATGATGTCATCGGCGCGTAATGGCATGGCTGACGCCAATGTCGTCCTGACCAACCCGACACATTTTGCGGTCGCCCTGCGGTATCGGCCAGGTTCAGATGCCGCGCCCATATTAGTGGCGCGGGGACGCGGAGAAGTGGCGTTGGCGATCAGAGCCATGGCGGCGGAAAAAAATGTGCCAACGCTCGAATATCCCCAATTGGCCCGCGCAATCTATTTCACCACGCGCACGGGCAAAGCCATATCCGAAGATTTATATGCCGCGGTCGCCGCCATATTGGCCTTCGTCTTCCGGCTGGAATCCAGTTTCGGCCAGCCTATGCCCAAGCCGTCTGTCGCGGTGCCAGTGACGATGCATTTCGATCAGGACGGACGCCGGGCCGCCTAAATTTTGCGGCCATATCGCCGTATAAGGCAGCAAGGAAATTCATATGGTTACGTCAATCGCAAAAAGCCTGGGTTTTGGCTCCGGCATTGATACCGCTGCGTTGGTCGCGGACCTTGCGGCTGCATCGCGCGGCCCAAAGGCGGCGCGTTTTGATGCATTATCGAAGGCCAACCAAGCAAAGGTCAGCACGCTTGCACAAGCACGCAGCGATCTGGACAGCTTTGCCAACTCACTGGAATCGCTCACTTCGGGTGGCACCTTGCGCAGCCAAGCGGTCATGTCGGACCCGACGGCATTATCCATCACCGCCCAATCCGGGAGCCGGCTGGGCAGCTTTAGCGGACAATTGGTCATTCAAACGCTGGCCAAGGCGCAAAGCAGTTTTTCGGAAAATGTCACCGCGCGCACCGCATCGGTTGGCCAAGGCAATATGACACTCACCGTTGGGACCAATAGCTATGCCATTGCCATTGATAGCGCAAATGACAGCCTCGATGGACTGGCCACCGCTATCAACGCGGCCGCCAGCGGCGTCACCGCAAGCGTCATCAACGATGCAGGCGCATATCGCCTCGTGCTCAAGGGCCAAAGCGGCGCTGCCAACGCCTTTACGTTGACCGCTGACGATGCAGCGCCTGCAAGCCTGCAACGCTTTACGACCGCAGCCATGACCAGTGGCCAATCGGCCAGCGATGCCGCGTTCACGCTGGATGGCGTTGCCTATAGCCGTGCGTCCAACATTGTTGACGACGTGGTTAATGGCATAAGCCTGATTCTGAAAAAAGCAGACCCGCTCGTCTCGATTGCGATCAGCGCGGTGCGCCCATCCGAAACAATCAAACAAACGCTGGTTGATTTCGTCGCTGTGTTCAATGGCTTGAAAAAAGACATGGAGGCGGCGCGTATAGCCAATAATGGCAGCCCTGCGCTGCGGGCGTTTGAACGGCAGTTGACCGGATTTGCCGCAAAGCCGCTGACATCGCATGCCAGCATCAGCCGCTTGTCCGACATTGGCATTTCCACAACGCGTGACGGTTCGCTTTCGCTGAACATGGCACGCCTCGATGCCGTTTTGCGGGATAATCCCGATGCGGTTGAAGCGATGTTCAACCCGCCGCGTGGTGCAGGGCAGTCAGACAGCACTGACCCCGGCATCGCATTTGCGCTCGATAGCCTGCGGGATGCCGCCGTTGCGACCAATGGACCGTTGGAGATGGTGAAAACCGCCTTAAAACGCGATGCCGACGCGATTGAGCAAAACCGCAGCAGAATGGAAGCACGCGAGCTTGCCTATCGCAGCCGCCTTGAAAAACAATTCGCCGACATGGACGCACGCATCGGTGCGTTAAAAGCAACGCAAAGCTATCTGGAACAGCAGATTAAGCTTTGGAACAATGGAAACGATTAAACCCTATGCTTGCGCGCACACATCCAGCTTTTGCCAACCAGCATTACCGAGAGATGGAACTACAAAGCCGCGTTGCCAGCGCAAGCCCGCACGGCCTTGTCAGCCTGTTATATGAAGAATTGCTGCGCGCGCTGGATCTGTTGACGGCCACCGCAAAACAGGGCGCGGCCATTTCCGGTAATCCCCATCACGTCAAAGCGCTGTCGATTATCATTGCGCTGGATTCGAGCATCGACTTTGCCAATGGCGGTGACCTTGCAGGCGTGCTGCAACGGATATACCGATCCGCCGTGCACAGGTTGAACGAAGCTGCGGGCACCAATGATGTTGCGGGTATAACAGAATTAAGGGACGCCATTAGCGAAATCGCTTATGCGTGGGCTGCACTCACCAATTAGGCGGATTTAAGTGGTCCTGACCCTAGTCACCCGAACGCACCCAGCCGACTATGGCATCCTTGGCCGCCAATGGAACGTCAAGCCGGGCCTCGCTAAAATCGACCTTTGCGCCCGGTGCCAGCGTCCTTGCCTTTGCCTTCATTTTCCAACTGTAGACTGGTCTGCCGCTCGCATCCACCAAAGTTACCAGCATTTCGGGCACATTTTGCCTAACCCCGGTCGGGTTCACAATGCTGCCGCTGGCGATAAAATAGGGCGTGCCGTCTTCACGTTTATTCAGTTTCAGATTTTCGTTGACCACGATTGTCAGATCAGAGTCTTCCGCCACGCGGGAAAGGCCAATATCTGGCATCCCGAAATAAGCGATAGCGGTTCCAATACAGGTGACCGTCAGCGCAAAGATGATGGCCACCAAAGTCCAGATTTTCGTGCGGCTACGGCGTTGGTTGAACGGTGGTTCATGCGCAAAGCGGCTTTGCGTTGGTTCCTTCTGCGCCCAGTTGCCAGCGCCTAACGATGGATCGGCATAGACCGGAGCCGGATCGGGCGCAGCCGCGCGCTCAGGGGCAAATCGGGGGAAGGCCGGCTGCGCGTCATCCGCATCCGTTTCTGCGCCCATGAATCGTGGAGCGGGGTCAGGGGCACCCCCTAAAGGCGTCTCATCCGCTGGCGGGGCCATAACGGGCGCGGGGCCGCTCTGTTCGGCGGGCGCTGTGATGGAGGGGGATGCGATGGAGGGGGATGCGATGGAGGGGTCTGCGATGGAGGGCGATGGGGACGGCGCGGTCGCGGGATTTACCCCCTCTTGAAACCATCCATGCTTGCAATTTGCGCAGCGCACTTTGCGGCCATCAACACCAACGGCATTGTCAGGAACAACATAACGTGTGCGGCAGGAAGGGCAAACAAGCAGCATGAAAAAGCATAAACAACAGCATCCTTTTACTTGCAACCCTAGTGTTACAAAATGCTGTGGATGACGCTATTTCGGGCCAAGACTCGATGCGGAATAGCCTTTGCCCCATCAGGCCGTTTGTGCCATTTGTCATTGCAATGCAGAGCCTATTGAAATTCGACAAAAGGGGGCTTCGGCCCGGTCGCGGCGCAGCCGCCATGATAGGCGTTACGCCCCATGAAGCATATGTGGCCGCTATGCCTGCTTTGCTCTCCGGCGATGGCGTATCGGTTTCGGGCCAGGTCAACTGCGGACGCATTCCGCTTGCCGTGACAATATGCGCTATGCTTATGGCGCACTTCACGGTGATTTCTGCGTTAAAGAAGATGTTATGATCAGTCGCTTCCTCGCTTTCATATTGTTGCTTTGGATGCTGGGCTTTGCTTGGTTTGCGTTGCTGTTGCCGCAGCCGGCGCCGATTGCGCCAACCGATGGCGTTGTCGTGCTGACCGGTGGGGCAAACAGAATTGATCGCGGGCTTGAAATATTGGAATCGGGCAAGTCCAAAAAATTGCTGATTTCCGGCGTGGACCGCGACGTAAAACCGCCCGAGCTTCAAGCGCAATATCCAAAATTTTCCCAATATTTCCAATGCTGCATCGCGCTGGGTTTCCAATCGGTGGATACGCGATCCAATGCGTTGGAAACGGCAGCATGGGCAAAACGGAACAATATACGCAGTATTCGGCTTGTTACGCATGATTGGCACATGCGACGCGCGCGCTTTGAACTTGACCGGGCCTTGCCCAACGGTATCACCGTCACCAATGACGCGGTGTCGACTCAACCGTCGTTTGGTGGCTTGTTCAAGGAATATAACAAATATTGGTTGCGCGCGGTCGCGTCGCTTCTTGGGCTTTAAGCCATGATCGCAGTCGTCCGGTCTGCTTTATACATCGTTATATTTTACACAGGGTCGGTGTTTTTCGTCGTCATCGCATTTTTGGCGCAATGGTTCTCCATCCCGCTGATGCAATGGGCCGTGCGCGGATGGTCGCGCTGGCAATATGGCTGCTACCGCCGGATATTAAACATCAACATCAAGATTGAGGGCGAATTGCCGCAAAAACCGGTGCTTTACGCCATCAAACATGAAAGCATGTTTGAAACCATCGACATGCCCCGCATGTTTCGCAAACCCGCGGTGGTGACGAAGAAAGAGCTGTTCGATATTCCCTTATGGGGACCAGCCGCACGGGCCTATGGCATGATCCCCGTTGACCGCAACGGCGGCGCGGCGGCGCTTCGGGCCATGCTGATTTTGGCCAAAAAAATGATCGCCGACGGACGGCCAATCGTGATCTTCCCCGAAGGCACGCGGGTCGCGCCCGGCCATCAGCCGCCATTGCAGTCGGGCTTTGCCGGCCTGTATAAGCTCATCAACCTCCCCGTCGTACCGATTGCGGTGGACAGCGGCACGTTAAGCCCGCGCAAAGCGGGTATCTGGAAATCAGGGACGATTACCTACAAGGTGGGGGAGGAGCTTCCCACTGGCCTACCGCGCGCAGAAATTGAGGCGCGGGTGCACGCCGCCATTAATGCGCTGAACACTTGACGGCTTAATGCTTGCGTCCGAAATCGGGCGCGTCATCGTCCTGGCCCTGTTCAACAATCGACCGTCGGATATTGCGGGTGCGGGCAAATAATGCCTCCAACTCGTCGCCTTTGTCGTATCGGATCGCACGTTGCAGCACGCTTAGATCTTCGGAAAAACGTTGAAGCATTTCAAGGACGGCGTCCTTGTTGGACAAAAACACATCGCGCCACATGACGGGGTCAGATGCGGCGATACGGGTGAAATCGCGGAAACCACCGGCCGAATATTTGATAACCTCGCTTTGCGTTACGCCTTCCAAATCATCAGCCGTGCCAACGATGGTATAGGCAATCAAATGCGGCAAATGGCTGGTGACGGCAAGGACCATGTCATGATGCCGCGCATCCATAATCTCGACATCCGCGCCCAGCCGCTGCCAAAAAATGCGCAAGCGTTCAATAGCTACCTCAGGCGCGTTTTCAGGCGGCGTTAATATGCACCAGCGGCCCTTGAACAAGGTCGCAAAACCCGCGTCGGGTCCGCTTTTTTCGGTGCCAGCTACCGGATGGGCAGGAATGATGATCGCGTCAGGCAGCACCGCCAAAAGCGCCTCTGCGACGCTTTGCTTGCACGAACCCACATCGCTGACAATCGCATCGGCAGGCAGATCAGCAGCAAATTCCGCCGCCACCGCGCCCATCGCGCCAACGGGCACGCACAGGATGACAAGGTCGGCGTCCATTACCGCCGCGCCAGCCGTGTCGGTCACATCATCGCAGATACCCAGCGCAACCGTGCGTTCACGCACAGCCGGGTCGGCGTCATGGCCGGTGATGCGCACTACGGGCATCTGCGCCCTTACCGCGCGCGCGACCGATGAACCGATGAGACCCAGGCCAATGATCGTCAGGCGTGCGAAGGGCAGCATTAAGCGTTCGCGTCGAGAATCTGACGCAAGGCAGCCATCATACCGCGATTTTCGTCTGCGGTGCCGATGGTAATCCGCAGGCCATTGCCAAGCCCCTGCCCCGGTAACCAGCGGACGATATAGCCTTCGGCCATCAACGCATGATAAACGGTTTCTGCGCTGCATGTGCCTTCAAACAAGACCATCAGGAAGTTGCCCCAGGATGGAATGACCTTCAATCCAAAATTGGACAAGGACGCAAACTCGCCCGCCATCCAGTCGCGCCATTCGGCATTATGCCGACGGCTGCGCGTCACGAAATCTGTATCCGCAAGCGCAGCGATGGCCGCCGCTTGTCCCGCAGCGGTCACATTGAACGGCGCACGCACACGGTTGAGCGTCGCGATCAGGCCCGCATGGCCATAGCCCCAACCAATGCGTTCTGCCGCGAGGCCGTATATTTTAGAGAAGGTCCGTGTGATCAGAACATTGTCATGGCGGCGCGCCAGTTCCAATGCGGCAGGGCCATCATCCTCAAGATATTCGCCATAGGCCTGGTCCAGCACAAGCACACAATTACCGGGCAAGCCCGCATGTAGCCGGGCAATTTCGCCATCGTCGACATATGTGCCCGTCGGATTATTGGGGTTCGCCACAAAAACCACGCGTGTCTTATCGGTCACAAGCGCCAGCAAAGCATCGACATCGGTGCCATAATCCTTGTCCGGCGCGACAATCACATTGGCCGCCGCCTTGCGGGCCGCAATGTCATAGACCGAAAAACCATAACGTACGTAAATGATGTCATCGCCTGCGCCGGCATAGCCCATGGCGATAAGGTTCAGCAGCTCATCCGATCCCGTGCCGCAGACGATCTGATCGCTGTCAACGTCATAGGCCGCGCCCAATGCTGCGCGCAAAGCGGTGCAGGCCGGGTCAGGATAGCGGGCCAAAGAAGCGCTGTTGTCCTCCAGCGCCGCCGCAGCGTCCGGACTGCACCCCAAAGGATTTTCGTTCGCCGATAGTTTAATCAGCACGCGGCCATCGTCCGACTTTGCCTTGCCGGGTGTGTAGGCGCTGATGGCTTCAATCCATGGTTTGGCTATGGGTGTGTTCATGCCCGCGGCCATAGCGTCGGCAGCGGCGCAGCGCAACATGTCGCCAGCGCAATCGGTCCTGACCCTAGCACTTCTTTTACCAACCTGGGTTGTTTCGCACGAAACCGCTGATATGGCGTTCGATATGCATGAGGATACGCGTTTCGGTTTGGATAAAAAGACACAGTTGCTTGGGCCAGTGCAGCTCGACAGCGGTGTGGCGTTTGCGCCTGTCGAATGTGCCTATGAAACCTATGGTGCATTGAACGCCGACAAATCCAACGCCATCCTGATTTGCCACGCGCTAACCGGTGACCAATATGTGGCGTCGAACCACCCCGTGACGGGCAAGGCAGGCTGGTGGACGCGGATGGTTGGCCCCGGCAAGCCGATAGACCCCACGCGCCATTGTATCATCAGCATCAACGTGATGGGCAGTTGCATGGGATCATCTGGCCCGGCCAGCATCGACCCCATAACGGGCGCGCCTTATGCCATGGGTTTTCCGGTCATCACCATCGCCGACATGGTTCGGGCGCAGGCCCTATTGCTGAACCATCTGGGTATCGAAACATTGGAGGCCGTGGTCGGCGGGTCGATGGGCGGGATGCAGGCATTAAGCTGGGCCGCCTTATACCCCGACCGCGTGCGCTCTGCGGTTGTCATTGCATCGACCGCGCGGCATTCGGCGCAGAATATCGCCTTTCACGAGGTCGGGCGTCAGGCGATTATGGCGGACCCAAGCTGGAATAATGGCGCTTATTATGGGCATGAGGCGCCGACGGCTGGCCTTGCCGTCGCCCGCATGGCGGCGCACATCACCTATCTGTCCGAAGCGGGCCTGACCGAAAAATTCGGTCGCCGTTTGCAAAATCGCGATGCCAAAAGTTTTGGCTTTGACGCCGATTTTCAAGTCGAAAGCTATTTGCGCCATCAGGGCCTTAGCTTTGTCGATCGGTTTGATGCCAACAGCTATCTCTACATCACCCGTGCGATGGACTATTTCGACTTGGCCGAGCCGCATGACGGCGTGCTGGCGAAAACTTTTGCGGGCACCAAAACGCGTTTCTGCCTGATCAGTTTTGACAGCGACTGGTTATATCCAACGGCGGAATCGCGGCGCATTGTGCATGCCCTGAACGCGGCGGGCGCGGCGGCGAGTTTTGTTGAACTATCGAGCCCCTTTGGCCATGACGCTTTCTTGTTGGAGGCACCCGAAATGAACCGCATCGTCGATGGCTTTTTGCGGGCAGGCGAAAGCCGGTGACAGCGCTGCGCCCCGACCTTGCGATCATCGCCCGCGAAGTAAGCGCACATGCCCGTATCTTGGATGTTGGCTGCGGCGATGGCCTGTTGATGGCGGCATTGCGCGACAGCAAAGATGCCGACGCACGCGGGATGGAGCTTGATGCCCGCGACGTTGCCACGGCGGTCGCGCGCGGGCTATCGGTGGTTCAGGGCGACGCAGATACCGACCTCGCCGATTATCCCGACGGTAGCTTTGACTATGCGATTTTAAGCCAGACGTTGCAGACCACCAAAAGGCCTGATCTGGTGTTGGACCATTTGGTGCGGATCGGACGGCAGGCCTTTGTCTCCTTCCCCAATTTCGCGCAATGGCGCATTCGTTTTGCCCATATGTTTGGCGGACGGATGCCCGTGACGGAGCAGCTTCCCCACCGTTGGTATGACACGCCCAACATCCACCATGTGACCATCGACGACTTTCGCAGTTTCCTCGACGAACGGAATATCAGGATAGAAGGCCAATGGTTTTTGTCGGGCGATAAACCGCGCGATGAACGATTTGCCAATCTGTTGGCGGAACATGCGGTATTCCTGCTGCGGCGCGGTTAGGCGGCGTCGGAATTTTGACATGCGCCTGTCAGGCAATTGTCGGTTTGTTGCAATATACTGATTTTATGTAATTCTTCCAAAATTGGCACGGCAATTGCAATGCCCCTTTCGTTCGCGCCCCCAGGCGTGATGCAAAGACGAAAGGAACGGCCATGCCGGCTTTGGATAACATATTTGGAATTCATGCCACCGCGCTGAAGCTGCGCGAGCAACGCATGTCTATTCTCGGCTCGAACATCGCCAACGCATCGACGCCGGGATATAAAGCGCGCGACATCGAATTTTCCTCGGCGCTCAAGCTCGCCGAAAATGGCCAGTCAACCGAAAGCGCAATGCGTTATCGCGTGCCGCTTCAGGCATCGCTGGATGGCAACACCGTTGAAATGGCAACAGAGCAAACCGCCTTTGCCGAAAACGCGCTGGCCTATCGTTCGAGCCTGTCATTTCTTCAGGGCCGTATCGGCACCCTTACCCGCGCGCTGAAAGGGGAATGAAGATGGCCGACAATCTTTCCATTTTTGACATTAGTGGCCGCGCCATGGCGGCGCAGCTTATCCGCCTGAACACGTCGGCCACCAATCTTGCCAATGCCGGCACAGTATCGGGCAGCGCAGACAAGGCCTTTCGTGCGATGAAGCCTGTGTTCCGCACTGTCATGGGCGAGGCTGGTCAGGCGACCGTTCAGGTCGAACGTATCGACACCAGCAAGGCCACGCCCGTCAAGCGCAACGACCCCAATCATCCGCTGGCCGACAAAGATGGCAATGTCTGGGAAGCCGCCGTCGATAGCACCGCCGAAATGGTCGAGATGCTTGAAATATCACGTCAATATCAAAACAATGTCCAGGTCCTTGCCACGGCAAAAGGCCTGATTAGCGAAACCTTACGCCTCGGCCAATGAAAGGCATGAATGATGACAAGCATAACCCCCGTTAACCCCAAAAACCTACCTGTCCTGTCAAAGGACATGGCCGAAAAGAAAATGGGCCAAACCGATTTCCTGCGGCTGATGACGACGCAGTTGAAGGCGCAAGATCCTTTCAGCCCCGTCGATAACCAAGCGATGGTTGCGCAAATGGCGCAATTTTCAAGCGTTGCAGGCATTGAGGAAATGAACGTCGCGCTGAAATCCATAGCGGAGCAAATGGGCACGCAGACCGCATTGCTTGCGGACATCAAAGCTGCGTCAACACTTAAAACTACAGGAGCATAAACATGTCATTTTACACCTCTTTGTCGGGCCTTAAGGGCGCCCAAACCGATTTGTCGGTCATATCCAACAACCTTGCCAATGTGGGCACAATGGGCTTCAAAAAAAGCCGCGCACAATTCATCGACCTTATTGCAGCATCGCCCTCGCAAAACGCCGCAACACAAGCTGGGCGGGGCAACCGCCTGAACGGCGTGGTGCAGCAGTTTACCCAAGGCACGCTGGAGGCAACAGACAAGGCGCTTGATCTTGCCATTGTCGGCGAAGGATTTTTTGTAACACGCGGTGAGCCGCCGAGCTCGGCTGTCACCTACACACGCAATGGCGCGTTTCAGGTCAATGCCTATGGCCAAGTCGTCGATTCGATTGGGTCGACGCTTCAATTGCTGCCCGTGAATTCGATGAGCAAATTGAACTCGGCTGGGCTTGAAGATACAAAGGATTTCGTTCTGCCTTCCGGGACGTCAGAAGGCTCCAGCCCTCCCCTAGCCAATGTGTCCATCGGTAACGATGGGCTTGTCACCGCAACCTATACCGATGGCACCAGCGAAGAGCTTGGCAGGATTGCGATGGCAAGCTTCACTACGCAAGAGGGGCTTCGCCCTGTTGGCGACGCGCACTGGCAATCCACGGGCGACAGCAGCATACCCAAGATTGATTCTGCCACCAATGGGTCCTTGGGTTCCATCCGTTCCGGCGCGCTGGAACGCTCCAATATCGACGTGACAGAGGAATTGGTCGCGCTGATTTCCGCGCAACGCAATTTTCAGGCCAATGCAAAGGCCATCGAAACCGAGTCGAACATGACTCAAGCCATTGTGTCTATTCGTTAAGGGCTGACCCATGGACCGTCTGATATATACCAGCCTTACCGCCATGCGCGGTTCGATGGCCCGTCAGACGGCCATTGCCAACAATCTGGCCAATGCCAACACCCCAGGTTTTCGGGCCGATCTGGCAGAGGCGCAAACCGTATGGCTCGAAAGCCAGCAACTCAATACCCGCGCCTTTTTATCCGAAGAGGTGCAGGCCGCCGACATGAAAACGGGCACCGTCGTCGCCACAGGCCGCGATTTGGACATCGCGCTATCGGGTGACAGCATGTTGGCGGTGCAAGCCAAAAATGGCGAGATTGGGTATACGCGGCGGGGTGACCTGATGCTGTCCTCCACAGGATTGCTGACCACGGGCGATGGTCGTCCCGTGCAGGGTGTGCAAGGTCCGATGACCCTGCCGCCGTCGGACGCCATCAACATTGACGATCAAGGCCGCGTCTCGATAGTGCCCGTAGGTGGCGATGCAACACAGCCGCAGCAATGGGATCAATTATTACTGGTCAGCCCCGCTGGTTCCGACGTGGTCAAGGGCGTCGACGGGCTATTTCGCGTGCGTGGCGGCGGCACTTTGCCTGCCGACCCCGATGCGCGTGTCATCACGCGAAGCCTTGAAAATTCAAACGTCAGTGCGACCGAGGCTTTGGTCGAAATGATTGAAGCCAGCCGGTCATGGGATACGCAATTGAAACTGCTGAACGACGCACGCGACATGGATGCGGCGACCGCCGACCTCATGTCGCTTTCACAATGAGCCTGTCAAAAAGGATGAAGTCTGATGTCTAATGGAGCACTCCACGTCGCCCGCACTGGCCTTGATGCGCAGAATATGCGGATGCAGGTCATCGCCAACAATTTGGCCAACGTGAACACCATTGGTTTCAAGCGTGATCGCGCGAGTTTTGAAACCTTGGCTTATCAGGCCATGACAGTGGCGGGTGCCGCGTCTTCGGCGGAAAACAAATATGCCATCGGCACCAATCTTGGCACCGGCGTTCAAATTAACGGCACCGCACGTATCGATACGCAAGGGACGCTGACCAGTACGGGCAACAGCCTTGATCTCGCGATCGAAGGCGCAGGATATTTTCAGATACAAATGCCCGATGGCCGAAACGCGTTTACCCGGGCGGGCGATTTCAACCTGTCCGCCGAAGGCACGTTGGTCACCAGTGACGGTATGCCTGTGCAGCCGGAAATCCAAATCCCGCAAGGCGTAACCGCCATATCGGTTGGCACCGATGGCACCATTTCCGTGCAAGTGGCGGGTCAGTCAGAACAGACTCAGGTCGGACGGATTGAACTTGCGCGGTTCGCAAATGCGGCAGGGCTGCAATCTATTGGCAACAATCTGTTGCTCGAAACCCCTGCGTCAGGTGCACCGCAAATTGGCGGAGCCGGCGAAGAAGGTCGCGGTGGCCTGCGTTCTGGCGCGCTGGAATCCAGCAACGTCAATGTCGTCGAAGAATTGGTCGACATGATCGAAACCCAGCGCGCCTATGAGGTCAATTCCAAGATGATCCAAGCGACAGATGAGATGATGCGCAATGCCACGCAGACTCTATAAACTTATTCTGCTGTCCTTGCTTGCGTTCCCCGTTGGCGTGCAGGCCAAAAAGGACAAGCCCGTCAATCCGGATTACGGCCCGACTTTGCCCATCGCGCCACCGCCTGCGTCCGCCAATGGCGCGATATTCCAGATCGGGCATTATAGCCCGCTCACATCCGGCGCACGGGCCGCCCGCGTGGGCGACATCATAACAATCAATTTGGTCGAGCGCACCAGCGCCTCAAAAAGCACCAGCGCGACCACTGGCCGCAATGGCAGTTTCGGCCTTAGCCCGCCCGTAAGCGGCCCATTGAACCTCTTCAGTGCAGGCGATGTAAAGATGAGCGGCAATCAGTCGTTTAACGGCAAGGGCGAAACTGCCCAGTCCAATGCCCTGTCCGGAGAATTGAGTGTGACCGTCGCGGCCGTCTATCCCAATGGCAATATGCTCGTGAAAGGCGAAAAGGCTTTGACGCTGAACCGGGGCGACGAAAATGTCCAGTTCACCGGAATCGTGCGCACCGCCGATATTAGCGTCGACAACCGCGTGCTTTCCACACGCGTTGCCGCTGCACGCATAGTTTACACGGGCAAGGGGGAGATTGCCCGTGCGAGCCAGCAAGGCTGGCTGCAACGTTTCTTCAGCATATTAAGCCCCTTCTGATGCGCGCGCTGTTGCTTTGCCTTGCCTTGCTGTTCGCGCCCCCTGCTTATGCGGAGCGCATAAAGGATATTGGCCAGTTCCAGGGGCTGCGCGCCAACCAGTTGACGGGCTATGGTGTCGTCGTTGGCCTTGCAGGTACCGGCGATGACAGCCTTGATTACGCCACCCAAGGGGTCAAAGGCGCGGTATCGCGCTTCGGCATCAGCCTTCCGGCTGGCATTAACCCCGCGCTTAAAAATGCAGCCGCCGTGATGATCACGGCAGAGCTTCCGCCCTTCGCTAAACCTGGACAGCGGCTGGACATCACCGTGTCCGCCTTAGGCAAGGCCAAATCCTTACGCGGTGGGACGCTTATCATGGCACCGCTCTATGGCGCGGATGGCGAGATTTACGCCATGGCGCAGGGCAATCTGGTCGTCGGCGGGCTTGGCGTCTATGCGGCGGACGGTTCACAATTGTCGATCAACATCCCGTCGGCTGGCCGGATCAGCGGCGGTGCGTCGGTGGAACGCGCCGTCGACACAGGCTTTGCGCAGTCCGAAAGCCTCACCTTCAACCTCACGCAATATGACATCAGCAACGCCGGTTTGGTCGCGGACGCGATCAACAAAAAACTGGGTGCAGCTATGGCAGAGGCCATCGACGGCGCATCGATCCGTATCAACACACCAGTGGGCGGCGAAGCGCGCATCCGTTTGATGGGCTTGATCGAAAATATCGAGATCAAACGCGCAGCGCCACCTGCCCGCGTTATCGTCAATGCGCGTACTGGCACAGTCGTCATCAACGGTACGGTGCGTGTTGGCCCTGCCGCCGTCAGCCATCGCAAATTGACTGTACGTGTCGATGAAAACCCGATGGTGGTGCAACCTGCACCGTTCAGCGCTGGCCAGACCAGCATTGAGCAATCCAGCAACATTAGCGTCGAAGAAACCCGAAATCCTGCATTCTTATGGGACAAGGGTGCGTCGCTTTCCGAAATAGTTGAAGCCATCAACCGGCTCAATGTCTCACCTAGCGATCTGGTCGCTATATTGGATGCCTTGTCACAGGCAGGCGCGTTGAGCGCGGAGCTGGTGGTCATATGATGACGCTGAAACCGATAAGCGCAATGGCCACCGCCGCGCCAAAGCCTGACCCAGAATTGCGCAAGGCTGCCGAAGCATTCGAGGCCGTGATGTTGCGGCAGATGATGGCGAGTATGCGCAAGGCAAAGCTGGGCGACGACATCATGGGTTCAAGCGCCACCGACAATTTCCGTGAAATGGCCGACGCGCGCGTGGCCGACAGCATATCCGCATTGCGGCAGTTCGGCATTGCCGACCTGGTCGAAAAACAACTTAAAGGTTCAAGATGAGCGACTTGCTCACCATAGGTGCATCGGGCGTGAAGGCATATGGCCGCGCGCTTTCGGTTGTGGGCGATAACATCGCCAATGCCCAGACCGATGGTTATGTCCGGCGCACGGTGCGGCTGGAGGAAGCTCCTGTCGCAGGCGACGTCGCTCTGTCGCGCAACAGTATCCGCGCCAGTGGGGTCAGCGCCGCTGGCGTCACACGCGAGCTGGACCAATATTTGGTGGATGACGCGCGCACGGCCTCGGGCGAAGCCGCGCGACAGTCGGCGCGTCTGAACTGGATATCGGCGACCGAAAGCACGCTTGGCAATGGCGGCAATGATATAGGTGCCACCGTAACCGAAATTTTTGCGGCCGCTGATCAATTGAGCGCCAATCCGAAAGATGCCACTTTGCGGCGTCAGTTCCTCAACAATGTCGATGAAAGCGCCAGCGCATTCCGGCGGACATCCGTTGCATTGGGTTCCGCCGCAAATGGGGTTGCGATGGAAGCGCGCGGCGCAGTGGATCAATTGAACACCGACTTATCAGCGCTGTCCCAAGTCAATGGCGGCTTGCGCCGCGCGCGCGCCGGGTCAACCAATGAAGCCAACTTGTTTGACGAACGCAATCGCCTCATTGGCAACATCGCAACCGCGATAGACATTGATGTCAGTTATGACGCGAACAATGCCGCGATTATCCGCACCCCGGCAGGCGATCCATTGGTCGACGGTGATAGCATCGCCATCGTGACGCTTGGCGTGTCCGCAGGCGGGCTTTTGTCCTTCGGCATTCACCCTGTTACTTTACTTGCGCCCGCGTCGGGTCGACTTGCAGGCTTGGCCGATAGCGCAGCACATATATCCACCCAACGCACCACACTGGATTCGCTTGCCGAACAATTAAGCATTACGCTGAATACCGCACATCAGGCAGGCGTCGATGCCAATGCTTCTGCTGGAAAGCCATTGTTGGATTTCAAGGACTCCGCCGCCGAGTTGACCGCAACTGCGCTTGCCATAGCAGATGTTGCGACCGCAAACGCAGCGGGCAGCAACGGCAATATTCTGGCCTTCAACACCATCCGTGTGAGCAGCGGCATTGAACAGGGTATCAGCGCCTTCATCGCGCAGCAGGCGCAGATAACATTCGCAGTCCGCGCACAAGAAGCCGCGGCCAGTGGGCGGCGCGACGGCGCATTTGCCGCACGCGACGCCGTTGGTGCAGTCGACCTAGACCGCGAAGCTGCGGATTTGTTGCGGTTTCAGCAGGCCTATGAAGCTGCGGCACGTACGATTCAGGTCGCACGGGAAACCATGCAGACCATGCTCAACATCTTCTGAAAGCCCATGCGATGATTAACGGAACCGGCAGCCGCATGACGCAGGAAGCCACACGCCAAGCGCGTCTGGCGACGCAAATTGCGGCAAAGCAAGCACAAATATCCACCGGTAAGCGACTTCAGCGCGCATCGGATGATCCAGCGGCGACAGCGCGCATTGCGGACCTGAACCGCACGCAAACCAATGACAATGCGCGCGCACGCAACATCAGCTTGGCGATCAGCATGACGGCGCAAGCCGACGGGCAGTTGCGTAACATGTCCCACCTGCTGGCGCGTACGCGGGAGTTGACCATTTCGGGCGCAAGCACCGCGCTTACCCCGTCTGGCCGTGCGACCTTGTCGCGCGAAATACGCGCCATGGCGGACGAAATTGATGCCATGGCATCGGTAAAATTCGCCACAGGCGAGGCGCTGTTCGCAAACAAAGCCCCGAACCCAATCCGTTTTGACGACACCATCGCCTTCGCGCCCGTGCCCGCACGTCAGGCGATTTTTGAAACGGGCGGCATTGCGATTACGCAAATCATGCGGGATGCTGCCTCTGCGATCGCGGCGGGCGACCTAATGTTAACAGGCGCGGCGTTGACGGCGCTGAACGGGGCAGTAAATCATGCCGCCGATGCGCAGGCGGAAATCGGTGTTAATGCGGCGCGGCTCGACCGGTTGCAGGAATTTTCCGCACAGCGCGGAATCACGCTCAGCGAGGAGCTTTCTACGCTTGCCGATACGGATTTGGGCGCAGCTATTGCAGAGCTTAAAACAATGACATTAACGCTTGAGGCCGCACAGGGTGCTTTTGCGCGCATTAACCGGCGCACTTTAATGGAACTTCTTGCTTAGGGTTAGGACCACGCAGAGGCCAGATTTTTCATGTTAGGGTCCGCTATTCCAGATTCGCAATTCTTGCGCATGGAAGGCGGTGCAGACCACGAACCCTGTTTTCGAGGCAATCCGGATGATTCGCGAGAGCCAGCTTATGTCCCTAACGCTCGGCTGGCGGACGGTCTCAGGGGGCAGATAGCATCCCAAATTGGATGTAATATCGGCTAACATAAATCAATCGGATAACAACTGCATTCCATATCGGAACGGAATCGAATTTCTGCGCAGTTTGTTAACCTTTTGTTTACTTTCTTACCCAAAACATGTCCCAACGCCTTATTTCGCTGGGAAAAACAATGACCACAAATATCTGTCTCGCCAAGACGGCAGCCGCAAAGCAGATCGCGATCGAAGAATATTTGATTGGGGATAGCGCGCCAATGCTTCTGTTGCGTAACATGGTTCGACGCGTGGCAAGCTCCTCGGCCTCGGTCATGATCTGCGGCGCGTCTGGTTCGGGCAAAGAGGTCGTCGCGCGTGCCATTCATGCAGCCGGTATGCGCGCGTCCAGCCCTTATGTCGCGCTGAACTGTGGCGCTATTCCGGCGGAATTGATCGAATCCGAATTATTTGGACATGAACGCGGCGCGTTTACGGGCGCACAAGTGCGCCGCACTGGCCATTTCGAAAATGCCCATAAGGGCACGCTGTTTTTGGACGAGATTGGCGATATGCGTTTCGACATGCAGGTTAAACTTCTGCGCGTTCTTGAAGACGGCTTGGTGTCGCGCGTGGGCGGCAACAGTGCATTGCCCGTTGATGTCCGCATCATTTCTGCGACGCATCAAAATCTTGAACAGGCGATTACCGACGGACGTTTTCGGCAGGATTTATATTTCCGCTTGGGCGTCGTCCTGCTGCATGTGCCAACGCTCGCCGAACGTGTCGAGGACATACCCCAATTAATCGCGCATTTTCAGCGCGGCAAAAATAATGCTGAAAATTGCCATTTTGACAATTCCGCAATCGCGCAACTGCAAGCGCATAATTGGCCCGGCAATGTCCGCGAACTGCGCAACATTGTAGAGCGCGCAAATGTGTTGTTCCATGGCGAGACCATTGACGCCTTTGGTGTTGACCAATTGCTTGGGTCCACCGCACCCCGGATGAACATAGCACCTCGCGTCGTGCCATTGCCCGATCCTGTCCCGACCAAGCCGCAAATATGGGACGCGCCCATCGACCTCAAGGCGCAAATTGAAGGGATTGAGCTAGAGCGGATTCAAACCGCCCTTGGCCGCGCCGATGGCGTCATATCCGAAGCCGCACGCTTGTTAACGCTCAAGCGCACCACCTTGATTGAGAAAATGCGCAAATACGGCGTCGACCGCGTCGTGCTTCAATAGGGTCAGGCATCGCCGAAACGATAATGCCTGTTGCGCCTGCCTACACGCTTTGCTACGGGCCGCCTCCTACCTGTCTAGGCGCGTGCGGCCATGGCGGAATTGGTAGACGCGCAACGTTGAGGTCGTTGTGGGCGAAAGCCCGTGGAAGTTCGAGTCTTCTTGGCCGCACCA
>JAEMTM010000219.1 GCA_016462305.1 Sphingomonadaceae bacterium | reverse complement strand
TTACAATGTTAACCAATGCGTGCGATGTGTCAACCCATCCTTTATACCATGTTTTCCCTATATTGCTCCCAATGGTCGGCCAGCGGCGAGAGAAAAGGTGCGTGGGGCATTGTGCCGATTGACCAGTGAGGAGGCAGTGCATTTTGTCTGGTCTTAACCCTGATAAACCTCGGTTAGATGCCCTGATCTCGAACAGTCCGATAGCGCCGGTCGTCAGTGATCCGCGTCAGCGTGATAATCCAATCATTGCCCGCAATGCCGCGTTTATTGCGCTAACGGGGTGCGCCGAACATGAAATCATTGGCCGGAAATGCAAATTTTTGGCTGGCCCAGCCACGGAGCCATGGTTGAGTGAAACAATAAGCAGCGCGGTTCAGCGGCGCACGCCAGTCCTTGTCGAAATCCTCAATTACAGGCGCGATGGAACACTCTTTCGCAATGCGGTGCGCGTTGCACCTATATTTGACGCAGAGGGCGATCTTGCTCTGCCGATGCCATTCGCATCGCTGTCGAAGCCAAAAAAGGCCCGGCAGATCCCCAACTGCCGGGCCTTTGATTCCGGTCCGATGTTTTTAGGATCAGTAGCTATAATACATGTCGAACTCGACTGGGCTTGGCGTCATTTCCCAACGGGCGACGTCTTCCATCTTAAGTTCGATATAGCTTTCAATCTGGTCCTTGGAGAATACGTCACCCTTTAACAGGAAGTCGTGATCAGCGGCCAGCGAATCGAGCGCTTCGCGGAGTGAGCCGGCAACGGTTGGAACCTGCGCGAGTTCTGCCGGTGGCAGGTCATACAGGTTTTTATCCATGGCTTCGCCCGGGTGGATCTTGTTCTGAATACCGTCGAGTCCCGCCATGAACAGCGCCGCATAGCACAGATACGGATTCGCCATTGCGTCTGGGAAGCGCACTTCGACGCGCTTTGCCTTGGCACCAGCACCATAAGGAATACGGCATGACGCCGAGCGGTTCCGCGCGGAATATGCGAGCAACACAGGCGCTTCATAGCCGGGAACCAGACGCTTGTAGCTGTTGGTGGTCGGGTTGGAAAATGCGTTGATTGCCTTGGCATGCTTGATGATGCCGCCAATGAAAAACAGGCACATTTCAGACAGGCCAGCATAGCCGTCGCCCGCAAAGAGCGGTGTCTTGCCTTCCCAGATCGACAAATGGGTGTGCATGCCTGAGCCATTATCTTCCTTGATTGGCTTTGGCATGAACGTTGCAGTCTTGCCATAAGCGTGCGCCACCTGATGCACGACATATTTGTAGATCTGCATACGGTCGGCGGTCTGCGTCAGCGTGCCGAAAGTCAGGCCAAGCTCATGCTGGGCTGCGGCCACTTCATGGTGATGCTTGTCGCACGGCAGACCCATTTCCAACATGGTCGAAACCATCTCGCCACGGATGTCCATAGCGCTGTCGACAGGTGCGACGGGGAAATAACCGCCCTTGGCGCGCGGGCGGTGGCCCATATTGCCGCTTTCATATTTCGTGCCGCTGTTGGTGGGCAGTTCAATATCGTCAATCTTGTAATAAGATGTGTTGTAGCTGTTTTCAAAACGCACATCGTCGAACATGAAGAATTCGGCTTCTGGACCGACATAGATGGTGTCGCCAATGCCCGTGGTCTTCAAATAGGCTTCGGCGCGCTTGGCGGTCGAACGCGGGTCGCGGCTGTACAGCTCGCCTGTCGATGGCTCAACAATGTCGCAGAAGATAATCATCATTGGCGTTGCCGAGAATGGATCAACATATACTGCGTTAAGATCAGGCTTTAGGATCATGTCGGATTCGTTGATTGCTTTCCAGCCCTCAATCGACGAGCCGTCGAACATCAGGCCGTCTTCCAACTCATCTTCGCCAATGACGCCCGCGCACATCGTCAGATGCTGCCATTTGCCCTTGGGATCAGTGAAGCGCACATCGACCCACTCGATGTCCTCCTCCTTGATGCGCTTGATGATGTCTTTGGCTGAAGTGCCCATAATGCGTTCCTTCTATATAGCCCCTCCCCTTCAGGGGAGGGGTTGGGGTGGGGTTGTAATTCGTTTTGGCGGCAGGCAGCCCCGCCCCCTCCCCTGAAGGAGAGGGGTATTATTTTTTAGACGGCATCATTATCGCGTTCGCCGGTGCGGATGCGTAACGCTGTCTCAACGGGAATAACGAAAATCTTGCCATCGCCAATACGGCCAGTTTGCGCGGCGGCGGCGATCGCTTCAACAACGCGGTCGGCAAGGCCGTCTTCAACGACAACCTCAAGTTTTACCTTAGGCAGGAAGTCGACGACATATTCGGCACCGCGATATAATTCGGTATGGCCCTTTTGACGGCCAAAGCCCTTGGCTTCGGTCACGGTGATGCCAGATACGCCAACTTCGTGCAGCGCCTCTTTCACTTCGTCCAGCTTGAACGGCTTGATGATCGCTTCGATCTTTTTCATGGCATTTCCTTGTATGGCGCGTGAGGCATAGGCTCCG
>JAEMTM010000072.1 GCA_016462305.1 Sphingomonadaceae bacterium | reverse complement strand
CTAATCAGCCCTTTTGCCGGGCCTTTTCAACGGCGCGTTTCAGGGCATCATAGCCCAAGGCACCTTCCAATATCTGGTCACCGATAATGAATGTGGGCGTGCCGTTAAAGCCGATTTGCTGCATAAACGCCAAGTTGCGTTCGATTTCCTGATTTGCTTGCGGTGCGGCGGCGAAGGCGCGGGCCGCGGCCATATCAAGCCCTGCCTTGCGCGCTGCGGCAGCTATATTTGCTTCATCAGCGCGGCCACCTGCGAACAAGGCATCATGAAACGCCTTGTGCTTGCCTTGGCGTGCGGCGGCAAGCGCCCATAAGGCAGCGTCCCGGCTGGATTGGCTGAGGATCGGCAATTCGCGATAGACCAAGCGGATATTGCCATCGCTTTTTAACAGGCGTTGGACATCGGGCACGCTTGCGCGGCAGAAACCGCAATTATAGTCGGTAAATTCGACAATCGTCACGTCGCCCTTTGGGTTTCCGGTCTCGGCTCCGGGAAAGGGCTTGGCAATGTCACTTCCCACTGCGGATAAACGTTCGGTGACTTCGCGCTGCTGTAAAATGGCGACGGCGTCGGTGATGATTTCGGGATTTTCAAGGATATAGGCTCTCACCAATGCCTCGGTCGCCTTGCGGTCAGCGGGCGACATGCCAGCAGCAGCAACAGCATCGTCAGCAGATTT
Organism: Sphingomonadaceae bacterium; assembly: GCA_016462305.1. Lineage (GTDB taxonomy): Bacteria > Pseudomonadota > Alphaproteobacteria > Sphingomonadales > Sphingomonadaceae > Sphingorhabdus_B. Next base: position 8,575 of record JAEMTM010000072.1, on the reverse strand, counting down.
AGCTGCGTCTTCGGCGACGGGTGTAGCATCAGAAGGGCGAACCGGGCCGGCGCTTGGCCAGAAAATATAGGCCGCCAAAGCAAGCAAGATGGCCAATCCCATAACAATGGTTGCGATGATAATCCGGCGAGTTGGCGCGTGTTTGTTCATGGACGCTGATTAGCCGCGCCGCATAGATTGTGCCAGCAATTTAGCTGGTCCTGACCCTAGCGGCGTTTTTTCTTTAACTGCGCAAGCCTTGCTTCGGCCACCATATTGATATCCTGCGCACGGATCCAATCGGGCGAGTATTCCGGCAACCCAGCCATTGCGGTCTGCGCATTGGACAAAGCAAATTGCGGCGCGCCCTCCATCATATAGCGTTCTGCGCTGGCGAGTGCGGCGCGCGCCGTATCCCCTTTTTGTGCATAGACGACGCCAAGCTGATACCATGCAAACGGGTTTTGGTTGTCTTTGGCCACTGCGGCTTTCAACACCTGCGCAGCTTCATCAAGCTGCGTTTTATCTTCTGTTGCGATCAATGCATGTCCGAATATTGCGGCGATTAATGGTTGGTTGCCGGTCAGGTTTACCGCTTTGCGCAACGGCGCAATCGCATCGGCAGGACGCCCAGATTCCAGCAATATCTGCCCATGTAGTTCGAGGAAATAAGGATCTTCGGGTGCGGAGGTGACAAGCGCGGATGATTCATCCAGCGCCTTTTGCGGATAAGCGGACTTGTGCCAAGCATAAGCCCGCGCATAACGGGCGGGCACCGATGTGTCGGACTGAGGATAATCACGCATCGTGGCCGTAGGGTCGGCGAGATAGCCAGTCAATTTTGCTTTTACGCGCTTGAAATCACTTTCCCATTTGGGGTTTAGCGGCGCGTTCCACGCAGGGTCGGCTGAATATGTGTCCTCCAGCACCGAAATACGCTCTCCGGATAATGGGTGCGTGCGACCGTAGCTGTCCTCTTGCGGGATGCCGAGGCGGAATTCAAAATTCTGAAGTTTTTTGAAAAAGTTGATCGAACCGCGGCCTGATATACCTGCCTTGGACAGATATTGTGCACCCGATGCATCGGCTGTGCCCTCTTGTCCACGGCTATAGGCCAAGAATTTGCCCATCGCGGCCTGTTGCCCCGCCGACAAAATGCCCATGCCTGCTTCGCCTGCACCTGCGGCGATGGCCGCTGCCGCCAGAATGAGGCTAGCGATGCTGATACCGCTCGCTGCCGCGACGCCTTCGTTAAACCGCACAACATGCCCGCCAACGACATGGCCAAGCTCATGCGCGATCACGCCTTGGACTTCATTTGCGGTAGTTGCGGCATCAATCAAGCCGCTGTGGATGTAGACCGCCTGGCCGCCGGCAACAAAGGCGTTGATGGACTTGTCGTTGATTAGGATGATGTCGACATTTTTGGGGTCAAGCCCCGCTGCCTCAATCAAAGGCGCGGAAATCTCATCGAGAAAAGCCTCGGTCTCTGCATCGCGCAAAATAGACTGCGCCATGGCGGGGCGCACAGATATTAGAACTGCAAGGAACAGAATGAATGCTGTCCGGACAGCACGAAATGTAAAATTACCCATGTCCGGTGAATGGCCCGAACTGCATGAACGCGCAATGAAGAAGTTCGACAAAAAGAAGCCCCGCCAGTCATCGACCAGCGGGGCCATGTTGTTTTAACCAGATGGCTTCTTAACCGCCAGATGGCTTCTTAACCAAAGGTGCGTTGCCACCAACCCGTGCGGGGCGTGCCGTCATCAGGCGCATCGTCCGCTTGCGTTGATGCTACATCTTTTGCGGCATCCTTTGCGGCGGCTTTCTTGCGTGGGGCCTTGGCTTTGGCCTTGGGTGCCGCGACAGCTTCTTCAGCTAAGGTTTCCGCAGCAGGCGGTGTTGCCTTTACCTTGGCGCGTGGCTTGGCTGGGGCCTTTACCTTTGCAGCAGCGACTTCTTTAGCCGCTACAGCAGCCTTTATGGCTGGCGCGTCAGCTGTGGCTTCAACCTTGACGGCTTCGGCCTTAGGCTTGGCGCGGCTACGACGCTTTGGCTTGGCATCGGCTTCCTGCACAACTTCTGAAATTGCAGGTGCTTCGGCTTCGGCAGGTGCTGACGTTTCAACAACTGCATCAACGCCCGTTTCCTGACGGTCACGACCTCTGCCAACACGACGTCCGCGACGTGCTTTTGGCTTGGCTTCGGCATCAGCTTCGGGGGCTTGAGCGACATCATTGCCTTCGGAACGTTCCGCAGCACCCTCATTTTCGCCCGCAACCGCATTTTCTACTTCAGGGCGGCCATCACGGTCGCGACCCTTGCCACCTCGGCGGCCACGGCGACGCTTGCGTTTACGGCCTTCGCCGCCTTCGCCTTCTTCGCGTGGACTCTCTTCTCGGGCACGACGCGGTTCCCGAGCGGTTTCCTTAGCCTCTTCAACTTCGTCGTCGAAATCTTCGATGTCGTCTTCAATGTCATCATCGTCGAGATCGATAATCGGCGGCAGTTCCAACGGACGCTCTGGACGCGGGCCCGAACTGGAAACAGCAAGTTTTGCGCCTTCGGTCTCCCCATTGGGCACTATCAACACGCGGACATGATAGCGATCTTCGATTGCCGCCAATTCGGCACGTTTGTTGTTGAGGCAATAGATGGTCGCCTCTTGGCTTGCTTGCAACACGATCTGGTTGCCTTGACCCTTTGCCGCTTCGTCTTCGATAAGGCGCAGTGCGGACAATGCGGACGACGACGCGGTGCGGACAAGGCCAGTGCCTTCACAATGCGGACATTCGCGGGTCGATGCCTCCAACACGCCAGTGCGTAGACGCTGACGGCTCATTTCCATCAGTCCAAAGCTGGAAATACGACCGACCTGAATGCGGGCGCGATCATGCTTCAACGCTTCTTTCATTACACGCTCGACTTTACGGGCGTTCGAATGATGCTCCATATCGATGAAGTCGATGACGACAAGGCCGGCCATATCGCGCAAGCGCAACTGACGGGCAATCTCGCGCGCAGCTTCCAAATTGGTTGAGAGCGCGGTTTGTTCAATACCATGTTCTTTGGTCGAACGGCCTGAGTTGATGTCGATCGAGACCAATGCCTCGGTCGGGTTGATAACAATATAGCCGCCGGATTTTAACTGGACGATCGGTTGATACATTGCGTTCAACTGATCTTCGACATGATAGCGCTGGAACAAGGGAACTGGGTCGGCATAATGCTGCACACGCTTTGCGTGGCTTGGCATGAGCAGCTTCATAAAGTCCTTGGCCGCCTTATACCCGTCGGGCCCTTCAACGAACACCTCATCAATATCTTTATTATATATGTCGCGGATAGCACGTTTGATAAGGTCGCTGTCGGTGTGGATCAGCATCGGCGCAGCACCGCGCAGCGTACGTTCACGGATTTCGTCCCACAGCCGCGCCAGATAATCAAAATCACGCTTGATTTCAGGCTTCGTCCGGGCAAGCCCGGCGGTCCGGATGATGCAACCCATTGTCGATGGCAACGTAAGATCGGAAATAATGGTCTTCAAACGCTTACGGTCGGCTGCGCTGTGGATTTTACGGCTGATGCCACCGCCATGCGACGTGTTTGGCATCAAGACGCAATAACGGCCTGCAAGGCTAAGATATGTCGTGAGCGCGGCACCCTTGTTGCCGCGTTCTTCCTTAACGACTTGAACGAGCAAAACCTGACGACGATGAATGACGTCCTGAATCTTGTACCGGCGGCGCAAGTTCATGCGCTTTGCGCGGACTTCGTCGCTTGCCTTTGGAGCGCGGCCTTCGCCATTTCGGCCACCCCGCCCACGACGGCGACGGTTGTTGCGACCGTTATCGCCTTGCTGGTCGCCACGTTCGTTCTCGTCCGAATCGTCGCCATTGCCGCCAAGGTCGGGTTCTTCACCCTCCGTCATGTCGATGGTGTCGATGCTATCATCGCTTTCGACTTCGATAAGGTCAGTGACGTCGTCTTCACGTTCCGACGAACCTTGGATGATGTCCGAAGGCTCGTCGCTTTCTTCTTCTTCCTGCTCACGCAGCGCGGCCTCTTCAGCAGCGGCCTCAGCTTCTTCGGCCAACAGCCGGTCGCGGTCTTCCCGCGGAATTTGGTAATAATCGGGGTGAATTTCGGCAAACGCCAGAAATCCGTGGCGGTTGCCGCCATAATCAACGAAAGCCGCCTGAAGCGATGGTTCGACCCTGGTTACTTTTGCGAGGTAGATATTGCCTTTGAGCTGCTTGTGCTCCGCCGACTCAAAATCGAATTCCTCAATTTGGTTTCCTGTTACGACTGCGACCCGGGTTTCTTCCCGGTGACGCGCGTCGATAAGCATACGCGTTGTCATGTAATTTACTCCAGCGAGCATAGCAGCCGATTGTTAGCCGAAGGCCGCTCGCTTCATTGTTGGTACGTTGCCGGGCCGGACGCAAAGCGTTCCTGTCGGCAAAGCGATATGGTGGACATGTTAAAAATGCGTCTGCTGCTTGTGCATGGCGGGCGTGTATCGCGCGCGCTTGATTTCCAAACCATGCGCCATGCCCTGAACGGGCGGCGTTGGTGGAAATATCATGCCTCATGTAGCGTCAACCTGTTCAATTGCCGAGCGTAAACACCGAACGGCGGGCTATCGGGGCATTCGTCAGAAATCCCTATAACCTATGGCTAGCACTCCTGCATGTTGTCGGCAAGAGAATCCCGCGATTTAGGCCGTGAACGCATAAATATCACCTTCGCGGTTTGAGGCCATTTTGCACGGCGGATTGAGTCACGTTAAAATTGCGTCTGGCCAAATTCGCGTCCAAGTGCTGATTTACATTCTGGACCTGTCCGGCAAATCGGCTAGATAGGGCCCGCAATGGATATTCAGCCCCCACCTGCCGAAATGCCGACAACGATCCGTTACCGGCTGAAACGCGTCGTCGAAAATTTTGTGACCCGCTGGCAGGAATATTGGCAAAGCAAGCATTTTCGTTTGGCCACTTACGCTGCGGGTGCGTTGTTCGTTCTGCTTTTGATATTCTGGGCGCTGTTCGCCCGTAACCTTCCCGATGCAGAGGCGCTGATCGAATATGAATCGCCGCTGCCAACGGTGGTGCGCGATGTCAACGGAGAGCCGTTTCACAGTTACGCCCGGGAACGTCGCGTGCAATTGGAATATGCTGATTTCCCGAAGACATTGGTACATGCCTATCTCGCGGCCGAAGACAAAACGTTTTTCAGCCATGGCGGGATTGACTATCCCGGTATCGTGTCCGCCATTTTCGACAATATTTTTAGCGACAAGCGGTCGCGTGGCGCATCGACCATCACACAACAGGTTGCGAAAAACCTGCTGTTGACCAACGAATATAGTTACACCCGCAAGGTCAAAGAGGCGATCTTGGCCAAGCGCATTGAAAGCGCCCTGACCAAGCCTCAGATTTTGTCGCTCTACCTCAATGAAATCGCGCTTGGGCGGCAGTCATTCGGCGTTGAGGCCGCAGCGCAAGCCTATTTCGGAAAAAGCGTTGATCAGCTTTTACTGCATGAAATGGCCTTTCTGGCCATCTTGCCAAAGGCGCCGGAACGTTATGGCCGTGCCAAAAATGCTGACCTCGCGTTGTCCCGGCGTAATTGGGTGCTTGGCGAAATGCGCGCAAACGGATGGATCACCGATACGCAGCTTGCGACCGCGCGTGCCCAACCGCTTGGCCTTGTGACGCAACGTGGCACCGGTTATAAAAATATTGGCGGTTATTTTGCAGAAGAAGTGCGTCGCCAGCTTATAGAAAAATTTGGCGAAACCGACGAAGCGGGCCCCTATAGCGTATATTCAGGCGGACTTTGGGTTCGGTCATCCATGCACCCCCAACATCAACTTGCGGCGACCAAGGCGTTGCGTGACGGCTTGCTGCGCTACAATGCTGGCAAGGCTTGGAAAGCCAATTTGGGCACAATTGACGTCACCGATGACAAATGGCCATCCCGCTTTGCATCGACCAATATTGGTATCGATTATGCAAATTGGCGTGCTGGCGTTGCGCTTGGCAAGGGGCGCGTTGGGTTTGCCGATGGTTCGACCGCGCGCCTCGACGGCGGCCCAACCGCGATGAAGGCAGGTGACGTGATCGCTGTCGCCCCCAATGGCACCGGCAGCTTCGTCGTCCGCAGCGTGCCAGAGGTCGGCGGCGGCATGGTCGTCCAAGACCCTTTCAACGGACGTGTGCTCGCGGTGCAAGGTGGCTTTGACAATCGTATTTCCAGCTTCAATCGCGCAACACAGGCACAGCGGCAGCCCGGATCAACCATTAAACCTTTTGTTTACGCGACCGCGCTCGACAATGGAATGACGCCCACGTCGATTATCGTCGATGGTCCATATTGCGTCTGGCAAGGTGCGAACTTAGGTCAAAAATGCTTTCGCAATTTCACAGGTGGCGGGGCAGGGCCGCACACCATGCGGTGGGGCCTCGAACAATCACGCAACCTGATGACGGTCCGGGCGGCAGCTGAATCGGGCATGGACAATGTGACCGACACTTTGCGTGACATGTCGATTGGCGATTATCCTGATTATCTCTCCTACGCGCTAGGTGCAGGCGACACGACAGTGTTGAAGATGGTCAACGCCTATTCGATGCTGGTCAATCACGGCCGTGAATTGAAGCCGACATTCATTGATTTTGCGCAAAATCGCAAAGGCAAGGTTATTTGGCCGGCCAAGTGGAAGCCTTGTGTGGGTTGCCGCGCGCCCGATTGGAATGGCCGGCCAATGCCGCGCTTCGCAGCTACTGGCAAGCAAGTCATGGACCCGATCACAGCGTATCAAGTCGTGCATATGTTGGAAGGCGTGATACAACGCGGCACCGCCGTCACATTGCGCGAACTTGACCGACCATTGTTCGGTAAAACCGGAACAACCACCGGCCCGACAAATGTCTGGTTCATCGGCGGATCACCGAATTTGGTAGCTGGCCTCTATCTGGGCTTTGACCAACCACGCAATTTGGGCGGCTATGCGCAGGGAAGCTCACTTGCTGCGCCCATTTTCAAACAGTTCGCACGCACCGCGATGGCCGATATGCCTAAGACACAGTTCATCGCGCCTGCCGGAACACGGCTTGTCCGCGTGGATCGCAGGAGTGGCAAGCGCGTCTATGGTGCCTGGCCGAGTGATGACCCGCTCAGCGCAGTGATCTGGGAGGCGTTCAAGGCCGAGACGGAACCAAAGCGCTCTATCCGTCAGGAAGAACTAGCCGCGCGGGGCGACAAGCCAAAGAAAGCGGTTGAAAAGCAGTCCGATGGTGCTGCTGGCGCGGCCAATGCCCCAAGCGCAAGCGTCGGGACAAAGCGCGACCAAGAGTTTATCCAGCAAGAGGGCGGGATTTATTAGGTTCAATGCCTCGAAGATTTTGTGATGCGGCGGATAACTCTGGTCATCGCTGCCTTTGACTTGAGCGTTCAATCCGCTAAAGGCCGCCGCTGACCTTTTCATTCCCTTGGAGTTTCTTATGCGCGCCGACGCAGAAGGCTATGTTGCCCGCATTGATGCCGCCCTCAACCTCGTCAAGATGTCGCTTGACTGGGATCGCGCTTTACGTCGCTTGGATGAACTGAATGCCAAGGTTGAGGACCCGACCTTGTGGGATAATCCAAAGGCCGCCGAAGAAGTTATGCGCGAACGCCGCCGGTTGGATGCGGCCATTGGCACTGTGCGCGAAATCGACGCTGATAAGGCGGGCACGGTTGAACTGATCGAGCTTGCCGAGATGGAAGGCGACGCCGAGTTGGGCGATGAAGGTGCCGCTGCATTAAAAGCATTGGCGGACCGTGCCGACCGCGACAAGGTCTCTGCATTGCTGTCGGGCGAAGCAGACAGCAACGACACCTTCATTGAAATTCACGCTGGCGCGGGTGGCACCGAGAGCCAGGATTGGGCCGAAATGCTGCAGCGCATGTATTATCGCTGGGCCGAACAACGCGGGTATAAGGTGGAGATGGTCGATTATCAGGCAGGTGATCAGGCAGGCATCAAATCCGCCACTCTGCTGGTGAAGGGCGAAAATGCCTATGGCTATGCCAAGACCGAAAGCGGCGTCCACCGTTTGGTCCGCATTTCACCTTATGACAGCGCGGCAAAGCGGCATACGAGCTTTTCAAGCGTCTGGGTGTATCCGGTCATCGACGACAATATCGACATTGAAATCAACGAAGGCGATTTGAAGATCGATACCTACCGTGCGTCTGGTGCAGGCGGGCAGCACATTAACACGACTGACTCGGCCGTCCGCATCACGCACAAGCCCTCGGGCATCGTCGTTGCCAGCCAGAACGACCGCAGCCAACACAAAAACCGCGCAACCGCGATGGGCATGTTGAAGGCACGATTATACGAAGCCGAACTGCGCAAACGCGAAGAGGTCGCGAGCGGCGAATATGCGGCCAAGACCGAAATCGGTTGGGGCCACCAAATCCGCTCTTATGTGTTGCAACCCTATCAAATGGTCAAAGACCTACGAACGGGCGTCACGTCCCCGACGCCAAGCGACGTACTCGACGGCGACCTAGACAATTTCATCGCCGCCGCCTTGGCCCA
>JAEMTM010000218.1 GCA_016462305.1 Sphingomonadaceae bacterium | reverse complement strand
CCCGTCACTTTTTCCGTCCGAAGTCCACGCTGACGACGTTGGAGCCGTCTTCGGCGACGACGGAGGGGCCGTCGTTACCGGCTTCTTCGTGCGGTTCAGGGGCGCTTTCGCCTGCGTCAACGTGGAACTGTAACGCGAAGTCTACGGCTGGGTCCACAAAGGCGGTGATCGCGGAATAAGGGATGAAGAGATGCGACGGGATCTGGCTGAACGACAGGCCAACTTCGAAATGCTCTGCCTCCACCTTTAGGTCCCAATATTTGTGCTGGAGCACAATGGTCATTTCGTCAGGGAAGCGTTCATGCAGATGTTGCGGAATGGCAACGCCGGGGGCTTGAGTCTTGAAAGTAATGTAGAAATGATGGTCGCCCGGTAGACCATCGCGCGCGACATTGCCGAGCACACGGCCCACCACCGCACGCAATGCCTCTTGCACAACGACATCATAAGGAATCAGGCTATCAACATGCTCTTCGGTCATCGCTTCTAGGTGGACCGCCGGGAGCCCGAAATCAAGACGCTTATTGCCGCAAGCCAACTTGCCAAATGCGCGTATGCGGCTATATCGGCGGCCATGCGTACAGGCTCTATCAGTCGAAAGACGAATGAAACGTCCATTGATGTTGAGGTTAACCTTGACGGCAGTGGAGTGTATGAAGTGTCAACGGGCATTGGCTTTCTCGACCATATGCTTGAGCAATTGTCGCGCCATTCGTTAATCGATTTGAAGGTGAAGGCGATAGGCGACCTGCATATCGACCAGCATCATACCACCGAAGACACGGGCATCGCCATTGGCGAGGCTGTGTTGCAGGCATTAAGCGATAAGCGCGGTATTGCCCGTTATGGCACAGCCTATGCGCCGATGGACGAAACCTTGACGCGCTGTGCGCTCGACATTTCGGGGCGGCCTTATTTTGTGTGGAAAGTATCGCTTGGCATGTCGCGACTTGGCGAATGGGACACCGAGCTAATCGAACATTGGTTCCATAGCTTCGCGACCAGCGCGGGCATCACCTTGCATGTCGAAAATCTATATGGTTCGAACAACCACCATATCGTTGAAAGCTGCTATAAGGCCTTGGCCCGCGCCTTGCGCCAAGCGGTTGAGATCGACCCGCGCAAGGCGGATGCGATCCCGTCGACCAAGGGGACGTTGTAGGCCGTGTCGCTTGCGCTGATTGATTATGGCGCGGGGAACCTGCATTCGGTGCATAATGCGTTGAAGGCGGCGGGCGCGACCGATATTCGCGTGACCGATGATCCTGATGTCGTTGCCAAGGCCGACCGTATCGTTCTGCCCGGCGTAGGTGCCTTTGCACATTGTATGGCGGCCTTGTCTGCCATTGAAGGCATGATCGCCGCGATGGAGCAGCGCGTTCGGGTTGAAGCGACACCGTTTCTGGGCATTTGCGTCGGGATGCAGTTGCTCGCCGATAAAGGCGTTGAGCATGGAAGCACAAGCGGGCTGGGTTGGATCGGCGGCACCGTGCGTGCGATTCCTCCAGCGCCAGACCTGAAAATCCCGCATATGGGTTGGAATGATGTGGTGCCGGGTGACAGCGCGCCGTTGATAGAGCATGGCGAAGCATATTTCCTGCATGGCTATCATTTTGATGCTGCGGACGCCGCCGATGTGCTGGCTACGACGGACCATATTGGCACTCTGGTTGCAGCGGTTGGACGTGACAATATCATGGGTGTGCAATTTCATCCGGAAAAAAGCCAGGCCTATGGCATTGAATTCCTCAAACGCTTTTTGGGGTGGATGCCGTGACGGGTCATTGGTCAACTCTCCGCGCCTCTGCGCCTCTGCGTGAGGTTCTTTTTTGTTCACGCAGAGGCGCAGAGACGCAGAGACGAGAGAGTTTGTTATGATAGTCTTCCCCGCGATTGACTTGAAGCGTGGCGAGGTTGTGCGCTTGGCCGAGGGCGATATGAACCGCGCGACGGTCTATGCCGATGATCCGTCGGCGCAGGCGATGTTGTTTGCCGAACAAGGCGCACAATTTCTGCATGTGGTCGATCTCGACGGTGCGTTCGCCGGGCGGCCTGAAAATGCCGAAGCGGTGGAGGGGATTATCGAAAATTTCCCCGGTTATATCCAATTGGGCGGCGGCATTCGCAATTCGCAGACGGTGGAACGCTGGTTCGACATGGGCGTGGCGCGGCTGGTGATTGGCACGGCGGCGCTCAAAGACCCGGCATTTGTGAAGGACATGGCGCGCGAATTTGCGGACGGTATTGTTGTCGCAGTCGACGCCCGCGACGGCTTTGTCGCGACTGAGGGCTGGGCGGAGAAATCCGACATGCCCGTCATCGATTTGGCCCGCCGGTTCGAAGACGCGGGCGTTGCGTCGATCCTGTTCACGGATGTTGGCCGCGACGGGATGCTAACCGGTTGTAATATAGACGCGACGGTTGACTTGGCGCGGCGGGTGAATATACCCGTAATCGCCAGCGGCGGGGTGAAGGGCATTGATGACAT
>JAEMTM010000217.1 GCA_016462305.1 Sphingomonadaceae bacterium | reverse complement strand
ATTGTCATCGTTCATATGCGGACGATTCACAACCCCTGCCTAAGGGCATTTTGTCACATTTGGCATATTTAGGGGTTAGATATATGCAAACGGGTTCTACGCAATCACGGAAACTTTCACGCAATGCGATGCTTTGCGGCGCGGCTTTGCTGGCGATTCTGCCGTCATCGTTGCTGGCGCAAACTGCGCCTGCGGATGACAAGCAATCACGTTCGGACGAAATTTCGACTGCCAATGAAATTGTGGTGCAGGGGCAGATTACATACCGTAATCGCAATGATGCAGCAGAGCCTGTGCTTGTATATGACGCCGATTACTTTCAGCGTTTTGAACCGCTGACGGCGGGTGATGCACTCAAGCGTGTTCCATCGGTCACTTTCTTGTCCGATGTAATCGAAAGCGATGGCGCGCGGTTACGTGGGCTTGAGCCCGGCTACACCCAAATTTTAATCAACGGTGAAAAAGTGCCCGGGTCGAATGCGGACCGCAGCTTTTTCTTGGACCGCATTCCGGCTGAACTGATCAAACAAGTCGAAATCATCCGTTCTTCGTCTGCGCGCCGCACGGGTGATGCGGTAGCTGGCACATTGAACATCGTGTTGCGCGATGGCTATGAATTGGATGGCGGTTATATTCGTATCGGCGGGCTGCGCTTCGACGATGGTGAAGTGAAGCCAAGCCTTGGTCTGGTATATGGCGGAGCGCTTGGCCCAGGACGCATTCTCATCGGCGGCAATATTCAGGGCCGGTATAATCCAAAGCTCAAGAAAAGCCTGCGTTATGGTGATTCGCCGGAAAATAACGCCAATTATGCGACGGCTGATTTCGACAATCGCGAAGACCAGACGGATACCCGCGACGGTACGGATTATGCGTTAAACGCAACTTATGACATTGATGGCGAAACCACCGACTTTGAATTGAGTGGCAATTATGTGCGTACCGACCGGATAGAAGACGAACGGTCGTTCGAATATAACAGCGCAACAGCAATAACGGGCCCCGTGCGCACGACACCTGTTGCAGGCAATTTGTTGACCGACAATGCTAATTTGAACACGATTGAGCAAGAAAGCTATAGCCTTGCGGGTAAGCTGCAACAGGAATGGTCGGCAGGCAAAACCAGCTTAAAGCTCGGCTATTCCCGCTTCTCCGACGATCAGGTGGAAACCGAATTTGAGGTTGATTTTGACCGCAGCACGCCCCGCTTTACGGGTGACCTCACAAATCGTGCTATCGTGGACAAGGAATTGTCGCTGGGGCTAAAGCATGAATTTTCCTTGGGCGATGATGTTGCGCTGATCATTGGCGGCTTTGCACAAAACAAGGATCGCGATACCGATATTGCCACTATTCGGGACCGTTATAACCTGACTGCGGCTGCGCGCACTTATGACCAATTTGGCCGCAATCCAGAACAATTTGTCCGCACTTTTGCTGCGCCTATATTTACACCGGGCGGCCTGAGCACAATTGAAGAGGACCGCCGCGATGCTTTTGCGGAAGTTGAAGGCAAATCGGGCGGCATCTCGTGGGTGGCGGGTGTACGCTATGAAACCACTGACTTTACCGTCAATGACCTGACCGTCGCAGCGGCGCAGGCCGTTCGGGAAAATGATTATGCATTTCTGCTGCCATCGGCATCGGTGAAGATCAAAGTCGGCAACGGTGGTCGAATCACCGCTTCGGCGGCGCGCACAAACCGTCGCCCGCGGCTCGACTTCCTTTCGCCTGCATTGTTAGAGGCGGAACTTGGCGACAATGACCTGCAAGGCAACCCTGCGCTGCGTCCGGAAACCGCATGGGGTGGTGACCTTGGCTATGAACAACGGCTTGGCCGCACCGGCGTGATTGGTGTGAACGTCTTCTATCGCAAGGTCCAAGACCTGATCGAATTGGCCAACACAGGGCAGCAAGGCTCCGAAGGTGCAGGCACATTTGTGCTGCAACCGCGAAATACCGGTGATGGCGAAGTTTACGGTATTGAGTTTGATCTTTCGACCGATCTTGGTTTCCTTGGCCTCCCAGATACCGGTGTTTTCGGCAATGTGTCATGGCTCAACAGTGACATAACCGATTTCTCGGGCAATCGCCGTTTCAATGGGCAATCCAAATATGTTTACAATGCCGGCTTTATTCAGGACATTCCGTCCGCTGGGATCGCCTTTGGTGCGACATATCGCAAGCAAGGCGAGGCGTTTGACCGCATTGTGGGTGAAGAAATCACAACGTCTTATGGTGCCGACTTGGAGATTTTCGTTGAAAAACGCTTCAGCAATAATCTGACCATTCGCGCGGTGGGTTCAAACCTGCTGAACGGATCAAAGGATGAGGTATTCAACAAGTTTACGACCATCGCAGACCAGATCAACCGCAGTTTCGACGAATATGAATTGGAAAGCGAACAGGCTGGTCCGGTGTTCCAGATCATGGCACGTTATGCGTTCTAATGCATAAACCGCTCCTCCTTTTGCCATTGTTCCTCGCCGGTTGCGCTTC
>JAEMTM010000216.1 GCA_016462305.1 Sphingomonadaceae bacterium | reverse complement strand
GCACCGTCGGTAACAACCGCCCCTGTTACCGCAATGTCGGCGACGATCTGGTGGGGCAAATCAAATTCATGTTCTGACAAAATCTGCGATAGCTTGTCCGCGTCGCTATGCCATGTTCCATCCTGCACCTGCACCGAAAGGCATAGTTGCGTGCCGCAAAAGGTGAGGCTGTGCCATGGCCGCTCGTGCAATATGCTGATGTCGGCAGCAGGGATGATTGCGCGCAAGGCGTTGCGCAGGGCGCGCGATTGTGTCCGCATATTCTGTGTCCGCATGTTCATATCGCTTTCCTGCCTTGGTTTTGGATGTGTTGGCCATAGTTGGACATGAAGTGCCGCAGTTTTACCTCCATTTCGGGTCTAATTTCTCGCCCCATGCGCATGTCCAGCACAAGCCGCGGATCACCCGCAGCCAAGCGCCCGAATTTGGTCGGTGGCAGGCCCTGTTCGCGAAGAAACCGCTCAATAAGGCGGGTGATGTGCATGATGTCTCCTCCATGATCGACCCGGATTGACTTGCCCGAATCGGTTAGAACAAATATAGAACAAGGGTGATAGGATAATTCCTACATGTCTAGGAAATTTCCAACCGAACCGGAGGGAACAACATGGGAGAAGACCCAAGGGCTGTTTTGGAGCGCTTGATTGCGGAAAGCGCAGAAGATTTTGCGGGCCTATCGAAATTGATCGGCCGTAATCCCACTTATATTCAACAATTTATCAAACGCGGATCACCCAAAAAACTGCCGGAGATGGAGCGCGGGATATTGGCACGATATTTTGGTGTGGATGAAAGCGTGCTGGGTGGGCCGGACGCGGGCGCGACCAGAACGGGCATTCGGCTTATTCCAAAGCTGGCGGTTGGCGCGTCGGCGGGGCCCGGTGCGATTCCGGGGCGCGAAACGCTGGCCGGCAAAATCGGTTTTGACGAAAAATGGTTGCGCAAGCAGGGGCTGGACCCGGCAAAGCTCTCGTTGATTCAGGTGGACGGCGATTCGATGTCGCCGACACTGAACCATGGCGATGACATCATGGTCGACAATCGCGCCGCGGCGGGGCCGTTGCGCGACGGCATTCATGTCATTCGGCTGGATGATGCGCTGATGGTCAAACGGCTCGCCAGCGGACCAAGCGGGCGTTTGTCGATATTGTCGGACAATCCGGCCTATCCCGGTTGGCCAGATGTTGACGGCGCAACCGTCGCTATCATCGGCAGGGTGGTTTGGGCAGGGCGGCGCCTTTGAAGACTTGCCTCAGCCGCGTCCGTGCGGCACATGAATATCTATGTCCCATGTCACATCCACGCCCACAAAGACCCCGCCGCTAAAGGCCGCGATCATTCCCGTTACCCCGTTGCAGCAGAATTGCACGCTGTTTTGGTGTACGCAAACGAACAAGGGCGCGCTGGTTGACCCCGGCGGTGATCTCGACAAATTGAAGGCTGCGGTGGCGCAAACGGGCGTTCAGCTTGAAAAATTATTGGTGACGCATGGCCATCTCGACCATTGCGGGCAGGCTGGAATGCTGGCGCAAGAGCTTGGGCTAAAGATTGAAGGCCCGCATGAGGACGACCGTTTCTGGATTGAGAAGCTAGACAATGACGGCGCGCGCTATGGCATGGAGGCGCATAGTTTTGAACCCGACCGCTGGCTGGTCGATGGCGACACCGTAACCGTCGGCAATCTCACGCTCGATGTTATTCACTGCCCCGGCCACACGCCCGGACATGTCATTTTTCATCATCAACCCAGCCGTCTGGCGATTGTTGGGGATGTGCTGTTTCAAGGCTCGATTGGCCGCACCGATTTCCCGCGTGGCAACCATGCCGACCTGATTAACGCCATCACGACGAAATTATGGCCATTGGGGGATGACGTGACCTTCATCCCCGGCCATGGCCCAACCAGTCAATTTGGCTATGAACGCAAGCACAACGCCTTTGTCGCAGACGATGTGCTGAGGGCCAGGCCCTAACGGCCCGATAAGTTAGAGAATCGCCGCGTAGACTTTCCACAAGGCCCAGCCTGCAAGGCTAAGCAACGTTATCATCGTGGTCAGCGTGCCGACCATCCGGCCCTTGCCCAATGATCCGCCGTCCATGCCCAGACCATGGGCAAGCCGCCCGACGATGTAGAGGATGCCCAGGCCCCAAAGCCATTGGTTGGTTCCACCCGTCGCCTCAAGCGCGGCAATCAGGATCAAAATGAAGGGCGCGCTTTCGACGAAGTTCGCGTGCGCGCGCATCCGGCGAATGACAAATTCATTGCCGCCATCGCCAATCGATACGCTTTCTTTCGTCCGCGCCTGCCCGCAACGGATCATCAGCCAGATATTCACCAATGCCGCACCTGCGGCTATTGTAAGGGTAACGGGTAAACTTAGGGTCAGGACCACTTAAATCCTCCTTCGCGGTTTGAGGCCATACTGTTCAGTGCCAGGCGGCAAGCGCAGGGCTTAGTGGTTCTAAGTCCAAGCTTGCCAACGTGGCAATGGACAAAATGGGTC
>JAEMTM010000215.1 GCA_016462305.1 Sphingomonadaceae bacterium | reverse complement strand
ATAAAGTCGCGTCATCCGCCAAGACCTTTCCCCTGTTGCGCGGGCCGCAATGGGGGGATAAGGACCAAATCACGTTTCGCACCCGCGACCCAAGTCTAAGAAACCCGAGGATTGCCCTTTATGAACTTCGCCGCCAAAGCCCTGACCATCTTTATTGTCGCAGCTACTTTGGCCGGTTGCTCACGCGAGGGCGAACTGGATGTTAATGCTGGTGTTGGCGTGAATGTCACGCGGTCCGGCTGTCCTACGGTTGCGGTGCCCGATGGCACGGGTGACATCACCATTTTCAACCCGACGAACAGCACGGACGCCGATGCCATCGACGTAGTGGCGACAATCACCAATATTCGCCCCATTTGCAACGAAAGCGGTGAGAAAATTTTTTCGCAGGCGACATTTGATGTGCAAGCGCGGCGCAACGACGTGCGCGGCAGCCGGACCGTAACTGTCCCTTATTTCAACACGGTGGTTCAAGGCGGCAGCGCCGTTATTGCAAAGCGGGTTGGCCAAGTGACACTGCAATTCGCCGATGGCCAGCAACGCGCATCGGCGCAGGCGCAAGCGGCTGGCTATATCGACAAAAACGCGGCCAGCTTGCCCGCCGAAATCGTGGAGAAAATCACCAAGAAGCGCAAGCCGGGTGATCCCGACGCGGCGCTTGACCCCATGGCCGATCCCGAAGTGCGCGCAGCGGTTGTCCGATCTAGCTTTGAAATGCTCATCGGTTTTCAGCTGACCGAAGATCAGCTGCGTTACAATGTCACGCGTTGATCCGCGTTAATTTCAAGGCACAGTCATGACCCTTTTTGAACAATATGCAGCGCATGTCGACCATGCGCTGAACGCACTTGTGGCGCTTGGAACCTTGCCGGCGGACTTGGACCGCAGCAATGTAACGGTCGAGCCGCCGCGTGATGCCGCACATGGCGATATTTCCACCAATGCGGCAATGGTGCTGGCGAAACCCGCCGGAACCAACCCGCGCGCCTTAGCAGAGGCTTTGTCGGTTGAACTTGCGAAGGTCGCTAGTGTTATGGCGGTTGAAATTGCCGGGCCGGGGTTCCTCAACCTGCGACTCGATGCGTCGGCATGGCTTGATGAATTGCGCGCTATGGCGGCATCGGGCGACGATTATGGCCGCTCGCATCTGGGCGATGGCAAGTCGGTGAATATCGAATATGTCTCCGCCAACCCGACTGGCCCCATGCATATGGGCCATTGTCGGGGCGCTGTGGTCGGTGATGCTTTGGCCAAATTGCTTGAATTTGCCGGTTACCGCGTCATCCGCGAATATTATATCAACGACGCGGGCGGCCAAGTCGATGTCCTCGCACGGTCGGCGCATCTGCGCTATCGTGAGGCATTGGGTGAGACCATAAAAATCGCAGAAGGGCTGTATCCCGGCGATTATCTGGTTCCCGTTGGCCAGCAGCTTGCGAAGCGTTTTGGTGACCAATATGTCGCCGCGCCTGAAAGCGAATGGCTTGGCCTATTCCGCAAGGCCGCCGTTGCCGAAATGATGGAGATGATAAAGGCCGACTTGGCCTTGCTTGGCATCCACCATGACCTGTTTTCGTCCGAGGCCGAGCTGCATGAAGCTGGCAAGGCCGATGTTGCAGAAAAGGAACTGCGCGTGCGCGGGCTTGTCTATGACGGCGAGCTGGAAAAGCCAAAAGGCAAGGAAATTGAAGATTGGGAGCCTGTGACGCTTCCCTTGTTCCGCGCAACACAATTTGGCGATGACCAAGACCGGCCGATCAAGAAATCCAACGGTAGCTGGACCTATTTCGGCGCTGATTTAGCGTATCATTTCCAGAAAAGCCAAGGCGTCGATGCGATGATCGACATTTGGGGTGCGGACCATGCGGGCACGGTCAAACGGATCAAGGCGGCGGTCAATGCGCTTACCGATGGCAAGGTCGATTTCGATGTCAAGCTGGTGCAGATGGTGCGCCTGCTGCGCGGCGGCGAACCTGTTAAAATGTCCAAAAGGTCGGGCAGCTTTGTCACCTTGGCCGAGGTGATTGAAGAAGTTGGCAAGGACGTCGTCCGCTTCACGATGCTGACACGCAAGTCCGATGCGCAAATGGATTTCGATTTCGCCAAGGTGGTGGAAGCGTCGAAGGACAATCCGGTATTCTACGTGCAATATGCCCATGCGCGCATAGCATCGACCATGCGCAAGGCAGAACGCGAAGGACTTGGCCCCGATGGCGCGCATATCGCGTTGCTGGGCGACGCGGAGATCGGCCTCATACGCGAAGCCGCAAATTTTCCGCGTATATTGGAGGCCGCAGCAAAATCAGGCGAGCCGCACAGAATTGCTTTTTATCTGAATGATTTGGCGGCTGCATTCCATGCCTATTGGAACTTAGGTAATGACCAGCCTGACAAGCGCTTTATATTGGTGCAAAATCCGGAAGTTACCGGCGCAAGGCTTTTCATGGCGCATAATATCGGGCAAGTCCTGCGTAATGGATTGCGGCTGATGGGGGTTGAAGCCGCGTACAATATGTAG
>JAEMTM010000214.1 GCA_016462305.1 Sphingomonadaceae bacterium | reverse complement strand
ACCAATGGTGCCACAACCCCTGCCGAAATCGCCAACTTCGCATTGCTCAGCCGCACGGGTAAGCCCGCCGACGCGACGTCCGGTGGCTCGATATTCACGCACATCCACATCGGCCCGATGGGCGTTTTCGATGACAAGCCCAATTATGACTGGGGCTATGTCGATGTTGCCGAAAACAAAGGCGAGGCCGCGTTCACCAGCACGGGCGGCTGGCTTGGTTTCACCGACAAATATTGGCTCGGCGCACTGATCCCCGATCAAAAAACGCCCGTCTCGGCCAAGTTCCGCGCAAGCGGCGATGTCTATCAGGCGCAGGTCATCCCAACGCGTAACACGAGTGTCGCCGCCGGGGCCGCATTTGACAGCAACGCACGTCTGTTTGCGGGCGCAAAGGAAATGGCGGTCCTCAACGCGTATTCACAAGATTTGGGTATTCCTTATCTGGACTATGCCATTGACTGGGGCTGGTTCTGGTTCATCGCCATTCCGTTTTTCTGGATTCTCCATTGGCTGTTTGGCGTGTTTAATAACTTTGGCCTTGCGATCATTGGGCTGACCCTCATCGTGCGCGGATTCATGTATCCGGTCGCGCAAAAGCAATTTGCCTCCATGGCGCAAATGCGTGCGGTGCAGCCTAAGTTGAAGGCGCTGCAAGAACGCTGGAAAGACGACAAGCCGCGTCTTCAACAGGAAATGATGGCTTTGTATAAGGAAGAAAAGGTAAACCCGCTCGCGGGCTGCCTTCCGATTGTGCTGCAAATTCCGATCTTCTTCGCGCTCTATAAGATTCTCTTGCTGTCGATTGAAATGCGTCACCAGCCCTTTGTGTTGTGGCTTCAGGATTTGTCCGCACCCGATCCCTCGGCGCAGTTGCTGTTCAATCTGCTTGGCACTGGCATCACCCTGCCAGCCTTCATCGCCATAGGTGTTCTGCCGATCCTGCTCGGCGTGACGATGTGGCTGATGCAGAAGCTCAATCCGCAGCCGATGGACGAAGTGCAAAAGCAGGTCTTTGCGGTCATGCCTTGGTTCCTGATGTTCATCATGGCCCCATTTGCCGCTGGTCTTCAACTCTATTGGGTGATGTCCAACCTCGTGTCGATTGCCCAGCAAAAATGGCTATATTCGCGCCACCCGGTCTTGCGCGAACAAATGGCCCGTGATGCCGAAGAAAAGGCGAAGGCGAATGCAAAGGCGTGACACATAATCTGTTCGTCATCCCGAATTAAACCCATCGTCATCCTGAACTTGGTTCAGGATAACAGGTGACGGCAGCCTGTTATCCTGAACCAAGTTCAGGATGACGATTTTTGGAATTAGTGACCAATAATGGACCATGTTAAAATCTTTTCAGGGCCGATCAGCTTCCTGAAATCCGCGCCGAAACTTGAATTTCTGCCCGAACCAACGGTGCCGGAAATCGCGTTTGCGGGCCGGTCGAATGTCGGCAAGTCGAGCCTGATCAACGCGCTCGTCAACCGCAACAATCTGGCGCGTGCGTCAAATACGCCGGGCCGCACGCAGGAATTGAACTTCTTTGATGTGGGCGACCCTGCGGCATTTCGCATCGTCGATATGCCGGGCTATGGTTATGCCAAAGCACCGATCAAGACCGTGCAGTCATGGCGTTACCTGATTAACGATTATTTGCGGGGCCGCGTGGTGTTGAAACGTGTCTTCGTCCTGATCGACAGCCGCCACGGGATTAAGGAGGTCGATCATGACATCATGTCGATGCTCGATAGCGCAGCCATCAGCTACCGCATCGTTCTGACCAAGACCGACAAGATCAAGGCCAGCGACTTGGCCGCAGTTGAAACCGACACTATGGCAAAGCTGCGCAAGCATGTTGCGGCTTATCCTGACCTATCGGTCACCTCCGCCGAAAAGCGCGGCGGGATTGAGGAACTGCGTTCCGCCGTGTTGGAAGCCGTGGCGTCTTAACAGGCTTTGCTTTTCTGCCCCTCGACACAAGCGAAAACAGCCGCCATTAATGCTTCCATGACCTTGAAACTGATCATTGGCAACAAAGCCTATTCAAGCTGGTCGCTGCGCGGCTGGCTCGCGGCGAAACAATCCGGCCTGCATTTTGAAGAGGTCATAGTCCCCTTGTTTGCGCCGGACTGGGAACAACGCAAACGTGCGGCAGACCTTGCGCCATCGGCTGGCAAGGTGCCGATCTTGTGGGATGGAGAGGCCGTAGTCTGGGACAGCCTCGCGATCATCGATTATCTCGCCGACAAGGTCGGGCGTGACCGTTATTGGCCCAAGGACGCGGTCGCGCGCGGCATGGCGCGTTCGATGGCAGCAGAAATGCATGCGGGCTACACATCCTTGCGCCGCGAATGCCCGATGAACACGCGCAAGACCTTCACCGACGTAACATTGTCCGAAGACACAAGCGCCGATGCTGTCCGCATATTGCAAAACTGGGCAGAGGCGCGGTCACGTTTTGGCAAGGATGGGCCATATCTGTTCGGCACGTTCAGCGCGGCGGACATCATGCTCGCGCCCGTGGTCACGCG
>JAEMTM010000213.1 GCA_016462305.1 Sphingomonadaceae bacterium | reverse complement strand
GCGGCATTTCGTAATTGCGCGAGTAGGGGAATATCGCCCTGTTCTTGCGCGCCGCGCCATAGTTTTTCAAACCAATCGGCCATTGCGGTCACTTCGTCAGCCTGATCGAACAATTGCACCATGCCCGCCGAAGTGCTGCGGGCAAGGCCCAAGCCCGCAGTCGTCAATTCGCACTCGCCAGCCAAAGCCAATGGCGATGATAGGCTGAGCATCAGCGATTGTTTCAAGACACGATCTGTTGCGCGTACCGAAGCCGCGTCAAGCCAAGCTAAAACGCGCGTGGATTCATCGCGCATGGTCAAATTGTTACGACGGCGGCGGTCTTGCCCATCCACCTGTAGCGCGGCGCCGTTCGACAAAAGGCACCGCTCTATTTTGTGAGCGACTGCCAAAACCGCCGCGCCTTCGAGCGAAAGTGACGACGTAATTAGATCGAAGGGCGTGTGGGTTGGTAACACATCCGCTACACGTTCGCTCCCGATGTTCGAAATAAGCCGCATGGCAATGATTTTTCCCTAGTCTGGTTGTGGCAATTTAGTCTTCGCAAGATGATAGCGCGCATAGCGACGTTCTCCGGTGCGAACGAGCGCACACTTTTCGACAAGGTCGTTCAAATCGCGGGTCGCGGTGGCTAGGCTGGCATCTGTGATCGTCCGGTAATTCCCGGCGCTCAACCCGCCAGAGAATCCGTCCGGTCCTTCGCGGAACAAGCGAAGCAGCGCCTTTTCCTGCCGGTCGTTGATTTGTCCGCGCAAGCGATCAAGCAGCCGCGTCTTGTCGATCAAGAAGCAGATGCGCGTGATCGTCCGCGCCTGCGCCTGAATGACAATATCGGCAAACCATGTCAGCCAGGCGTCGATGTCGTTGCTTTGGCTGCTGAGTTGAAGCGCGGCATAATAGGCTTTGCGGTGAAGATGGATCGTTTCCGCGAGCGCCGTCAGCGTTGGGGTCGCAAGGTTTTGCGCCAAAGCCTTTTCAACAATCGCACGCCCGATCCGGCCATTGCCATCCTCGAAGGGATGGATGCTCTCGAACCACAGGTGCGAGATGGCCGCACGGGTGATCGCCGGAAGCGGGTTCGCTGATGCCGGTGTGCTGCCGTTGAACCACGCGATGAAGCGGGACATTTCCGCAGCAACAGTATCAGACGGCGGTGCCTCGAAATGGACGCGCGGCGCGTGGAGCGCGCCCGAAACGATCTGCATCGTATCTTCATGGCTACGGTAGCGCCCAACATCGGCAATATCGCGCCGTGCGTTCATGAGCATGGCGTGCCACGCGAAAAGGGTCCGGTCGTCAAGCGGTGCCGCATGGTTGCGATAAACATCGGCCATCAATTCAGCGGCTCCGGCCTCAGCCGCACTGGCGCGGCGCTGGTCGCTGGCAAAGCCGAGATGCCGCGCGAGCGACGACTGGACGCTGGCGCGGTCGAGGATTTCGCCCTCGATGGCTGAGCTATCGAGAATCTCCTGCGAGATCAGCTCAATGGTCAGGCCATCGCGCGCATCGGCGTCAAGGTGATGCAATGCACCAATGACAACGCCCGAACCTCTCAGGAATTGCTCTTCGGACGCGCGGATGCGATCCGCGTTGAAGCGGAAGCTAGGCCAGTCGGGAAGCTGCCAATTCCAGAGCATGATGGATAAGATGCCTTTCTATCAATCATGACATAACATCGTTATGATTGATAAAGCGATAGCCGATCAATCACCAGCGGCGAGGGGGCGACAGATGCTGTGAAGACGCGGACAAAGGGGCGCTTGAGGCTCGGCGCACCGATTTCCTTCACCCACTTGGCCGGTGTCCCGATCAAGAGTGGACTTGTAGCGGTTGTCTAACAGCATGTCCGTGGAGCAAATGGCTGAACTTGCGAAGCCGCGAACGGGACCTGCACCGGCGAGGACAGACGCGTGCTGCTGATAAGCTGGCGGCATGATTCCCATCAAAGCCATCCGCCAGAGCTTTGCCTTGGAAGGACCGAAAATACGGTAGCGTTCACATCGATAAAAAGCCACATCCAACGACTTTTGGAAGCTGTGCCACATTTGTGCTGTGATTGTGCACTGAATTGTGTCAATTAGCAGATGTCCGACCTTGGTCGGGCTTAATAAACTGCGGTTTTCCGTGCTTTTTGATTGATATCGCTGAATTTGCGAAAATAGGTCTGGAATCCTGTCTCCCCGACCATTTTTTTCGATTTTAGTCCGACATTCCGGCGGCTTTATCGACTGTTGTGGTCTGGCCGCTAATGTGCGCGCTATATGTTCTGCACTGCGAAGGGTTTGTAGGCGGGTGCATGCCTAAGCAGCAGCGCAGCCTGAAGCGGGAACAATGATGGCTTTTCGCTGTTAGTTATTCGGACACACTGCCTGCGAATCCTCCCTTTGTTAGTTCGGTGTGTCCAACTTGACTGATGGGGCGCATTCCAAGGCTTTGCAACGAAGTCATTACAGGACCGGGCGGCATTGATCGCCATTTGCTTACGCGGCTAGTGCGTCTGAATGACCTGCTTTTGTAATGCCGTTCACAAATTGGTCCGTGCA
>JAEMTM010000212.1 GCA_016462305.1 Sphingomonadaceae bacterium | reverse complement strand
GTCACTCCAGCGCAGGCTGGAGCCTATCGCGCTTATCGTGACCCGCTGATGTGCGTTTGTCCGGCGAGACGTTACCCCACGCGCACAATCCGTTCGACCCTTAATCAAGCCAAAACTTGCAACCCATGCTTTTCCACAATCGCAAGCAATTTCAACGCCATGCCGCTGGGCCGCTTTGCACCGCTTTCCCATTTTTCGATCGTGGATTCGCTGGTGCCCAGATAACGCGCAAAGACCGGCTGGCTGACTTTGTTTGCTTTGCGTAGGCGGAGGATGTCCTTGGGCGCAAGTTCGGGGACATTTGAGAGACAAGCATCGTCAAATTCACGCATCGTGATCTCGTCGATGGCCCCGACCTTATGCAGGGCTTTGGCAGAGCTGTGCATGGCTTCACGCAACTCGCTTACATATGTTGCCTTGGTCATATTTCTGTCTCCAATTCACCTTTGCAAATCTCGATCCACCCACAATCGGCCAGCAGTTCCGAGACCTGATCTGTCGTCAACGAACCATAGCCTTTGGCCAGTGTGCGGTATCTTTTAAGGTCGTCGTCTTCGATATTCGCTATATCTTGCTTCGCGAACAGAAACTCATACACCCAAAAATCTCCAGCCCGCGCCAAGATAATCGAGCGATACTGGTTGTTCGAAAGCCGCTTTTTGTAAACGCCGCCGCCCAGATCATCTGCTTGCCCAGCCATCACTTGCGCGATAGCCTTGCATAGCGCCTTGTCCGAAATCTTCGCCTTCCGCGCCGCTTTTGCAAACCATGCCGATTTGAAAGCGCGTGGACGGGTCGGTTCGGACATGATTATATGTAGCACTAGGTGCTACCTAAAACAAGACAAGAAATTGGCTTGCACCATCTAACCGTTCGGTTAAACCTAATGCTATGTCCAAAATTCAGGGCCAAAGGAACATCTATGACCAAATCCCGCGCGCCGAATTTCAGCATGGAGACCGTTGACGGGCGGACATTGCGGGTGGCGGTTTGGCGGGCGAGTGCGCCGACGAAGCTGCCTATATTGTTCTTCAACGGCATTGGTGCGAATATTGAGGCTATGGCGCCGATGGCGGAATTGCTTGATGACCGCGACTTTATCACCTTTGACATGCCCGGCATTGGCGGGTCGCCCGACCCCGTTGTGCCCTATAACGCGATCCTGATGTCGCGGATTGCCGCATTGTTGCTTGACCGATTTGACATGCCCCGTGTCGACGTCATGGGCGTTAGTTGGGGCGGGGCGATGGCGCAGCAATTTGCGTTGCAGAACACTGCGCGGACCAATAAGCTCATCTTGGTCGCGACTAGCGCCGGCATGTTGATGGTGCCCGGCAAACCGGCCTCACTTGTCAAAATGGCCGACCCGCGCCGCTATATCGACCCCGAATTCATGGCGAAGCATTTCAAGACGCTGTACGGCGGTATGGTGGGCAACAAGTCGGAGCATATTGGCCGCATTACGCCGCCGTCGAAAACCGGATATTTCTATCAATTGATGGCGATGATAGGATGGACGAGCGCGCCGTTCCTTCCGTTTATGAAAACCGAAACGCTCATCATGATGGGCGATGATGACCGGATTGTCCCGCTGGCCAATGGCAAATTTTTGAATTTCCTCATTCCGAACAGCGAATTGTTCGTGGTCAAAAATGGCGGGCATTTGTTCCTGTTAAGCCATGTCGAGGAAAGCATCGCGAAGATCGGTGCGTTTCTGGATCGCGATGCGGACGGGGCACGAAAGGCCGCCTAAACCGCAGGCTGTTACAAATAACACCGGGTTTTTTACAAATAACGCCAATTTTTTTTACAAATTACACCGTTTTTTCTGCGGCCCGGCGATAACTGTCATCAAAATTACGCTATTTACGCGTTAGACCCATGTTTCTAACGGCATAAAAAGGCTGCGCGCGTATGTTCAAAACTGTTGGAATCATAACCGGCGTAGATGCCGAGGCAGCAGCGTTATTTCCCGGCCAGAGCGCCGATATTGAGGCGCTGCATGGCTTCATGGTGCGGCAAGTGCCCTTTGTCGGCCGCAATATCGTGATTACCTGCAGCGGCATTGGCAAAGTGAACGCCGCGATGGCGGCAATGATGTTGGTCGAACATTATCATGCCGACTTGCTGTTGATTGTCGGCACGGCTGGAAAGCTGAATGGCAGGGACGGAAATTGCTTCCAGATCGTCGAAGCCGTGCAGGGCGACTATGGCGCCTCGCGCGCCGGCGGCTTTGTCCATTATCGGGCAGGGGCCTGGCCCATAGGGGAGGCGCATACCGAACCCTTCCGCGCCGCCATCATGCCCGACACTGGCCTGCCCAAGGTGCGTATCATCACCAGCGATTGTTTTGTCGAAAGCGCGGACCATGGCCAAAGGCTGCATCAGGCGCTCAGCGGCGATATTGTCGACATGGAAACCGCCGCCGTCGCACAAGCCGCCGCACGCATGGACGTGCCATGGGCCGCGATTAAGGCGACCAGCGATGATGCCAATGGCGGCAGCGCTGGCGATTTCCAAGCCAATCTAAAACGCGCCGCCCGCTTGGCCGCAGAGGCCGCCGAGCGGATGAT
>JAEMTM010000071.1 GCA_016462305.1 Sphingomonadaceae bacterium | reverse complement strand
ACGGCACCCACGCTCACAACCGAACGCTTATCGATTGAACCCATGTCACTCGCGCATTGGGAGGATTATGCCGCGGCATGGGCCGACCCGCGCATGACCGCGTTTATTGGCGGCGAACCACGCAGCCGCAATGTCAGTTGGGGCAAAATGCTTCAGGGCATCGGCATGTGGCCGCTCTTTGGCTATGGCTATTGGTCATTTGTGGAACGGGCCAGCGGGCGCTTTGTCGGCAATGGCGGGCTGGCGCAGTTTGAACGCGGCATACAAGAGCTGGAGGGCTTTCCAGAGGCCGGCTGGGCATTTTCGCCCGACGCATGGGGCAAGGGCTATGCTACAGAGGCCATGACTGCGATATTGAAATGGGCGGACGGCCAAGGACTGGGCGAAATACGGTGCATCATTGACCCCGGCAACACGGCATCACGCAATGTCGCGGGCAAACTTGGTTTCGTCAAATTTGCAGAATC
The DNA here is from genome assembly GCA_016462305.1 of Sphingomonadaceae bacterium. Classification (GTDB taxonomy): domain Bacteria; phylum Pseudomonadota; class Alphaproteobacteria; order Sphingomonadales; family Sphingomonadaceae; genus Sphingorhabdus_B. The sequence continues at coordinate 9,177 of JAEMTM010000071.1, read as the reverse complement.
GCATGATGTCATGGGCGACCAGTTTATTTACCGGCGCGAGCCGCGCATGGAGCGATAAGCTGTGTATAACGCCCGTCGCCGCCTTGCCCGCCCGCGGTGCAGCGTCTAAGCGCGTCATATGTCCTCCGCCGTCCGCATTGCGCCATCAATCTTGTCCGCCGATTTTGCACGGCTGGGCGAAGAAGTGCGCGCCATTGACGCGGCTGGATGCGACTGGATCCATGTCGATGTCATGGACGGGCATTTTGTCCCCAATATCACCATCGGCCCTGCGGTCGTAAAGGCGCTTCGTCCGCATAGTGATAAGCCATTTGACGTGCATTTGATGATCGCGCCAGTGGACCAATATATTCAGGATTTTGCCGACGCTGGCGCGGATATTATCTCGTTCCATCCCGAGGCTGGGCCGCACCCGCACCGCACAGTGCAGTTGATCAAGTCATTTGGCAAAATGGCGGGCATCGTGCTCAATCCGCATACGCCAGCCAAGATGCTCGATTATCTTATCGACGACATTGACCTTGTCTTGGTGATGAGCGTGAACCCCGGTTTTGGCGGGCAGAGCTTTATTTCAAGCCAGTTGCGCAAAATCGAAGCCATTCGCAAGATGATCGAAAAAACGGGGCGCGATATCCGGCTTGAAGTCGATGGCGGCATTACGACCGACACGGCACCGCTCGCAATATCGGCTGGTGCCGACACGTTGGTGGCCGGCACGGCGACATTCAGGGGCGGCGAGAGCCATTATGCCGCAAATATCCGGGCGCTGAGGGGTGAATGACCGGTAATTTTGAGGACGGTACGGATCAACGGCAGACGGCCTTAATCGTCAGACCCAAGGGCGGGGGCCAAAATATTCTCGAACGCCTCTCCCTCGAATTCTACAAGCTGACATGGCGCACGCCGCTGCACAATGGGCGGTTGAAGGGCAAGGTGCCATTGCGCCTTCTGGCGGTGCCGCAGGACCCTTTGGAGGGCGATTCTGGACGTGGCCAAGCACTGCGGATGGGCAAATTCCATTATCAGGGCTTACAACAAGCCTTTGATGCGCTGGATTATGACCGACTTGATCTGTCGCCATCGCTGACCGATTATATCCACCGTTTTGACTGGCTGCGCGATCTTGCCGCCGCAACCAATCGCGGCGAAGGTGCGCCTGTCGCGGCGCGTATCGCCGATGCCTGGTTGCGGGCCAATGGCATGAAGACCCGCGAGCCGGCTTGGCGTGTCGACAATTGTGCTTGGCGGCTGTTGAACATGGCCGCCGGGTCGCCGTTTTTGTTGAGCAGTTCGGACCCGATTTACCGGTCGCGCGTCATCAACCATTTTGCGCGGGTGGCACGCCATCTGGACCAGTCGGCACCAAGGGCGCAAAGCCATTTTGCCAAGACCGTGGGTTGGGCGGGCGTCGTTGCCGCGTCGTTATTATTGCCCGAAGGCAAAATCCGCCGCGCAGTGGGTGAAGACGGATTGGCCGAATCCTTACGCGTCACAATTTTCCCCGATGGCGGTGTTGTGTCGCGCTCGCCCATCCAGTTGATGGAGCTGATCGGCCTATTGAGCCTGTTGAAGCAATGCTATGTTGCGCAAGGCGAGATGGTGCCCGATTTCCTCATAGAGGCTTTGGGCCGTGCGGTGCCTGCCTTATTGGGGCTGACCCATTCCGATGGCGGGCTTGGCGCGTGGCAGGGGTCGGCGCATATGACCGCCGACCGGATTGACGCACTTGTCGCCGCCAGCGAAGTTCGCGCCCGCCCGCATCGCCAAGCACTTGATTGGGGCTATCAACGTGTGTCGGCTGGCAAATCTGTGCTTTTGCTGGATGCCGGGCCGCCGCCGCTCGCGGGCCAGTCGGCGGCGGGCTGCGCCTCGACGCTCGCCTTCGAATTGTCGCATAATGGGCAGCGGATCATCGTCAATTGTGGCGGTGCGGCACTTGTCGGCGCGACCATATCGGCGGCGCTTGCACGCGGCCTGCGGACCACGGCGGCGCATTCAACGCTTTGCCTGAATGATACCAATTCGACGGCCATTCTGCCGGGGGGTCAATTGGGCAAGGGCGTAACTGAAGTCGGCCTTGAACGCCGCGACATTGATCAGGCGACACGGATTGCGGCAAGCCATGATGGCTATGCGAAAAGCTATGGCTATAATCACGCCCGCTTGCTCATCTTGCGTTCCGACGGCATGGAATTGCGGGGCGAAGACACGCTGTTGCCGCAGGCAAAGCCGCAGGCCGATGTGACAGCGCATGTCCGCTTTCATCTGGGGCCAGATATTGAGATCGCACCCACAGACCAACCGCAGACCGCTTTGCTGCGCATGGCCGACGGCAGCAACTGGGCGTTTATCACCTCCGGTGGTATATTGTCGGTCGATGATAGCTTATGGGTTGACCAAAATGGTCGGCCGCACCCGACCCAACAACTTGTGATCGCCGCCGATACGGGTAAAGACGCGGTCCACATTAGCTGGCAACTTTGCCATTTAGGATGATATTATGCACGACGTCGTCATTAAACGGGCCTTATTGTCAGTGTCTGACAAGGCTGGATTGGTGGAGCTTGGCCATGCGCTGGCGGCGCGGCATGTTGAATTGGTATCGACGGGCGGGACCGCCAAAACGCTCCGCGCCGCTGGCCTTATGGTGAAGGACATTAGCGAGCTGACGGGCTTTCCCGAGATGATGGACGGCCGCGTTAAGACGTTGCACCCGATGGTGCATGGCGGCCTGCTCGCGGTGCGCGATAATCCCGAACATGCCGCCGCGATGGCCGAGCACCATATTGGCGCAATCGACCTTGTGGTCGTCAACCTCTACCCCTTTGCACAGACGGTGGCCAAAGGCGCGTCACGCGACGAGATTATTGAGAATATCGACATTGGCGGACCATCAATGGTGCGTAGCGCGGCCAAAAACCATGCCTTTGTGACGATCCTGACCGATCCAGCCGATTATGATGACCTGATTGCCGAGCTTGAGGAATGCGACGGTAAAACCAGCTATGACTTTCGCCGCAAATGCGCGGCAAAGGCGTATTCGGCGACGGCGGCCTATGACAGCATGATCAGCCAGTGGTTTGCCTTTACCGACCAGCAGCAACTGTTTCCGGACATGCTTGCCGTCAATGGCAACCGCATGGCCGAATTGCGCTATGGCGAAAACCCACATCAGCGTGCGGCGCTGTATGTGCCTGTTGGGCCGCATATTGCGGGCATCGCGCAGGCCGAGCAAGTGCAGGGCAAGGAATTGTCCTATAATAATTATAATGACGCGGATGCCGCGCTTGAACTGGTCGCCGAGTTTCGCGATGGCCCGCCGACGGTTGTGATCGTCAAGCACGCCAACCCATGCGGCGTGGCAACGGGGGCGACATTGATCGACGCCTATCGCGCGGCGCTGGAATGCGACAGCGTCTCGGCCTTTGGCGGTATCGTTGCCGTCAACCGCCCGCTGGATGCAGCGACGGCAGAAGCGATTACCGAGATTTTTACCGAAGTCGTGGCTGCCCCGTCCGCCGATGATGCGGCCAAGGCGGTATTTGCCAAGAAGAAGAATTTGCGATTGTTGCTAACCGGCGATTTGCCCGACCCAAAACGCGGCGGCCTGTCGATCAAACCGATTACCGGCGGGTTGCTTGTGCAGTCACGCGACAATGGCCATGTTGCCGATGATGCCTTCACGGTCGTTACCAAACGTGACCCGAGCGCACAGGAACTGGCGGACTGCCGCTTTGCATGGACGATTGCCAAGCATGTGAAGTCCAATGCGATTGTCTATGCCAAGGATGGCGCAACTGCGGGCATTGGCGCGGGTCAAATGAACCGGCGTGACAGCGCGCGTATCGCCGCGATTAAGGCGAAGGAGGCCGCTGAAACTTATGGCTGGGCTGCCCCGCGCACATTGGGTTCGGCCGTTGCTTCCGACGCGTTTTTTCCCTTTGCCGACGGGCTGCTCGCCGCTGCCGAAGCGGGCGCAACTGCGGTCATTCAACCCGGCGGGTCGATGCGCGACGACGAAGTGATTGCCGCCGCCGATGACGCTGGCCTTGCCATGGTCTTCACTGGCATGCGGCATTTTAGGCATTGATCGGCGATCTAGGTCCTGACCCTAAGCTAACGCTTGTCATCCCCGCTTTCGCGGGAATGACAAGAATGGCGTCATCCTGAACTTGTTTCAGGATAACGCGCTACGTTTGTTTGTTATCCTGAAACAAGTTCAGGATGACGCCCTGGACTCAAATTACCCCGCCCGCTTCACCGTGCCCTTATAGTTGCCATTACCACCCTTTTTGGGGCCGTAATTGCGGGCAGGTGCGCCGGGGTCGCGGCGGTTTTCGCTGCGGGCGGCAAATGCGCGGTCGGCGGTTGGACGACGATCAGCGGCAGGGGCATTGTCGTTGCGTGGACGTGCATCGCGGCTGCCTTCACGGCTGCCGTCGCGTGGGCCAATGGCGGGTTGCCAGCCACCTTGCGGCGCGTGCGTGCGGTTACGGCTCTCGCCGTTCAAACCAGTGCCGCCATTATTGCCGCCAAGTTTCTTACCGGCATAATTGGTGCGTCCGCCGCCGGGTTGACCACCACCGCGACCGCCACGGGCCTGTTGCGGCTTCTTATCGGCAACGGGGGGTGGCAATGCAGCAACGGCGGCACGGAAACCTTCGGGAAGGCCAAGCGTCATGGCGCGGATGCCAGTTAAACGCTCAATGTCTTTCATATAGCCGCGCTCATCGCCCGCAACAAAGCTCATGGCGATACCTTCACGGCCGGCGCGCGCGGTGCGGCCAATGCGGTGGACATATTGTTCAGGCACATTGGGCAATTCGAAGTTGAACACATGGCTGACGCCGGGGACGTCAATGCCGCGTGCCGCAATGTCGGTCGCCACGAGTATCTTGATCTTGCCATCGCGGAATGCTTGCAGCGCAGCGGTACGCTGGCCCTGCGATTTGTTGCCATGGATCGCGGCGGATTGGATACCGGCCCCCGCAAGCCCACGCACAACGCGGTCGGCGCCATGCTTTGTGCGGGTGAAGACCAACGCCCGGTCAATCTCTTCGCTTTGCAGTTTGAGCGTCAGCAATGTCTGCTTTTCGCGCTGCTCGACAAAGGTCACGAATTGTTCGACGCGCTCTGCTGTGGTCGCGGCGGGCGCAACCGAAACACGCACAGGGTTGTTCAGAAAACGGTTGCCAAGCTCGGCAATCGCCTTTGGCATGGTCGCGGAAAAGAACAATGTCTGACGCTGTTTTGGCAATAATTGGTCGATACGCTTCAACGCGTGAATAAAGCCCAAGTCCATCATCTGGTCAGCTTCATCAAGGACGAAGATTTCAACGTCCTTCAACGTGACCGCGCGTTGCTCAATCAGGTCGATCAAGCGGCCCGGCGTCGCGACAAGAATATCGACGCCGCCGGCAAGACGCTTTTTCTGGCTGAAAATCGGCATACCGCCGAACACGCAATCGACCTTCAGGCCCAAAAACTTGCCATAAGTGCGGAAGCTGTCGGCGATTTGCGCGGCAAGTTCGCGTGTTGGCGACAGGACAAGCATCCGGCAGCTATATTGCTGACGCGCCTTTGGCTTGGTGGCAAAATGGTGCAGCGACGGCAGCGCAAATGCAGCAGTTTTGCCCGTTCCGGTCTGCGCAATACCGCATAGATCGCGGCCCTCAAGCAAGGGTGGAATGGCCTGTTGCTGAATGGGGGTTGGCGTATCATAGCCAGCCGCCTCAAGCGCCTTTAGGATAGGTTGGGCAAGGCCCAGGTCTTGGAAAAAAGACATATTTATACTTTCAAAATAATCGTCGCGGCCCACGAAGCGTGTCCTTTCATCAGGACCGCACAGGCGCAACAGCAGGTGTTCGGGCGCAGCTTATGCTGACCCGTTGGAAACAACCCTGCGTGATATGGGAAGCCTCTAAGCTGACGCATCTTGTTCGTTTGGCGGAGCCTTTATTTGGGCCCTCACGCTGCCAAAACTGCGGCGGTATTGTCCGCTCGCCTCATGCGCTTGGGCTGCCTTTGGCGAAACAGCGGCGAAAACGCAAGTTATTTATGCGTCGGCGCAATAATCGGTCGCAAGCGCACGCTAAAGATGCATGAAGTCGCGGTCGAAACTTTTGAGATGTGCGCCGCCGTCGACGAAAATGACTTGCCCGGTAACATCCTGCGCTTGGGCGAGATAGACGACAGCGTCCGCCACAGCCGATGGCGACGGCAATGCGCCCAAGGGCATCATGTCGGCCAGCCGCGTTTCTTGCTGTGCGGTATAATCATCGGTTGCAATGACCAAGCCAGGCGCGACGCCATTGTACCGCGCACGGCCAGCGAAGGATGCCGCCATGGAACGCACCGATGCTGCAAGCGCTTGCTTCGACAAGGTGTAGCTCATCTGGTCACAATGCGGATTGACCATACGTTGGTCGAGGATGTTGACGATGGCGGGGCGCGCCAGTGGGCCAGCGGTTTGGACCAAAGCCTGCGCAAGCAATAATGGCGCAAACAGGTTCAAACGAAAATGCGCCTCCAGCGTTTCCAGCGTCATCGTCTGCCAGTCGTCTTGCCCGAACATGGCCGCATTGTTCACCAGCAGGTCGGGTGCGCGACCAAAATGGGCGGCGATCATGTCCAGTAGTCTGGCGGGATCGCCGGTGCTGAGGTCGAAGGTGAATGCGTGCCATTCGCTTGTATTCACCTCTAGCGCGGCTGTCAGAGCAGCGTCCGGCGGCGTATCCATATGACTCACTAAAGCCAGCGCATAGCCTGCGCCTGCAAGTTTCGCCGCAATCGCCGCGCCCAGCCTGCGTTTGCCACCTGTCACAATTGCAAGCGGCTTAGCGGTCATGTGCGGCCCCGCGACATGGTGATGCCAATCGCCTCATTATCCTCGGCAATCGCCAGCTTGACGATTTTAACGACGATGTTGCTGATACGCGGGTCATCGGCGAACAGTATGTCCATGATATGATCGGCCACCGCCTCAATCAAAGTGAAGTGCACGCCCTCAGGCAATTTTGTCGCCGCTTCTTTCAACGTCATATAATTTTTGGAAGCCGATAATGGCGTATCGGGCGCGAAATGCGGGGCCATATCGAGCGTGGTGCTGATCGATATGCGCAGCGGTTGCGGCAGATGTGTTTCCTGGCTGTAAATACCCGTCAGGACATTGACGACAAGATCGTGCACTTCAAGAATTAAACTGTCGCTCATATCACTCCTTAACGCGACCAGCGGGCGAAAATGGCGGTGGGCAAAAGCATACCCCTGCCGTGTTCGCGCACCGCTAGCTCGCCAAATTCAACCTTGCCGCCAAGGTCCGCAAAATGCGATTCCAATAGCCCGCTTAATGCCAGCGCGGACATGCGCACGGCGTAGACGGTTAAAAACAAAAACTTCGATTCCGCATCCAACAGCTTGCGGCAATTGGCGATCAGCTCAGGCAAGTCTTCTTCAAGCCGCCACACTTCGCCTTCGGGGCCACGGCCATATTTGGGCGGGTCCAACAATATGCCGTCATAGCGTTTTTCGCGGCGCACTTCGCGGGCAACGAATTTCGCGGCGTCATCGACGATCCAGCGGATGGGGCGGTCTGCCATGCCCGACATTTCGGCATTGGCCCGCGCTTGCCCAACCGATTTCTTTGACGCATCGACATGCACCATCTGCGCGCCCGCCGCCGACAAAGCGAGCGTGCCAACGCCGGTATAGCCGAACAGGTTCATAGCAACCGGGTCGGTAACGCCCGCCAATTGCGCCTGCATCCAGCGCCACACCGGGTCCATATCTGGGAAGAAGCCCAAATGGCGAAACGGTGTGCAGGATGCCGTAAAATGCACTTCGTCATTCCACGACAATGGCCAACCATCCATGGGGACGGGTTTGTTGTTATACCAACGACCGCCGCCATCATCGTCTGATCCGGGAACAAATTCGGCGTCAGCGGGCCATGCGTCTAATGCCGGGGCCCACATCGCTTGCGGTTCAGGCCGGATGAAGCGGCGGTCGCCATAGGATTCATATTTGCGGCCATGACCGGAATCGATCAGCGTATAATCGCTGCGCGGTTCGCTGATCAGGGTGACGAAATCGGGTTCCATATTCAACGCGTGGCGCGCGCCAACACATAATCACGCACGGCATGATATTCGCCGGGCAGAATATCAAAGCGTTCTTCGCGGTCAAATAATTGCGCGACCCGCGCAGGCAAAGCGGGGCGTATACCCGTGGCATTTTCAACGGCGTCGGGGAATTTGGCGGGGTGCGCGGTCGCCAAGGTTACGACCGGCACATCGGGACGAATACCAGCATTGCGGGCAGCATGCAAAGCGATCGCGGTGTGCGGGTCGATGATTTGATCGGTCGCGCCATAGGCCCAGCGCATGGCGGCGGACATCTGTTCGGCATCGGTGCGCGCGCTGGTGAGCAACGTCGCCTTTTTACGCATTTCGGGTGACAGCACCATCTTGCCCATTTGTTCGAACCACTTCATCCGCGCACCCGTGGTGATGCCATCACGGCCCTCCAGATCGAACAATAAGCGTTCAAAATTGCTCGACACCTGAATATCCATCGATGGCGATGCCGTCGGGGTCACGCCAAGCACCGAATAGTCCCCTTTTGAAAGCGCGCGGTGCAAAATATCGTTGATGTTGGTGGCGACAATCAGGCGTTCAATGGGCAGACCCATTTGCGCGGCGACATAGCCAGCAAACACATCACCAAAATTTCCGGTCGGAACCGAAAAAGCGACCTTGCGCTCCGGGCCGCCCAAGCGAAGCGCGGCGTAGAAATAATAGACCACTTGCGCCATCAGGCGGGCCCAATTGATCGAATTGACCGCAGATAAGGTTAGCGGACCGTTGACATCGCTGTCGTTGAACATCCGCTTCACCATCGCTTGGGCGTCATCAAAGCTGCCGCCAATGGCAATGTTATGGACATTTGGCGCAAGAATAGTTGTCATCTGCCGCCGCTGCACATCGGACACGCGGTTGTGCGGATGCAACATGAAAATCTCAATCTGCGCGCGTCCGGCAACGGCATCAATCGCGGCTGATCCGGTATCACCAGAGGTTGCGCCGACAATCGTCAGCTTTGTGTCCGTACCCGACAAAAAGCGTACAAAAAACTGCCCCAGCAATTGCAGCGCCACATCCTTGAACGCCAAGGTCGGGC
>JAEMTM010000211.1 GCA_016462305.1 Sphingomonadaceae bacterium | reverse complement strand
CCAAGCCGGATCATTTTTGATGAAGGTCATCATCTATTTGATGCCGCCGATTCGATGTTTGCCGCCGCGCTGACGGGGCAAGAAACGATTGAGTTGCGCCGCTGGGTCATTGGCCCGGAAGGCAAGGCACGCGGGCGACGGCGCGGGCTTTCGGCGCGGCTTGCCGATGTCGCCTCTTATGATGAAGACGGCGGCCTTGCCATTGAAATGGCACGCGTCGCGGCGGAGGCTTTGCCCGGCGAGGGATGGTTGGCGCGTTTGGCCGAAGGCACGCCATCGGGGCCAATTGAACGATTGCTGTCCGCCGTCCGGACGATGGTGTTCGCCCGCGACGAAAGCAATGCAACCGAAAGCGGCTATGGTCTGGAGACCGAGCTTGCCGATCCTGACCCAAAAGTCATCGACGCCGCCGCCGATGCCGCCATCGCGCTGGAGGCTCTGGCAAGGCCGCTGACGGTGCTTGGGCAGCGTTTGGAGGCGATGATAGCCGACCCGCCCGATTGGCTCGATGGCAGCGCCCGCGCGCGCGTTGAGGGCGCAATGGCAAGCCTAAGCTGGCGCATCGACACATTGCGCGCATGGATATCGATGTTGGCCCGCGCCGTCGGCCCCGTTGACCCCGAATATATCGACTGGCTGGCGATTGACCGGTTCGAAGGCCGCGAAATGGACATTGGCATGCACCGCCGTTGGCTCGACCCGATGAAGCCCGTGGCGGAGGTCTTGCTGAAGCCGAGCCATGGCGTGCTGGCCACCTCTGCCACCTTGCGCAGCGGTGGCGACTGGCAAAATGCCGAGGCGCGGACCGGGGCAAGTCATCTGAATAAGCCAGCGACGCATTTTTCGGCGATCAGCCCGTTTGACTATAAAGCGCAGGCCGAAGTGCTGATCGTCACCGATATTAAAAAGGGCGACTCTGCCGCCTTGGCGGGTGCCTATGCCGCGTTGATTACCGCGTCAGGCGGCGGCGTTCTGGGCCTGTTCACCGCGATACGGCGGTTGCGATCCACTTATGCGCGCATCGCCGACCGCTTGGCCCGCGACGGCCTGCCTTTATATGCGCAACATGTGGACCCCATTGATACCGGCACACTGGTCGACATATTCCGCGATGACCCGCATGCAAGCCTGCTTGGCACCGACGCATTGCGCGACGGGGTGGACGTGCCCGGCCATTCGCTGCGGCTGGTCATCATGGAGCAGATTCCTTGGCCCCGCCCCGACATTTTGCACCGCGCGCGGCGTTTGAAACATGGCGGCATGGAATATGATGATCGCATCATCCGCGCAAAAATGGCGCAGGCCTTTGGCCGCCTGATCCGCAGTGCTGGCGATAAAGGGCATTTTGTGTTGCTGTCATCGGCGGTGCCCAGCCGCCTTTTGTCGGCATTTCCACCGGGCACGCCCATCCGCCGGGTGACGCTGGAACAGGCGGTGAATTCGGTTAAATCAGGTCTTTTGTCTGACACAAATTTGCGGCAGGACGGTGCAAACATGTTGGAAGCGAGCAACCCGATTTGACCTTCACCCTTACCTTGTTCCGCCACGCCAAATCGAGTTGGGATGACGCCGTCCCGCGGGACTTTGACCGTCCGCTCAATAAACGCGGGGAAAAAGCGGCGGTTATCATGGGCATATGGGTAAAACGCAACGGATTGACCTTTGACCATGTCGTCGCAAGCCCCGCCGTGCGCGTGATCGAAACGATTGATCATTTTGTGAAGGGCACGGGTGAACGGATCGAGCCCAATTGGGACCGCCGAATTTATCTGGCATCCTCTGCGACGTTGATGGACGTGCTGCGCGATCAAGCCGATGCCCATAAAAATCTGCTGATGGTCGGCCATAATCCGGGGCTAGAGGATCTTGTGTTCGACCTTTGCCCCGACGATGGCACCTCGCCTTTGCGCGATTTGGTTTGGGAGAAATATCCAACCGCCGCGATTGCGCGAATGGAATTGAACGTCGCGCGTTGGGCCGATGTTGATCGCAAATGCGGGCAATTAACACACTTCATCCGGCCCCGCGATCTTGACCCCGAACTCGGACCCGAGACTGAATGACGCCCATTATCTGGCGCAAGGCCGTCGCGGCGGATGCCGAAGCGCTAAGCTATCTTGGTGCGGCGACGTTCATGGCCACCTTCGCTTTTGACCATCCCGGCGGGCCGATGATGGAACATCTGCGTGACCAGCATGGAGCTGCTTATTATGCCGCCATGCTTGGCGATTCGGCTATCGATGTCGTCATTGGCGAAACCCCGCTCGGCGCACCTGTCGGCTATGCCATGGTCACACCGCCCGCACATCCGACGCTTCAGCAGCCGGGCGATATCGAGTTAAAGCGCATCTATTTGCTTGGCCCATGGCAAGGCGCGGGCAATGGTAAAGACCTGCTGCGTCATGTTTTCGATGTGGCGAACAAACAGGGCGCAAAACGCTTATTGCTCGCGGTCTACGAACAGAATCTCCGCGCTGTCGCCTTTTACGAACGGGCCGGCTTTGCGGCGATTGGCGAAACGGTCTTCATGGTCGGCAAAGTGCCCTTCCGCGATTTGGTCTACGCCCGGAATATGGGTT
>JAEMTM010000005.1 GCA_016462305.1 Sphingomonadaceae bacterium | reverse complement strand
GGGCGGGTATCAACCCGGTGTCGATTTGCCCAAATAGGCGCTCAGTGGCGTAGATGACTGCACCCGTGCCTTTTCGGGGTGGAGATGGTCATACATCACCGCATTTTCCAAAACGCGGTAGACATAATCGCGGGTTTCGCTGAGCGGGATTTTCTCAATCCAATCCATCATATCGATACTGCCTGTGCGTGGGTCGCCATAGGCGCGGAGCCATTTGTTCACGTTACCCGGGCCGCCATTATATGCGGCAATGGCCAAGGGATAGCTTCCGTCATAATAATCGAGCATGCGCTCAATATAGGTGGCACCCAAGGCGATGTTGTAATCGGTATCAATGGTCAGCGCATCAGGACGATAGGCCATTGAGATTTTGCCCGATGTCTCCCGCGCGGTTCCGGGCATCAATTGCATCAGGCCGCGTGCCCCTGCGTGGCTGACGGCGGCGCGGTCAAACTGGCTTTCCTGACGCATGATCGCATGGGCGAGCGTCCAAGTCTGGCTATGCGCCGCTGGAACATTGACAATGGGGTAGCTGTTACCCAGCAAATCGGGGATGCCATCGCTGCGCGCTGCACGACCCGCCATGACCGCTAAATCCGGACGGCCAAGCGCTTGCGACAGGCCAATTGCAGCCGTGTAAGCGTCACGGTCATCCGCGTGGCGGGCAATGGCCCTGAAAAAATTGCTTTGGTCACGCCAGCTACCATATTTTGCGGCCAGCGCCGCCGCCAAATGCACAGGGGGAAGATTCCCGTCCGCCAGAACAGGCGGGGTAGCCGCCACACGCGGAACTTGCGGTAAGGCCCGACGTAGCTGCTCCAAAGACAACTGGCCAAAAAAGCTTTCATAATAGGCCGCTGCTTTTTCATAATAAAGCGTCGCGCTTGACGGGTCGCCCGCCTTTGTTGCGGCCTTGCCCGCCCAATAAAAACCCTTTGATCGGGTTTGTGCGGTTTTTGCGGCAGTTGCATAGCGTTCGAACATGTTTACGGCATCACGCGGGCGGCCCAAACGGTCCATAGCCACCGATCCGGCCAGCCAAGTGAGGCTGGTATAGCGATCCCGCGTCGGCAGATCTTGGTCCGCCATGACAAGGCCAGCAGGGACGGCGTCGTCCACACGCGAGGCGATGCGATATGCCACGTCAAATTGGCCGTCCATTTCGGCAGCGCGGGCATGCGTGAGTAGCAATTGGTACCAATCCTTGGGGACGGGCACCGGTGCGACCAGATTCCCCCGGTTTGCAAGCAATTCGCGCACAGCAAAGCCGTCACCAGCAGCGCGCATCGCGTCCGCCCGCGCCGCCAGCAGACTGGCCTCGTTATTCGCTGAAGCGCCTGCTTCTTGCACCTTCAAGTCGGCATCTTGTGCCTTCATCCGTGTTGCAAGCGCAGCGACAAACGCAGGGCGACGCTGCGGCGAGGTGAATGCGATCCAGCGTTCGGCGCCGCGCGTCGATCCTGACCATAGCAGCCGGTCGATTCGTGCATCATGGTCGGCGGATGTCAACGTGCCGTTGGCAATGCGGAAAACCCGCCCTTCATCTTCGTCGCTCAGTGCGCCACCGCGCCAAGCCTCGCGCGCTACTGCTTGGGCACGCGCCTTGTCGCCAACGCTATCCAGCGCCAATGCAAATTTTGCGCGGCCTTCATTGGTGACTGGCGGCAAGCGGTCAAAATAAGCCACTATTTGGTTAGGAGAGTAAGACAGCGGATTTATCGCCTGTTCAGCTTTCTGCCGCATCTCCTCGCTATTTGGCCAATCGGGGTACAGCATCAAAAATGAGGCATAATCGTTAAAGCTATAATTGCCGGGTGCGCTTAACATTTTCCAACGCTGCAGCGCGGCGGGGATTTTGCCCTCGCTTGAGTCGAAAATGACGGGTGTAGACAGTGGTTGTCCAGATGGCGGGGACATTTGTCCGCCGCCAGTGCCGGGTTTCCATATGATCCCATCGGGTTGCTGCGCGGAGGCGAGTGCCGCGAATGAAATAATGAGAGCTGATGCTGAAAGAAGGTGCTTTACCATGCCGGACATATTATGGACCCCAACCTTATCAATCGCTGAACGAGCGACTATAATAAGACTAGCGTTCAATTTGGATCAAAATGAAAGTCATTTAATATGTTTTCCGGATCAATACCGGCTCTAGTGACTCCTTTTTGCGACGGAGCGTTTAGCGAAAAGCATTTTCGGGCATTAATCGATTGGCAAATCGAACAAGGCTCAAGTGCGCTTGTGCCCGCAGGAACCACCGGAGAGGCATCGACACTGTCTAACGCGGAGCATCATCGTGTCATTGAGATATGCATTGAGCAAGCCGCCGGGCGCGTGCCTGTCATCGCGGGTTGCGGTTCAAACGACACAAACAACGCTGTCCTGCACCTCAACTTTTCTAAGAAAAGCGGGGCCGCCGCTGGGCTTGTGGTTGCGCCTTATTACAACCGGCCAAATCAAGAGGGCATTTACGCGCATTTCGAACATATGACGAAAAAGAACGATCTGCCGATATTGCTCTACAATGTGCCGGCGCGCACGGTGACGGATATTGAACCGGAAACCGTCGCCCGTCTGGCAAAGTTGCCAACCATAATCGGCATTAAGGATGCCAGTGGCGACATGCCGCGTGTCACCGACCACCGTTTGGCCTGTGGGCCGGACTTCTGTCTGTTGTCAGGCGTCGATGAACAGTCGCTCGCGTTCAATGCGGCAGGCGGCAAAGGCTGTATTTCGGTGACGGCGAATGTCGCGCCGAAGCTATGCGCAGAGTTTCAGGCGGCTTGTGCATCGGGTGACTATGATTTGGCGCGTAAGCTGAACGACAAGCTCTATCCCTTGCATTTGGCATTGTTTTCTGATGCGTCCCCCGGTCCAATCAAATATGCTTTGTCTCGGGTAATCGAAGGCTTCCCGACGGAGTTGCGTTTGCCAATGACACCGCCGAGTGAGGCGAGCCGTCGTCAGGTTGATGCCGCCTTGGAGAATGCAGGTCTGATCTAATGACTCGTCCAAAGCCGGAAGCATTTAACAAGGTCAAAACGGTCGCCGAAAACCGGCGGGCGCGCTATGATTTTCATATTGATGACAAATATGAAGCTGGCATTGTCCTGACTGGTACGGAGGTAAAGTCACTTCGTTTTGGCGAAGGGTCAATTGCCGAGAGTTACGCCGAAGTTCGTGATGATCAAATTTGGCTGATTAATGCCAATATTCCTGAATTCAGTCATGGCAACCGTTTCAACCACGAACCGAAGCGCCCGCGCAAGTTGCTGCTTAATGAACGTGAAATAAACAAGCTGCATGGAGCGGTCATGCGTCAAGGTATGACGCTCGTGCCGCTGTCGATTTACTTCAATGGCCGGGGTAGGGCGAAAGTGGAACTGGCTTTGGCAAAGGGTAAAAAGGCCCCAGACAAGCGTGCGACGGAAAAAGAGCGTGACTGGAAGCGCGAACAAGGACGAATTATGCGGGATCGCGGATGAGCAAATTCAACGCCTGGTTACATAAGCAAGCGCCGACTCGCGACAGCTTTGAACGCAGCCGTTTTCTGCGTCCTTTTGCGCAACGCGTTTTCCACCCGGCATTGTGGCGATTTACGCGCCGTTCGGTGCCGCGCGGCGTCGCGCTTGGCTTGCTCGTCGGCATTTTCCTGCTGATACCCGGCGTCCAAATTGCTGGCGTGGCATTATTGGCGCTGCCGCTCCGTGCCAATATTCCCATCGGCGCGGCGATGACTTTTCTCAGCATGCCAGCGACCACGCCGTTTATCCTCTTCGGGTCGGTCTATGTCGGTGAATCCGTTTTGCGGTTAAACAATGGTTCCGGACGCTTTTATGAACTCATTGAAACGGCTGCGCCCTTATCCGCTTGGGGTGATTATGTCTGGAATGAAGCGCCACTTGCACTCGTTCAGGGGATAGCGGGGCTGGCAATTATTTCGATTGGGATGGCCGCCATTGGCTATTTCATCTCCGCCTGGTTTTGGCGTTGGCGCGTAAGTGCCAAATGGCGTCGTCGGTCCAAGTCACTTGCGTCGGGCAGATGAAGTTTAGGTAAGTAAGAGGCAGAACCTGCATGGCGATCACGAAATCTTGACAAACGGTAGGATGCGTTCCAGCCCATGGCTATGGTAAACTGTGCCGTAAGTTTGAGCCGCACGATTTTATCGGGTAAGGGGCCGTTTTGAACAAGATACCGTCGCCGACTGATTTTCAGATGCTTGGCGGGGATGTCGATGCCTATCCGCGGCTGGATTTTCAAAAGATCGGGGTCGTGGTGCTGGCGACCCTATTGTCGCTCATAATTCTGTGGTTTTCGACGGAAAATATCATCCTGTTGGGATCATGCGCTGCAACGATAATCGCCGCCGTCGGCCTCATATATTTTTTCCGTAGCGGACCTTCTGTCGACAACGCGCCTGAATTGTCGGTGCCTGACTGGTCGATAACCCATGCCGCGACTCAGATGAGCAATGCTGCCATCGCGATCAGCGACCGGGCCGGCCGTTTGGTCTGCGCCAATGACCATTACACAATAGCCTTTCCGGGATTGAAAGCGCCACCAGACCTTGGCGTCGATGACGTCAATCGCGCATTGCTTGTTGCCGCAGGCCGTGCCGCATGGCGCGACGGAAGCGCGGATATTGCAATGATCGTTCAAGAAGGCAGAACCTTCAGTGTAAAGGTCGCTCGAGCCGGCATGGCCGATGAATATCTGATGTGGCATTTGGCGGCGGTAGAGGAGATCGCCATTGAACGCCGCGCGATTGAGGTGATTACGGGGCGCATTGGCCGGGCGATGTCCAGCAGCGGCGTGATGGCGGTCGCCGTGAGCGCCGATGGCGCAGTGCGTGCGGCCAATGCCGCCTTTACATTGCGCGCGACGGGCACGGATATGGAGCCTATTCTTGGTCAGCTCTTTGCCGATTTTGTCCGGATGGATGAAAAAGGCAGCGTGTATTTTGAACGTGAGGGGCGCCGGGGTTTGCCGATCCGGTTGCTGCACGTCCCTTTGAACGAAGAAAATGCCGAAAGCGCCGCGCTTTTGCTCGCGGTCGATGAAGAAGGCGTGAAAGTTGATCGCGGTTTGGCGCTGGCGCATGTGGAACAATTGCTGTCGACGCTTCCACTTGGGCTTGCGCTGGTTGATCGCGACGGACGGTTCCTGTTTGCCAATGACGCCTTCGCGCGCGTGCTTGATGTGCAGGCAGATAAATTGCCGCCTTATCCGGGCGATCTTGTCATCAACGAGGACAAAGGCGCGGTCCTTGATAGCATTCGGCGATACGGCAGCGGCGCAGTAACTTCAGGCGACATCGCCATTCGGCTGAAGGAGCGGCCCGACGAGGTGATCGCTTTGTCAATCGCTGGCGTGCGCGGACTAGGTGAGGCTGCGGTGCTGCTCGGGCTGAAGGATAATAGCGAAGAGATTGCACTGAAACGCCAAGTCGCGCAGCAGACCAAGATGGAATCCATTGGCCAGCTTGCAGGTGGCGTCGCGCATGACTTTAACAATATCCTAACCGCGATCATTGGCTATTGCGACCTGATGCTGTTGCGACATCAGCCGGGCGACAGCGATTATGACGATATTCAGCAGATTAAGAATAACTCCAACCGTGCGGCGAGCCTGACGCGCCAGTTACTGGCCTTTTCGCGTCAGCAGACGCTGCGTCCGCAAATCGTGCAACTCGCCAATGTGGTGGCCGATGTCTCCAGCCTGTTGAAGCGACTTTTGGGCGAAACCGTGCGGCTTGAGGTGCATCATGGGCGCGGCGTTGGCGCAGTGCGGGCTGACCCGGGGCAGCTTGAACAAGTTATCATCAACCTGGGCGTGAATGCGCGTGACGCTATGCCCAAGGGTGGCGTCGTACACATCAGCACCGTCGCTGTCAGCCAAAGCGAAGTTGCCGCAATGGGCAGAGAGTTTTTGCCAATCGGTGATTATGTCCAACTGTCTGTCGAAGACAGCGGTGTCGGCATCCCGAAAGAAAATCTGTCGAAGATATTCGAACCGTTTTTCACGACCAAGGAAATGGGCAAAGGCACAGGGCTTGGCCTGTCAACGGTATACGGCATCGTCAAACAATCTGGCGGATTTATTTTTGCAGACTCCCAACTGGGAAATGGAACGCGGTTTGACATCTTCCTGCCGGTCCACCGGGGCGAAATTCCGACGCCTGAAGTCGCGAAGCGCGAATTGTACAAGCCAAAGGACTTTTGGGGCAGTGGCCGGATATTAATCGTTGAGGACGAGGATATGGTGCGCGCCGTGGCTGAACGGGCGCTGGCCCGGCAAGGCTATGTGGTGGAAACCGCGAATGATGGTGAACAAGCGCTTAAACTCTTCGCCGACGGGAAGCGTTACGACTTGGTCGTTTCCGATGTTGTGATGCCCAATTTGGATGGGCCATCGATGGCACGGCGATTGCGCGAAAGTTATGGCGATATCCGGTTGCTGTTCATATCTGGCTATGCCGAGGAGCAATTACGCGAAACGATCAGCCTCGACAATGTCGCGTTCTTGGCTAAGCCGTTTTCCGTTCAGCAAATCGCCGAAGCAGTTCACGACGCGCTTGCGAAGGATGATTAGATTAGATATTGAAATACAAGATGTAAATTTTTTTGTTCCACTCTTGTTCTTTTGGAACAGAAGGCGTACACAGGTGGTGTTCCGGGGAAGTCTTTCGGAATAGGCATGACGCTAAGGAGTGGAAAAATGGCAGCTAGTCTCAAGATAATTGATGGGAATCAGGCAAACGGTATGAAAAATTCGGAACGTGAAAAGGCACTAGAAGCAGCCTTGGCGCAGATTGATCGCGCATTTGGCAAGGGTTCGGCGATGAAGCTCGGCAGTCGTGAAGCGATTAGCATTGATGCTGTGTCGACGGGTTCGCTTGGGTTGGACATCGCGCTTGGCATTGGTGGATTGCCCAAGGGACGCGTGATTGAAATTTATGGCCCTGAAAGTTCGGGTAAGACGACATTGACCCTGCACGTGATTGCAGAGGCGCAAAAGGCAGGCGGCACGGCGGCATTCATCGACGCAGAGCATGCGCTTGATCCCGGCTATGCGAAGAAGCTGGGCGTCGATGTGGACAATTTGATCGTGTCGCAACCAGATACGGGTGAACAAGCGCTTGAGATTGCCGACACTTTGGTGCGCTCAAACGCCGTGGACATCATCGTCATCGACTCGGTCGCGGCACTTGTCCCGCGCGCGGAAATCGAAGGCGAAATGGGCGACAGCCATGTGGGTTTGCAAGCGCGGTTGATGAGCCAAGCACTGCGCAAGATTACAGGTTCGATCAGCCGGTCGAACTGCATGGTCATCTTCATCAACCAGATTCGTATGAAGATCGGGGTGATGTATGGTTCGCCAGAAACCACAACGGGCGGCAATGCGTTGAAATTCTACGCATCGGTGCGTTTGGACATTCGCCGCACAGGCCAGATCAAGGCAGGCGAAGATATTGTTGGCAACACGACCCGCGTGAAGGTTGTGAAGAACAAGGTCGCGCCGCCATTCAAACAGGTCGAATTTGACATCATGTATGGCGAAGGCATTTCCAAAACGGGTGAGCTGCTCGATCTGGGGGTGAAGGCGGGATTGGTCGAAAAATCGGGTAGTTGGTTTAGCTATGATTCGATCCGTATTGGCCAAGGTCGTGAGAATTCAAAAAACTATCTGACCGAAAATCCGGAGGTTGCGGCCCGGTTGGAAGCCGCCATTCGCGGCAAGACAGAAGAAGTCGCTGAGGTCCTGATGACCGGGCCAGACGCAGACGACGACGTTTAAGAATTGACGAACAAGCGTGGCCTTGCCTGAGGCTGCTGCTTTCGGCCCGCCCTGGTCCACCCCGGGGCGGGTCATTTATGTGCAGGTGGATTTAAGTGGTCCTGACCCTAAGTTCTTGACAGGCGCAATGGCTGGGGCACAACGGTCGGCATGGGGCCCATCATTCATCTTATCGGCTTGCCGACTGATCAGAACAGTTCATTCGCGCGCGGTGCAGCATTGGCACCACCGGCCATCCGCGCGGCATTGTGGAGCGACCGGGGCAATCTATCCGCGCAATCCGGCCTTGATATTGGCACGGACGTCATGCTCAAGGACCTCGGCGATTTGCCCTTATCGGACGTTGACTGCGCTGCTGATGACGCATTAATTCTGCGGGCGGTGACCGAAAGCGTGGCGGCAGATGCTATCCCGCTGTTGCTTGGCGGTGACCATGCGGTGACATACCCCATCGTTGCGGCGCTAGCGGCGCGGCATGGACCGCTGAACATCCTGCATTTTGATGCGCATCCCGATCTATATGCCGATTTCGAAGGCAATCCGCGCAGCCATGCATCACCCTTTGCGCGCATAATGGAAGGGGGCCATGCACAGCATATCGTGCAGGTGGGTATTCGCACGTTGAATACGCACTGCCGCGCACAAGCGGACCGTTACAATGTCGAAATTCTGCCGATGTTGAACTTCGACGCCAATAGGGTGCCCATCCTTGACGGCCCATTATATATCAGCGTTGACCTTGACGGCATCGACCCGTCCGAAGCGCCCGGCGTGGCACATCCAGAGCCCGGCGGCTTAACGGTCCGCGAAGTCCTGTCCATTATCGCCAAACAACGCGCGCGGATCGTGGGCGCGGACATCGTCGAACTTAACCCCGCGCGTGACGTGAACGAGATAACGGCCATAGTCGCCGCCAAGCTGGTGCGCGAAATCGCCGCGCAAATGCATCAAAATTACGACCATGTATAAGTATATAAGGAAGCAGCTATGACTATCATCGTACACCATCTCAACAATTCGCGTTCGCAACGTATCTTGTGGTTGCTGGAAGAACTGAACCTTCCTTATGAAATCCGCCATCATGCCCGTGATGCTGTGACCAATCTTGCGCCCGAAACGCTTTTGAACGTCCATCCTTTGGGTAAATCGCCGTTGATTGAAGATGGCGGTAATGTGGTTTTCGAATCCGGCGCAATCGTCGAATATCTGTGCGAACGGCATAATGGCGCGCATCTTGTGCCGGCACGTGGGACCGACGCGCATGTCCGCTATCTGGAATTCATGCATTTTGCCGAAGGCTCGGCGATGACGCCGATCTTGCTAAACCTGTATACTGCGCGGTTGGGCGATGCTGCTGCACCCTTGCATTCACGCATTAGCCAGCAGCTTGAAAGCCATTTTGCGTTCATGGAAGACAGTTTGAAAGCGACAGGCTGGTTTGTTGGCGATACCCTCACGGGCGCTGACGTTATGATGAGTTTTCCGGCCGAAGCAGCGGTTAAAATGGGCCGGGCTGCAAACCTGCCAAACCTCACTGCTTTCGTCGAAAAAATCCATGCCCGTCCAGCGTATCAGACCGCCCTGCAAAAGGGCGGACCTTATGCCTATGCGTGATGGCTGCCGCAAACTGCATATCCGGCTTGCAGCGCGGCGAGTCGTTCCCTAAGTCGCAGTCATTATGACATCGACCAATGACATTCGCCGCGGCTTCCTCGATTATTTCGGGGGCACCAATCATGACATAGTGCAGTCTGCACCGCTCGTGCCCTATAATGACCCGACATTGATGTTCGTCAATGCCGGGATGGTGCCGTTCAAAAACGTGTTCACGGGCCTTGAAAGCCGCGAAACGCGGCGTGCAGCCTCAAGCCAGAAATGCGTGCGGGCAGGGGGCAAGCATAACGACCTCGATAATGTTGGCTATACTGCGCGGCATCACACGTTTTTTGAAATGCTCGGCAATTTTTCCTTCGGCGATTATTTCAAAGAGCAAGCGATTACCCATGCTTGGACATTGTTGACCAAGGAATGGGGGCTTGACCCAGCACGGTTGACGACCACCGTCTATCACACCGATGATGAGGCGTTCGACCTGTGGCGCAAGATTGCCGGCCTGCCTGAAGAACGGATCATCCGCATCGCCACGACGGACAATTTTTGGTCAATGGGCGACACTGGACCCTGCGGACCATGCAGCGAGATATTCTACGACCATGGCGCCCATATTTTCGGAGGCCCTCCGGGAAGCCCGGATGAAGATGGCGACCGTTTTGTCGAAATCTGGAACCTCGTGTTCATGCAGTTTGAACGGCAGGACGACGGCACTGACCTGCCCTTGCCAAAGCCGTCTATCGATACGGGCATGGGGCTGGAGCGGATTGCTGCGGTCATGCAAGGCGTGCCGGACAATTACGACACCGATACGTTCAAGGCATTGATCAACGCGTCTGAGGAGCTGACGGGGACAAAGGCGGTTGGCGATCAAAAGGCCAGCCATCGCGTCATCGCGGACCATTTGCGCTCGACCAGCTTCCTGCTCGCCGATGGGGTGATGCCGTCGAATGAAGGGCGCGGCTATGTCTTGCGGCGCATCATGCGCCGCGCCATGCGCCATGCGCATATTCTTGGCGCAAAAGAGCCGTTGATGCACCGTCTGGTCGGAAGCCTTGCCGCCGAAATGGGTGCGGCTTACCCCGAACTATTGCGCGCGCAGCCCATGATTGAGGCGACGTTGAAGCAAGAGGAAACGCAGTTCCGCCGGACGCTCGACAAGGGCATTAAGCTGCTCGACGAAGCGACCGCTGGCATGACGCCGGGCGATATTTTGGCAGGTGACACGGCGTTCAAGCTGTATGACACTTATGGTTTTCCCTATGACCTGACCGAAGACGCGTTGCGTGCGCAAGGCTTTGGTATTGATCAGGCGGGTTTTGAAACCGCGATGAATAGTCAAAAAGCCTTGGCGCGGGCCGCGTGGAAAGGCTCCGGCGCGAAGGCGTCTGACGACGTCTGGTTCGACATTGCCGAACGCGTCGGCAGCACCGAGTTTACAGGCTATGCCGCAAACGAAGGCGAGGGGCAGGTGGTTGCGCTCGTCAATGACGGCATTGAGGTGCAATCGGCCCTCGCCAATGACACAGTCACGGTCATCACCAACCAGACACCATTTTACGGCGAGAGCGGCGGCCAGATGGGTGACGCTGGCGTTATTTCCAGCAGCAATATGCGCGGCGAAGTGACGGACACGGCAAAGCCCTTGGGCCGACTGCATGCGCATCAGGTCACGATTGGCACAGGCGAGATCAAAGTCGGCGATTTTGTGACGCTGAAAATCGACACTGCGCGCCGCGACGCATTGCGCGCCAACCATAGCGCCACGCATTTACTGCATGCATCATTGCGCCACCGCTTGGGCGACCATGTGACCCAAAAGGGCAGCATGGTGGCACCGGATCGCTTGCGGTTCGACTTTTCGCATAACCAGGCAGTGACGCTGCAAGAAATTGCGATGATCGAGGCCGACGTAAACGCGCAAATCCGGGGCAATGACGCGGTGACGACGCGGTTGATGACCCCCGATGACGCCGTCGCCGCTGGCGCACTTGCCTTGTTCGGCGAAAAATATGGCGAAGAAGTCCGCGTTTTGACGATGGGCAAGAGCGAGGACGCGCATTATTCGTTGGAACTGTGCGGCGGCACCCATGTCAACGCCTTGGGCGACATCGCCTTGTTCACGATTGTGTCGGAAGGCGCAGTGGCAAGCGGCATTCGCCGCATCGAGGCGCTAACGGGCGAAGCGGCGCGATTATGGCTTGTTGGCCGTGAGACGCAGTTGAAGAATGTCGCTGCGATGCTGAAAACTGCGCCGGATGAAGTAAGCGTGCGTATCGAAACGCTCATCAACGAACGCAAGCGGATGGAGAAGGAACTGTCCGAAGCCAAAACCGCGCTCGCTTTGTCCGGTGGCGGTGGTCCGAAGGCGGAGGCCGAACAAATCGGTAATGTTACCTTCATGGGGCAAGTTATCGCAGGGATTGAGCCAAAAATGCTGCGCGGCCTTGCGGATGACCAGATGAAGGCCATTGGCACGGGCGTCGTCGCCATCATCGCCGCGAATGAAAACAGCAACACGGTTGTGGTGGCCGTCTCAGCTGCCTTGCATGACACCATAGCTGCGCCTGACCTTGTGCGTGTGGCGACGGAGGCCATGGGCGCGCAAGGCGGCGGCGGACGCCCCGACATGGCGCAAGGCGGCGGTCCGGCAGGCACCGAATTGGCGCAAGCGGCGTTGGATGCGATTAAGGCAAAAATCGCTGGTTAAGAGGTAAGTTTTAGCTTGGGGGTCTCTTCAAGGCCCCCGGCTTCCTTTATCTGACGCCGGAATTCGTCGCGCTTTTCGTGGATCGACGCGATGACGGGGCCCATGGCAACGCCCAGATCGACGAGCACGGCTTCCGATAGCTGAAGCGAGCTTTCCAGCGTTTCGGGCACGGCGTCGGTCGCGCCCGCTTGATAGAGCCGGGCGGCATGGTCCGGATCACGGGCGCGTGCGACAATCGTGATTTCGGGCAACCATTGACGGACGCGCTTGACGATATGTTCGGCCAATACTGGCTGGTCCATTGTCAGGATCAGCGCCTTGGCATGACCCAAGCCCAATTTATCCAGCGTTTCGGGCCGTGATATGTCGCCATAAACAACCTTATAACCCCCGCGCCGTGCGGCGGTTACGGCGTCGACATTGGATTCCACGGCAACATAAGGCTGCCCATGCGTGGTCAGCATATCGGCCACCAGCTTTCCGACCCGGCCAAAGCCAATCACGACCGTTCGCGGTTCTTGTATTGGGTCTTGTTCGTGCACCTCATCATCGCTCTCGCGCAATTCCAGACGGCGGGCCATATCATGACCGATCCGCGCCAATATGGGCGTGATCGTTAGGCCAATCGCGGTTGCCACTTGCCAGAAATTGATTGCGGCAGCGTCAATAATCTGAGCGGCACCTGCGGCACCCAGCACGATCAAAGTCGTTTCCGACGGACTGCCCATGAGGACGCCGGTTTCGGTCGCTGTGCCCGTGCGCGCGCCATTCAGCTTTAACAAAGCCGCAGTGACACTTGCCTTGATAAACACGACCGCCGAAACCGCGCCCACCAAAGCCACCCAGTTGGCCGCCACAAAGCGCAGATCAACCTGCATACCGATGCTGATCAGGAACACGCCCAGTGCCAGCCCTTTGAACGGTGCTGTCATCACTTCGACTTCGCTATGGTAATCGGTTTCGGCAATCAACAGGCCAGCGATCATTGCGCCGACGATAGGCGAAAGGCCAACCGCGCCCGTCGCCAGACTTGCGACAATGACAACGAGCAAGCTGATCGATACAAATAATTCAGGGCTTTTTGTGCGCGCGGCTTGTCCGAACAGGCGGGGCAAGAAAAAGCGGCCAAGCACAAGCATTCCGATAATAACCAGCGTCCCCTGCCACAATATGGTGACGAGACCTGTCCATGAATCCGTGCCCACTTGTGGCGCCAATGCACCCAAAACGAATATAATCGGGACGATGGCCAAATCTTCGAACAGCAACATGGCCAAAGCTGACTTACCCACGGCGGAATGCGTGCCGGATATGGGAAGCACCAACGCTGTGGAAGAAAGCGCCAATGCAACGCCAATGCCGATGGCGGCGGTCGCGCCATATCCGAACAGATACAGACCAGCCGCAATGATAAGGCCAGCGCCAAATAATTGCGCCGCGCCGACGCCGAACACCAAGCGCCGCATTTTCCATAATCTGCGGAAAGATAGCTCAAGACCAATGGAGAACAGCAATAAAATAATGCCATATTCGCCGATGGGATGAATAGCCTCTGGATTGGTGATGGTGACCCATTCGAGCATGGGATAACGTGGCACCAAGGACCCAAGTCCCATCGGGCCAACCATTATCCCGACCAATATAAAACCAATGATGGGCGTGATACGAAGCCGGGCAAAAGCGGGGATCACTATTCCCGCTGCACCCAATATGACGAGCAGATCGCTAATGCCTTCGGTTTGTAGTTCACCTGCCATAAATTGCATTTACGCACAGGGGGCATGAGAAAGAAAGGGCCGGGCAATAAAAAAGCGCGGGAGTTGCCCCCCGCGCTTTTACATATTCAAAGCCGCTGGCGTTACATCCAACTGCCCATTTTGACTTCGAGATTGGCACGAACCTGCTCAAAAAACTGCTCTGTGGTCATCCAAGCCTGATCCGGGCCGATGAGGATCGCGAGATCCTTTGTCATATGGCCATCTTCAACGGTCTGAATGCAGACTTCTTCCAGCGTTTCGGCAAAGCGCGTGACTTCGGGCGTTTCGTCGAACTTGCCACGGAATTTGAGGCCGCCCGTCCATGCGAAAATCGACGCAATGGGGTTGGTTGAGGTTGCCTTACCTTGCTGATGTTGGCGATAATGCCGCGTGACCGTGCCGTGCGCGGCCTCGGCCTCAACCGTCTTGCCATCTGGTGTCATCAGGATGGAGGTCATCAGGCCAAGCGAGCCGAAACCTTGCGCAACTTGATCAGACTGCACGTCGCCATCATAATTCTTACATGCCCAAATGAACTTGCCCGACCATTTCAGCGCCGATGCGACCATATCGTCGATCAAACGGTGCTCATAGACAATGCCCAGTTCCTTGAACTTTGCGGCGAATTCGGCTTCGTACACTTCTTGGAATAGATCCTTGAAACGACCATCATAATATTTGAGGATGGTGTTCTTAGTCGACAGATATACTGGCCATTGCCGGGTCACGCCATAATTCATCGACGCACGCGCAAAGTCGCGGATCGAATCGTCGAGATTGTACATCGCGAGCGCCACGCCCGGCGACGGGTAACGGAAAACCTCCTCGTCAATTTTCTGCCCATCATCGCCATCCCATACAAGACGCAGCGTTCCGGGACCGGGAACGAGGAAATCCGTAGCGCGATATTGGTCACCGAACGCATGACGACCAATGACGATTGGGTCCGTCCAGCCGGGGATCAAGCGCGGTACGTTATCGATGACGATTGGTTCACGGAAGACCACGCCGCCCAAAATATTGCGGATGGTGCCATTGGGCGACTTCCACATTTTCTGAAGACCGAATTCTTCAACGCGCGCTTCATCTGGCGTAATCGTGGCGCATTTTACGCCGACGCCGAATTCGCGGATTGCGTTGGCGGAATCGACGGTGACCTTATCATTGGTCTTGTCGCGATACTCCATACCAAGGTCGTAATATTTCAGATCGATATCGAGATATGGCAAAATGAGTCGCTCACGAATCCATTCCCAGATGATCCGTGTCATTTCGTCGCCATCAAGCTCTACGACTGGATTTTTGACCTTAATTTTTGCCATGACAGAAAGCACTTTCCATTAGGGAGATGGGTTGTTGAGCGGTGCCATAGCAAAGTTTGCCATATGTTCAACTGCATCCCCAATATTGTCTGAAAATGGCTGAAATTGTATCTTAGGTTGTAAGATGGCGGCGCATACCCTAGCTTAGCCACATGAGCAGACAAGAATTGACAAACCGGGGCACCGGGGTTGCGAAATGGTCGTTTCCACCCATCCATCCCGAGGGCCGCAAGTTCGGACTTACCGCTGCGGGCATAACCCTGTTTTTCGCCTTCATGGCTTGGGAAACGCTGGCTTGGCCGATGGCGGCCGTCACCGTGTGGACATTGGCGTTTTTTCGCGACCCTGTGCGTGCGACGCCAATCGACGAGCGGTTTATCGTGGCACCCGCCGATGGGCTTGTCACGCTGATCGAACAAGTCCCTCCGCCAATTGAACTGCGCGGGCCTGAAGGTCTTGGGGATCAGCCGATGACGCGGGTGTCGATTTTCATGAGCGTGTTTGACGTGCACATCAACCGGACACCCATTCGCGGCACCATCAAGCGCGTTGTGTATATCGCGGGCAAATTCCTCAGCGCCGACCTTGATAAGGCCAGCGAAGAAAATGAACGCCAACATTTTCTCGTGGAACGCGGCGATGGGGTTCGCATCGGCTTCACCCAAATCGCTGGCTTGGTCGCGCGTCGTATCGTTGCTTTTGTCAAGGAAGGCGACAGTGTTGCCAATGGGCAGCGTGTTGGCCTGATCCGCTTTGGCAGCCGCGTTGATGTGTATTTGCCGCATGGCACGTCGTCCCGCGTCATTAAGGGCCAGCGTTGCGTTGCGGGGGAAACGGTTCTCGGCGAAATCGGCGTTGACCAAGACCTGATTGCCGTCGCGCATTGATGGACGTAGTGTCCTCTCGTCCCGGCATATCCTTGCGGGCGCTTGCGCCTAACGCGGTCACCGCACTTGCGCTGTGTACGGGATTGTCGGGTGCATGGTTCGCGATGCAGGGCCGTTGGGAAAATGCCGTTGCCGCAATCGTGATTGCTGGCGTGCTCGACGCCATGGATGGCCGTATCGCGCGGATGCTGAAGGGGGAAAGCCGTTTCGGGGCTGAACTGGATTCGCTTTCTGACGTGATTGCTTTCGGGGCCACGCCTGCTTTGGTCAACTATATGTGGGTCATGCAGGATATGCCGCGCTTTGGCTGGACCATATCGGTGTTTTTTGTGCTGTGTGCGGCATTACGTCTGGCACGGTTTAACGCACAGATTGATACCGAGAACCAACCGCACAAGTCCGCTGGTTTCAACACGGGCGTGCCGTCGCCACCGGGCGCGGCGCTGGCTTTGTTGCCGATGATGATCTGGTTTGAAACCGGCGCGGATTGGGTGCGCGATTACCGCTTCATTGCGCCATGGTTGCTGCTGTGCGCGCTGTTGATGATTTCCAATGTGGCAACCTATAGCTGGTCGTCGATTAAAGTGCGGCGCAGCCTGCGTTTCATGGCGCTGGCGGTCGTTGGCCTGTTTACCGCAACCTTGGTCGCGGCGCCATGGGTTGCGCTCATCGGTGTCGGCGTCTTTTACGTCGCCCTGCTGCCGTTTAGCGTGATGAGCTACGCACGGGTGAAGAAGTCGCGACGGGACTTTGCCGAAGCCACTTGACCTCCGCCCCGCACGGGCTATGTTCCATTTTCGTTCTAATTTGGGAGGTGGCCTTTGGAGCCGTTAGTCGTCATTGTCGTCTTGGTTGTTGCTTTGTTGGGTGGGCTGCTGCTTGGCTGGTTTGCGGGCAGCCGCATGGGCAATGCGGGGCAGGAAACGACCGCGCAGTTGCGGGCTATGCTCGATCAGGTGGTGCTCGAACGCGATAGCGCCAAGGACCGCTTGGCGCGGCTTGAAACCAGTTTGGAAGAACGCGAGCGGAGCTTTGCAGAGCAGATCGCGGCGTTGGGCGATGCAAAGGAAAACCTCTCGGCCCAATTTGGTGAGATTGGGCAGAAATTATTGGGTGAGGCGCAGGCGGCGTTCCTGCAACGCGCCGATGAACGCTTCCATCAAGCTGGCGAGAAGAATGAGGAAAGGCTGAAGCAACTGCTTGGCCCGGTAGGCGAAAAGCTGAAGGCCTATGAAGAGCAGGTCGGCAAAATCGAGAAGGACCGGACTGAGGCCTATGGCGACCTGAAGGGGTTAATCGGCGAAATGCGCTTGGGTCAGGAACGCGTGTCGAGCGTTGCGTCGGGCCTGATGAACTCCTTGCGTAATGCGCCCAAGGCGCGGGGGCGTTGGGGTGAGCAGCAGTTGAAAAATGTGCTCGAAAGCTGCGGCCTGTCTGAACATGTCGATTTTAACCTCGAAACCAGCATTGATGTTGGCGATGGTTTGCGGCTGCGGCCCGACGCCGTCATCCATGTCCCCGGCGGGCGCACCTTGGTGATTGATGCCAAGGTATCGTTGAACGACTATCAGGATGCGTTTGACTCGGTGGACGATGATGTTCGCGCTGTGGCCATGACGCGGCACACGCAATCGATGAAGAACCATATCGATGGGTTATCGCGCAAGGCCTATTGGGATCAATTTTCCGAAGCGCCCGATTATGTCATCATGTTTGTCCCCGGTGAACATTTCCTTGCGGCTGCGCTGGAGCATGAGCCGCAATTGTGGGACTTCGCCTTTGATAAGAAAGTGCTGCTGGCGACGCCGACAAACTTGGTCGCAATCGCCCGCACCGTTGCCAGCGTCTGGCGGCAAGAGGGGCTAGCGCGCGAGGCGAAGCAAATCGGGGCGCTTGGTAAGGAAATGTATGACCGCATTGCGGTGGCTGCACAGCATCTGAAATCGGTCGGCAGCGGTCTGTCGTCGGCGGTGAATAACTACAATAAATTCGTCGGCAGCTTCGAACGCAATGTCATTTCAACGGGCCGAAAATTTGCCGATTTGAACATCGAAACCGGTAAGCGTGAATTGGAAGATATTCCTATGGTAGAGGCTTTGCCACGTTATGGCGATGGCGAAGCTGAGACGCCGTCGCCACCGATTGAGGACCAACGCGAGGCTGTTGTCTGAGGCTAGCCGGCTTTCGAATGCCGAAACTGGTTCAGAACCTCATAGGCCATGACTGCGGTCGCAACAGCCGCGTTTAAGCTGTCCGCCTTGCCACGCATCGGCATTTTAACGCGCAGGTCGCACGCGGTTTCATAATCGTCCGGCAGGCCCTGCGCCTCATTACCCGTCAGGATGAAGCATGGCGCGTGGTAGCGGGCGGCTTGATAGTCGGTGTCGGTTTGCAGGCTGGTGCCGACCAATTGGCCTGCGCCCGCCCGCAACCAAGCGGTGAATTCTTCCCAACGGCATTGCACGATTTTTTGCGTGAAAATGGCGCCCATGCTGGCGCGGACGGACTCAACAGAAAATGGGTCGGTGCAATCATCGATCAGGATCAGTCCGCCAGCCCCCACGGCATCGCCGGTGCGCAACATCGTGCCAAGATTACCCGGATCACGCATCGATTGTGCCACAAGCCAAATTGGCGCGCTGCTCCGGTCTAGTTCCCCCAAAGCAGTCCCATGGTCGCGATAGACGCCGACCACGGCCTGGGCATTGTCCTTGCCCGACAGTTTCGCCATAATCTCGGCGCTGGTTTCAATTACGTCGCCTTTATTGGCCAGAACATCGGCCTCTAAAGCCACCTCAAGGTCATGAACGGGGCGGTCTTTAACGCGAAACAGCATTTCGGGAAGAAACCCCGCCTCGCGCGCTTCGGTCATAATGCGTAGCCCTTCGGCAAGGAACAGCCCAGCGCGTTTACGCAGCTTCTTTTCACGAAGCCCGCGTATTTCCTTTAACAGCGGATTGGAAAATCCGGTAATTTCACGGCGCATCAATCTTCGCCAAAACCGTCGACAACTAACCCAACCAGCTTTTCAATGGCGAGTTCGGCCTGTTCACCTTGGGCATGAATGATAATTTCACTACCCTTCGCCGCGCCCAGCATCATTAAGCCCATGATCGACGTGCCAGTCACGGATTGACCATCCTTCTCGACCTCAACGCTGATCCCTTCGGGCAAGCGGGACACGAACGTCACAAATTTGGCGCTGGCGCGGGCGTGGAGGCCTTTGACGTTAACGATAGTGACGGGGCGGCTAATCCGCGTCATCGTGAAGCTTCAAGCACTTCAGAAGCAACGCTGATATATTTGCGTCCCGCTTCACGGGCGGCGGCGACCGCCTCTTTCACGTCCAGGTTTTTGCGCGCGC
The DNA here is from genome assembly GCA_016462305.1 of Sphingomonadaceae bacterium. Classification (GTDB taxonomy): domain Bacteria; phylum Pseudomonadota; class Alphaproteobacteria; order Sphingomonadales; family Sphingomonadaceae; genus Sphingorhabdus_B. Next base: position 14,261 of record JAEMTM010000005.1, on the reverse strand, counting down.
TATCCAAGCGGATGAGCATGGGCAGGTTCACGCCAGCGATGACTTCAACGCGTCCGGCATCCAGCAAGGAAATGGCGAGATTTGAAGGCGTTCCGCCGAACAGATCGGATAGGATGATGACGCCCTTGCCGGTATCAACTTTTTTAATGGCAGCCGCGATTTCATTGCGCCGCGCTTCCATATCATCATGCGGGCCGATGCAGATGGTCGCAACGTCCTTTTGTGGCCCCACAACATGTTCAAGCGCGACAAGAAACTCGTTCGCCAGTTTCCCATGCGTGACTAAAATCAAACCGATCATGTGATGTTGCTGCCTTGTCGCGACGTTATTCTGTCTGCGCCGTTAGCAGGCTCTTCCAGCGCGTCAATCGGTCTTGATGTCAGATCGCGATGTGCCACCTGCAAGGCAAAGCCATCTTCGCGCAACCAAGCGCCAAAAGTTTCGGCAACATGCACAGACCGGTGCCGTCCACCCGTGCACCCAAAAGCGATATTTATATAAGCCTTACCCTGCGTGTCGTAAAGCGGCAGCAGGAACCGCAGAAGGTCACGGATTTTCTGCATGGCTTCATCATATTTCGGGTCGGCGGCAACATGTTCGGCAACCGCCGCATCCAACCCCGTCAGCGGCCGCAAATTGCCGTCCCAGTGCGGGTTCCGCAAAAAACGCAAGTCGAATACCAGGTCGGCATTGTGCGGGACTCCGCGCGAAAAGCCAAAGCTTGATACCGTGATATTTGCATGCAGTGACGTATCGCTGCTGAACCTTTCGCGGATGACGACTTGCAAATCATGCGCCGACAGCTTGCTTGTATCAATGACGGCCTCCGCCCATCGGCGAAATGGCTCCATCACGGCCCGGTCAATGGCGATGCCGTCCATCGCAGGCCGGTCTTGCGCCATCGGGTGACGGTGGCGGGTCTCCGCGTAGCGGCGCTCGATCTCGACGCCCGCGCAATCCAAAAACAGCGTCATTATTTCAAGATTAGCTTGCGCCTGCAGTTTCCTGATTTGCCGAATCAACGCCTCGGCATCAAAACCGCGTGTCCGGCTATCAAAGCCCAGCGCCAGCGGAATATTTGGTCCATTCTCACCGCCCGATACGGGAATTTTAAGCAACTGGCCTGCCAGCTTGATCGGGAAATTGTCCACCGTTTCCCAGCCCAAGTCTTCCAGCGTTTTAAGCGCGGTTGTCTTACCTGCCCCGGACACACCAGTAATCAACAGGATTTTCTGCGGTTCGGAGGCTGTGTTCTGGGTCACATTGTTACGCTTTCATTCGATGTGGCATCGGCGTTTGCCACCGGGTGCCACCCAGCGTCAATGACCGACCGGAGCGCCCATTCCACCTTTAATGCGCTGCTCGCCTGAAATGGGTCCAGCTTGAACATGGGCACCGCGTAACCGGCTATGGTTATGCTCTGATGCGCCGGCGGCATGCGGTCCGCGTCCTGCGCGAATTGCACGATGAGGCGCAGTGGTGCGCAATCGACGAAATCAATGGGGCATATCCCAATGCCACGCACTTCTATTTTACCGGCTATATTTGGCGCAATGGTCAGTTGTGGCACACCATTGCAGCTTTCGATGTGTAATATGTCGTCGCAGATCAGCTTTGCTCCGCGGTCAATCAGGCGAAGCGCCAGGTCTGATTTTCCGCTGCCGGACGGCCCAAGCAACAGCACCCCGTTTCCGTCAATGGCGACTGCGCTACCATGCACCATGTCCGACATTAAAGCCTTGCCGCAGCAGCGCAGGGCAAGGCGATTTCGAAACATGCCCCGCCTTTGCCATCGACCCGGTCGCGAACCGCAATGCGGCCATGATGCCCCTCGATAATTGTCCGCGCAATGGCGAGGCCAAGCCCGCTATGCTCTCCAAAATTCTCGGTCGCTGGCCGTTCGCTGTGGAAGCGTCGGAAAATGGCCTCTCGCTCTTGTGGTGGCACCCCCGGGCCTTCATCGCTGATCCGAATGACGACGTCTTCATCGGCAAGCGTCGCGGATATTTCGACGACTGCTCCGGGCGGCGAGAAGGACACTGCATTATCGATTAAGTTGGTCAACATGCGTTCAAGACGGACATCTTCACCCATCACTGTCGCGATTTTCCGGAGTGGTCGGGCAAAGGCAATGTCGACATCTTTGTCGCTGCCCCGGTCTTCGCGTGCTTGAAGCAATTGCTCGATCATGTCGCCAAGGTCGATAGGTTCAAACTTCGCCTTGGCCAGTTGGGAATCCACGCGGCTGGCGTCCGAAATATCGCTTATAAGGCGGTCCAATCGAAGTACGTCGGCTTTTGCGACATCCATCAATTGTTTACGCAATTTTGGGTCTTCAATCCGCTCTGCGCCATCAAGTGCGGACCGCAAAGACGCAAGCGGATTTTTAATTTCATGCGCGACATCGGCGGCAAAGGCTTCGGTGGCATCGATCCGTTGGCGCAGCGCTATGCTCATATCCGAAAGCGCACGTGCCAACATACCAATTTCGTCGCGGCGCGAGGGCAGGCGGGGAACATTAACCTCTTGTGCGCGACCAAGCCGAACCTTCACGGCGGCGCGGGCCAGATGGCGCAACGGACGGACGATGGTGCGGGCGAGAAATATGGAAAGCATAACCCCGATGCCAAGCGCAAAAACGAAAAACATGCCGACGTTAAACCGCTCTGCCCGGACGAACAAGCGGACGTCGCGTTCATTGGCGGTGGTCAGCACAGTAAAGCGTCGATCACGCGCAGTGGAGGCTGCGCTAATCACATGCGTAAGGTCGGGCGCAAAGCGCACCATCGAGGCGGCTTTGGAAGGCGTTGCCGCGCGAATTTCGGGCCAAGCCGAAGGGGTATCTTCTACAGGCTCAACAAAGCGTTCCAGCTTGGCCGCGCCGACGATGAAATCGAATAAGACGTCCATCCCGCGTGCCGCAATTTTGGGCCAAGGTTCGCTGTCGGGATCGCGAAAGACATAAGTGGGTTGTCGGCCCGCAAAGCTGTCCAATATTTTCGTGCCATCTTGGTCGTAAACGCGGATCCGCGACAGGTTCACTTGGCCGAATGTGGCGATATAATCGTCCCGCTTTTGCGGGGCGATAAGCGGCAGGCTGGATACCAGGAAGCTGGCCTGAACGCGGGCTGCGCTTTCGCGCTCTGCAATTAACCGGACGCGATAGCTGTCGAGGAAGAACAGACCAGCACCCAGCAGAGCAAGCACGAAGAGGTTGACGGCAAGTATGCGGGTGGTCAGCGATAACCCCCGGCTCCATCCCAGCTGCAGATCAGCGGGCTCAGCTGTCTGCGAAGCGATATCCGGCCCCATAAAGTGTATCAATAGCGGTGAATTCAGGGTCAATTTCACGGAATTTGCGCCGGAGCCTTTTGATATGGCTGTCAATGGTGCGGTCATCCACATAGACGTCGTCCTGATACGCCGCGTCCATCAGTTGATCGCGGGTGCGCACGACGCCCGGTCGATTGGCCAGCGCCTCAAGGATCATGAACTCTGTCACCGTAAGGGTAAGCGACCTCCCGTCCCATTTGACGTGGTGCCGCGCCGGGTCCATTTCCAGCTTGCCGCGTATCATGGGTTCTAGTTCGGGCTCCGCCTCGCCATTGCCAGCGACCTTGTCATAGGTTGCGCGTCGCAATATGGCCTTTACCCGCGCAATCAACAGCCGTTGCGAAAATGGCTTGGTTATATAGTCATCGGCGCCCATGGCGAGGCCAAGTGCCTCGTCCAGCTCCTCATCCTTTGACGTTAGGAAGATAACGGGCATATCGCTTTTCTCGCGCAGCCGCCGCAGCAGCTCAAGCCCGTCCATACGCGGCATTTTAATGTCGAAAATACCGAGGTCCGCCGGATTTTCGATCAACGCCTTTAACGCGGTTTCGCCGTCCGAATATATCCGCGTCACATATCCTTCGGCCTGCATCGCAATCGATACAGAGGTCAGGATGTTCCGGTCGTCATCAACCAAGGCGATATTGGCGCTCATCGCGTGACTATAGGGTGGCAACGTCGGGGGTTCAATCTATTGCGTATGCCATGCGAAGTCTGTCGTGGATAAACTGTGGCTGGCAAAATGATGCGCCCGTTATTTGACCTTCTACGATCCATCGTATACCGGCGGCAACTTCACAGTGCATACGTATGCCCTAGATTCGCACCTTTTGCCGGAGCATTTAATGTCGACACCTCTGAATATCTCACTTTCGCAACAGGGTTTTGGCACGGATGCGACACTATTTTGCAACCTCGGCACGGCACCGTTGGTAGAGGCCGCTTTGGCCAATGCAGAAGGCATATTGGCCAAGGATGGGCCGCTTGTTGTCAAAACTGGCACGCATACTGGCCGCTCGGCGAAGGATAAATATATCGTTCGCGATGCCGAGACCGAAAACAGCATCTGGTGGGGCAAATCCAACGTCGCCATGGACCCGGCGCATTTCGCAGCGTTGAAGGCAGATTTCATTGCGGCGCTTGGCGGTAAAGACAAATTATACGTCGCGGACCTGTTCGGCGGGTCGCAGCCTGAGCATCGCGTCAATGTCCGCGTCATCAACGAATTTGCGTGGCATAATCTGTTCATCCGGACGCTGCTGGTGCGCCCGACGCCGCATGAATTGGCGAGCTTCGAACCCGAATATACCATCATCGATTTGCCGAGCTTCCGCGCGGACCCGGCGCGCCATGGTTGCCGCAGCGAGACGGTGATTGCGGTCAACTTTACCGAAAAGCTGATCCTGATTGGCGGCACTGCTTATGCGGGCGAAATGAAGAAGTCGGTGTTCGGCATCCTCAATTATTTGCTGCCGGTAAAGGGTGTTATGCCGATGCATTGCTCGGCCAATATTGGTGCCGACGGAGATACTGCCGTGTTTTTTGGCTTGTCGGGCACCGGTAAGACCACCTTGTCCGCCGACGCAAGCCGCACTTTGATCGGCGATGACGAACATGGCTGGTCCGACACCGCCGTTTTCAACTTTGAAGGTGGTTGCTACGCCAAAATGATCCGCCTGTCGGCAGAGGCAGAGCCGGAGATTTTCGCCACAACCAAGCGTTTTGGCACCGTGCTCGAAAATGTGGTCATTGACCCGGAAACGCGGGAATTGGATTTCGACGACAATAGCCTCGCCGAAAATAGCCGTGGTTCGTACCCCATTGAATATATTCCGAACACCTCGGAAAAAAATATGGGCCCCGTGCCAAAGACGATCATTTTCCTGACCGCTGATGCCTATGGCGTGTTGCCGCCCATCGCGCGGTTGACGCCCGATCAGGCGATGTACCACTTCCTTTCGGGCTATACCGCGCGTGTTGCCGGGACCGAAATTGGCGTGACGGAGCCGGAGGCGACATTCTCCACCTGCTTTGGCGCACCATTCATGCCGCGTCACCCCAGCGTCTATGGCAATTTGTTGAAAGAGCGCATTGCCAAGGGCAACGTCCAATGCTGGCTGGTCAACACCGGCTGGACCGGTGGCAAGGCAACGATGCCCGGCATCAGCCGCATGCCGATAAAGGCCACGCGCGCGCTTTTGAACGCGGCGCTGGATGGCAGCCTGAACAACGCCGAATTCCGTAAGGATGCAAACTTTGGCTTTGAATTTCCGGTTGCTGTGCCGGGCGTTGACAGCGGCATTCTTGACCCTCGTGCGGCATGGTCCGACAGCGCGGAATATGATGTGACCGCGCAAAAGCTGACGCAACAATTCATTGATAATTTCGCGCAATTTGCCGATCATGTTGATGAAGGCGTAAGGCAGTCTGCACCTAAAGCCGCTTAGGTCCTGACCCTAACGCGGTTGCGCGGCAGATCGCGCCGCACGAAGTTTTTCTCCGTCATCCTGACCTTCGTCATGCTGAACTTGTTTCAGCATCACAAGCAACGGTTCTGCGTTGTCCTGAAACACGTTCAGGACGACGAGCGGATGGTGCATTCTGAACCAAGTCCGAGCCATTTCTGACACCGCTTATTCCGCCGAAACCCGCAGAAATGCTGACAAGTTCACACTGAAATCACACTTGAACGGCACTGCTGATAGGGCCGTATGCCTATAGAAAAAATTTGGTCATTGCGGGCAACGATATGGCCAGCGACGCACCCGATATCACGATGTCAAAGAACCGCGTCCACGCCAAAAGGCGCTGACGCGACCGACTCTCGCAAAACAAATCCTACATTGCAAGCGTGGCAATATCCGCTCAGGTGCCCTCAACCAACAACACCGCGCCGTCCGCCCCGATGACGCGCACGTTGGCCCCCATAGCTGCATCCATGCCGCGCGCGTTCCATACGCTGTCTCCGACTTTCACGCGGCCATGGCCGTTGGCGATGGGTTCAACCACGGTGACGATTTCGCCAGTCATGCGCGCGCCGCGATCATTCAGATTGACGTCATCGGATTCAATGGGATTTTTTTGCAGAAATTTCTTGCCGGCAAAGACAGTAAGGACCGACAATATGGCGAACATCGCGACTTGATAGGCAAGGGTGATCGGCAGGAAATAATCCAATATGCCGACAATCAACGCGGCAAGGCCAAGCCACATCAGGAAGAAACCCGGTGCAACCATTTCGGCCACACCCAAGATCAGCCCAAGCGATAGCCAGAACCAGTGCGTTGATATTGTGTCGAGCCATTCTGCCATATGTTCACTCCTGCGCCTTCGGTGGTTCATCATAACCATTTGTCACGCCCGCGGGAATGACGAAATAGGGAGCGACGGTCCATATTGCCGCCCCTTATGCGCTTATGCGCTCATGCGTCCTTTGGGGCCAGCGCCTCTTTCGCCAGCTCGCCAATGCCGCCAAGCGTGCCAATTAATTGCGTCGCCTCAACCGGGAACAATATGGTCTTGGCATTGGGCGATGTCGCAAACTGGCTGATCGCTTCGGTATATTTTTGGGCAATGAAGTAATTCAGCGCCTGCGTGCCTGATGACGCGATGGATTCGGACACCATGACGGTGGCTTTGGCTTCGGCCTCTGCTTCACGTTCGCGGGCTTCGGCATCGCGAAAGGCGGCTTCTTTACGGCCTTCCGCCTGTAGAATCTGGCTTTGCTTTTCACCCTCGGCGCGTAGGATTTCGGCGGCGCGCAGGCCTTCGGCCTCCAATATTTGCGCACGCTTTTCGCGCTCCGCCTTCATCTGACGCGCCATGGCGTTGGAAATGTCGGCGGGCGGGCGAATGTCCTTCACCTCAACACGGGTGATCTTCACGCCCCACATGCTGGTGGCATGGTCAACCACCGAAAGCAGGCGGCCATTGATGTCGTCGCGTTTCGACAGGGTCTCGTCAAGGTCCATGCTGCCCATCACGGTCCGCAGGTTGGTCGTCGTAATCTGCATGATCGCGTTATACAGGTCAGATACCTCATAAGCGGCCTTAGCGGCATCGAGCACTTGGAAAAACACAACCGCATCGACGCCGACCATGGCGTTGTCCTTAGTAATGATTTCCTGCCCCGGAATGTCGAGCACTTGCTCCATAACATTCACCTTGCGGCCAACACGGTCGAAGAACGGGATGATGATAGTGAGACCCGGCTGCGCCGCATAAGTGTAGCGACCGAACCGTTCGATGGTGTACACAAAACCTTGTTGCACCACAGTTACGCCCATCATCACAAAGATGATGACGATCAGGGCCAGTAGGCCGAAGAAATATTCCATGAAAATCCTCCCGTTTGACGGATTACATTCTGTGTTGGATTATGCACGCGTTGCAAGCAAAATCGGACATTGGCGGAAGCATTTACCACATTTTACAATATCGCATACTGCCACAGTCGACCGAGTTACAAAATCCGTCGCCCCAGCGCAGGCGGTCGCAAAAATTGCGGCGAGTTGAGGTGCGCGATGTTCATTTAAGGCTCGCATGAATGCATTGATGGATGTAGGGCGTTCATTTGACGACAGAACGTGCCCGACATGCGACGGGTGGTGTCGAGTCTTAGTCTGGAGCGAACTCTCATGCGTCTTGTCCATGCGCCAATTTTCCTCGGTCTGGTCGCCTTGGCGGCAAGCCCATCTTTTTCCAAGGCGGTGACAGAAGCCGATTTGCGCGGTCATATCGAGATACTCGCCAGCGATGCATTTGAAGGCCGCAAGCCTGGCACGGCGGGCGAGGCAAAGACGGTAAAATATATTGCCGAAGCATGGGCCAAGGCCGGGCTGAAACCTGCGGCTGCGGACGGTAGCTGGTTTGACCCGGTGCCCCTCATTCAACGCGGGCAGGGCAGTTCTAATTATGCGTTCACGGCAAAGGGACGCAAATTGCGGATCGTTTCGGACGATATTGTTCTAATCGGCAAGCAAGCGGCCTATGCGCGCAGCAATTTGCCATTGATATTCACCGGATCAGGCGTGACCGCGAATGGTCAGGTCGCCGCTGATGTCAAAGCTAAGGCGGCGATTGTTCTATTTGATGCCGAAAATGTGCCGGATAGCATGAAATCACCCCGAGCGCGGCGCGAAGCCTTGATCGCGGCGGGTGCAGAGGCGGTGATTTTTGTGGGGGGTAGCCAAGGCAATTGGCTAACATTGCGCCGTCAGCTTTTGTCGCGACCCATCGCGCTTGAGGCGCGAGAAAAGCGCGCGGCATTGGAGGGCGCGATCAGCACCGAGTTCGTTGTCGGGCTGGTCACGGCGGCTGGTCAAGATTGGGACAAGTTGCGCGCCAACGCCAAACAGGCGGATTATGCGGGCGAAGCGCTTGGCATTGATGCAGATTTTGACGTGAAAACAGACCTTTATCGTTTCAACAGTTCAAATGTCATCGGCAAGATTGCTGGGCGCAAGAAAAATAGCGGTGCGTTGTTGTTCATGGGGCACTGGGACCATCTGGGCATTTGTGCGCCAGAAGACGCGCCCGACCGTATTTGCAATGGCGCCGTTGATAATGCCAGCGGCATTGCGGTGATGAACGAAGTTGCCGAAGCCTTGGCAAAGAAGAAGCATGACCGCGACATTTATTTTCTGGCGACCACAGCAGAGGAAAGCGGTTTGCTGGGCGCTTATGCCTTTGCCGATAAACCTGTGCTGCCTTTGGACCAGATCATATTGTCGTTAAATATCGATACGATTGCGATTGCACCACGCGGGTCGAAGGTGGCGATTATTGGCAGGGGAACAACGCCGCTGGATGCCGTGGTTGAAACCGTGGCAAAAAAGACGGGCCGTGCGATTGAAGAATCAACCGATGCCAATGCCTTCATTCAACGGCAGGACGGGTGGGCGCTGGCGCAAAAGGGCGTTCCTGCGTTGATGGTGAACGGTTCATTCGCCGACCTGAACCTCTTGCAGAAATTTTTGGGTAGCGACTATCATGGCCCAAATGACGAGTTGACCGACAGCACCGAATTGGGCGGTGCAGCCGAAGATACCGACCTGCACATTGCGCTTGGCCATTACTTTGCCGACACGCGAAAATATAAATCGAAGAAGGCTGGCGAATAAAAGGGTTACTGTTTACATGGGCCGCCACGAATCAAAGCATAAAGCGGTGGCCCCATGAAAGAAATTCCCCTCGGTCTGACATTTGACGACGTGCTGTTGCAGCCGGGTGCGTCGGACATTTTGCCCAGCCAAGCGGACACGCGCACGCGGCTGACCAAAAGCATCGCATTGAACATCCCCGTTTTGTCGTCGGCGATGGACACCGTGACCGAGGCGCGCATGGCCATCGTCATGGCGCAGCTTGGCGGCATTGGTGTCTTGCACCGCAATCTCAGCATCGAAGAGCAATGCGCCGCGGTGCGTCAGGTGAAGCGTTTTGAAAGCGGCATGGTCGTCAACCCAATCACCATCGCGCCGGATGCAACCTTGGCCGAGGCGCAGGCGTTGATGCTCGCAAATGCCATTTCCGGCATTCCAGTATTGGAGGCGAGTGGCAAGCTGGCGGGTATATTGACCAACCGCGACGTGCGCTTTGCCGAAAATCCTTCGCAGCCTGTGTCCGAGCTGATGACGCATGAAAATTTGGCGACGGTGTCAGCGTCCGTCACCCAAGAAGAAGCAAGGCGTTTGCTGCATCAGCGGCGGATTGAAAAGCTGTTGGTTGTCGACGATGCCTATCATTGCATTGGGCTGATTACGGTCAAGGATATAGAAAAAGCAGTTTTATACCCCAATGCCACCAAGGATAGCTCCGGACGCTTGCGCGTCGCCGCAGCGACCACCGTGGGTGAAAAGGGCTTGGCCTATACAAAAGCGTTAATTGACGCGGAATGCGACTTGATCGTTGTGGACACCGCGCATGGCCATAGCGCGATGGTTGCCGCTGCCGTTGCCGAAATCAAGCGCATGGCGCCAGAGGTTCAAATTGTGGCCGGCAATGTCGCAACCGCCGCCGCCACCCGCGCGTTGATTGATGCGGGCGCAGATGGCGTCAAAGTTGGAATTGGCCCCGGGTCAATCTGCACCACCCGCGTGGTTGCGGGCGTTGGCGTGCCGCAATTGACGGCGATTATGGAAGCAGCCACAGAAGCCGCAAAATCCGGGATTCCCGTGATAGCCGACGGCGGTTTGCGGACATCGGGTGACGTTGCCAAGGCGCTTGCGGCTGGTGCATCATCGGTGATGGTCGGATCATTGCTGGCGGGCACCGAAGAGGCACCGGGCGAGACATTTCTGTATCAAGGCCGCACCTATAAAAGCTATCGCGGCATGGGCAGTGTTGGGGCGATGGCGCGTGGATCCGCCGACCGCTATTTTCAGCAAGATATTAAGGATCAGTTGAAGCTGGTCCCCGAAGGCATTGAAGGGCAGGTGCCTTTCAAAGGGCCGGCACGCGACATCATTCATCAGCTTGTGGGCGGCGTGAAGGCTGCCATGGGGTATACTGGTTCGCGCACTATCGCCGACCTTCAGGAACGCGCGCAGTTTGTGCGCATCACCAATGCCGGATTACGGGAAAGCCATGTTCATGACGTTACCATCACACGCGAAGCACCCAATTACCCGACGCGTTAAGGCATGAGGCCCGCTGCGCGCCTGCAATCGGCCATTGAGTTGGTTGACCACATCATCCTTGCGGCCCGCGATGGCGGTGCATCTGCGGATCAGATTGCCAAACGCTTTTTTGCCGAGCGCCGCTATGCAGGATCGAATGACCGCCGCGCGGTGCGTGATTTGGCGTGGGGTGTTATTCGGCGGTTTGGTAAGCGCCCGGCAACCGCGCGTTCGGCCTTCGCCGCGATGGCGGATGCGGATCCGGAATTGGCCGCTTTATTCGACGGCAGCGATTATGGCCCGGCGGTCATTGACCCGGCGGAGGCCCGATCAACGGGGGGCGCTTTGCCCAAATGGATAAAGCCTTTATTCTCCGCACTTGTCGATGAAACCGAGCAGGCATCCTTGCTGGACCGCGCCCCGATGGACCTGCGCGTCAATGCGTTAAAGGCCCGCCGCGACGAAGTTGCCGCGTTGCTGCCAGAGGCGGAGATATTGCCCGCGCTCGACTTTGCGCTGCGCTTGCCGGGCGGCACTGCGATCGACAGCCATGCTGCGGTTGAAAATGGCCAGGTTGAAATTCAGGATTTGGGTAGCCAGCTCATCGTCGAGGCCTGTCAGGCCAAGGGGCTTAATATTGTGCTTGACCTATGCGCTGGTGCGGGCGGCAAGACGCTTGCCTTGGCCGCGGCGATGCGCAACGCTGGACGCTTGATTGCCACCGACACCAATCGCAACCGGCTTGACCAGCTAAAACCCCGCGCAGCACGGGCAGGGGCGACAAATGTCGAAACACGGTTGCTGAACCCAAATAAAGAGAAGGACATGCTGTCTGACCTGAAGGGCGGCTGCGACCTTGTGCTGATCGACGCACCTTGCTCTGGCAGTGGGACGTGGCGGCGGAACCCCGAAACGCGCTGGCGTTTGGACGCTGCACGGTTGAAGCGTGTGGTCGATGAACAGGCCAAGCTGATCGACATTGGTTCGGAAATGGTCGCACGGGGTGGGCATTTGGTATATGCTGTATGCTCGCTCATCGAAAATGAGGGCAAGGGGCAAGTGGCAGCGTTTTTGAAATCGCATAATGGCTGGCGCGCGGTGGAAACCGGCGTTTCTATGGGCCGTGCAGATGGCGATGGTGTGCTGCTGACGCCATTACATGATAATAGCGATGGATTTTTCTTCGCGAGGCTCCAAAAGCTGTGATAGCGTCGCGGGGCAAAAATATTTGGATATTGATTATGCGTTTTTCTCCTGCGGCCATTGCCCTGTCACTTACGTTCGCCATTATGTCGAGCGCCAGCATTGGCGGGCGGGCGGACAATGATGTTGATGCGCGCTCAATCGCTTTGGTGAAAACCGGCGACGAAGAAGCCAGCGCTGGCCGCGTCGATAGCGCAATTGGCTGGTATGAGACCGCGCTCGCGGTCGACCCGCGCAACCGCGCCGCTTATGTCGCCATGGCACGCGCCGTAAAGTCTCAAGGGTTGAACGGTAAGGCCATCGGTCTCTACAAAGAAGCGCTTGAGATTGATCCCAACGACCAGATCGCTTTGGCCGAGCAAGCCGATGCCTTTATTGCAAAAGGCGCGCTTGCGCAGGCACGCAAGAATATGGCCCGTCTGACCAATGTGTGCCGCGCCGATTGTGCCTCCGTCGCCCTGCTTTCGCTCGCCATTGACGCGGCGTCACGCAAAGAACAGGCACAAGCCAGTGCGGTTGACCTGAAGGCAACATTGGGCGCAACGCCGGAGCCTAAGGCGAATTGATCGGCTAAATCAGGTCGGCAAATTCGGAGAGAATATTTTCATATAGCCGCTTTTTGAACGGTACGATCAGTTGCGGCACCTGCGCGGCGTCCACCCATTGCCAGCTCGTAAACTCCTGATGCGCGGTTTCGATGTTGATATCGGCATCTGTGCCCTTGAACCGCATGAGAAACCACATTTGCCGCTGGCCGCGATATTTGCCCTTCCACATCTGCCCAATCATATCGTCGGGTAGATCGTAGAAATGCTCTTCCTTGCTGCGGGCGAGAATGTCCACGAGGTCAGCGCGGACGCCGGTTTCTTCGAACAATTCACGTAAAGCAGCGGTCTCCGCCTCTTCGCCGTCGTCAATTCCACCCTGCGGCATCTGCCATGCGTCGGTGCCTTCGAGCCTGTCCATGCGCTGCCCCACGAATATCTTGCCTTGCATATTGGCAAGCATGATGCCGGCGCAGGGGCGGTAAGGCAGTTCGTCCAATGAAGCGGTCATACAGATGGCACCACTTCGGCGAGCATATTTTTGAGAGCCTTAATATAGCCTTCGACATCGGCCTGAGCCGACGGAATGGCTTGGCGAATGTTGATATGGCCGTGGATATTGCCATCGGCACTGATATGTTGCACATGAACGCCTGCTTGTTTCAGCTTTTCCACATAGGCAAGGCCCTGATCCCGCAAGGGGTCTAGGCTGGCGGTGGTCACCAGGCTGGGCGGCATGCCTTCCTGTGGGAAGTTCAGTGGTTCCGAGCGATAGTCACCCGGCACCGCTGCATGGCCTTGGCCGAAATAGCTCATGGCTTCTTCGGTCAGCAAATAGCCATTGGAAAATTCGCGCATGCTTGGCCAATCGGGGTCAAGCGTGACGACAGGGTAAATGGGAAACTGCAATAGCACTGGGACGGCAGCAGGCTTGTCGCGCAGTGCCATGCTGGTCACAATGGTCAGGTTGCCGCCCGCGCTATCGCCCGATGTGATGAGACCCGTTACCGTCAAGCCCAATTCCGCCGGGCTAGACGCGACCCACCGCGTTGCGGCTTCGCAATCTTCCGCAGGCGCGGGGAAGGGATATTCCGGCGATAGGCGATAATCGATGGAGATAACTGGCAGGTCGAGCAATCGCGCGACTTCGGCGCAATAAGGCTCATATGTATACAGGCTGCCGATCACAAAGCCGCCGCCATGGTAAAACACCATAACAGGGCCAGGACCACGCTCGGCGCGGCTGTCATAAATTCGTGCGGGGATTGTTCCTGCGGGGCCGGGAATATCTATATCGCGCATGACGGCAAGTTCACCCACTGGCGCATCGGCAACATCCCGCATGGCAGTCGTTATCGCGCGGGCTTCATCGGCGGAAACCTCCCAAAATTTAGGACCGGGAACCGCGTTCAAAAATTGCAGGAATAAGGCCACATCAGGGCGGACAAAGGCTGTGGTTTCCGTCATTTGTAACTCCATGTTCAAAACCTAATAGGTCGGCTGGCGACGTAGGTCCAGCATATTGGGTCGTGCGGCGATTTGGTGCGCACGCAGAGGCGCAGA
>JAEMTM010000210.1 GCA_016462305.1 Sphingomonadaceae bacterium | reverse complement strand
ATAGCGGCGTATTTGCGCCCCACAACCGCCTGCCTTTTGCCATTGATGTGGCCACTGGTTTATTATTCTACTTCATAGCCAAAATGACCGATTTACAAACCGCCGCCTTGGTTGGTGTTGTCGTCGGCTTTGGCCTTGTCGCGTTCCAACGCATCACAAAAATCGATGTCACGGGTGGCCTTGCTTTGTTTGGCATCCTCATGCTTTGCATATCGGCGGGCCTTGCAGTCTTGTTGAATGATGACGAATGGATAAAGCTGCGTGGCACAGTCACAGGATTGATTGCCGCCAGCTTCTTCATCATCGATGGTGCGCGCGGAGGGCGGTATATCGGCAAAGGCTTGGCGCGCTATATGCCATATTCGGATATTCATGCGGGCCGCTTTGCAATCGTCATGGGCGTGATCGGGCTGATTATGGCGGCGTTGAATTATGGCGCTGCAAAGTTGCTGACGACCGACAATTGGCTGTTCTACAAAACCTTCGTCGATAATTTTATCGTTATTGGCCTTGTCATGCTTGCCATCCGCTATGCCCGGACAAAGCCAACTGTTTAGACGAAAATCGCGACCGATTGCATAGCCGTTAGCACCGCTTCGCCGCGGCTGTTCCAGACCGTCATATATTGGCTGCTTGCGCCGTTGGCGGCGTGGTGCGTTTCGCTGGATAGATACCACCAGCCATTTTCGGTGGTTGGCGCATCGGTCAACATATTGATCTGCCAGTTCATGGAGCTCACCATGCCCTTTTCGGTCATGAGTCCCATGGCCGACGGCGGCAGGGCGTCACCGATGCAGATAAGCTCGGCAATTGGGTCCAGCCCTTGATGCTCGGTCAGCCGATGCCAGCTTGCGAGCCGATTGGTCGCCATCCCAAGCTCCAGCCTTTTGTCTGGATATTGCATATGACCCGTGAAAAACTCTGGTGGGCCGCTGCGCACATTATCGGTCGTTGGGATAAGCGGGAAGTCCGGAGCCGGGATATTCGCATAATCCAAATGGCTTTGCCTGCGCTTCATGAAAATGAAATTGCATGTCAGGCCAACGCCATCTGCGCCTGATATATCGGCCTGAATAAACGCGGTGTTCTTCCCACGCCGCAGAATATGCGCACCAACCTCTATTTCGCCCGCCAGAGGCCCCACAAACGCAATCTGAGCCGATTGCAGAGGGGGAAGATCATCCGCTGCCAGCTTTGCCGCCTGATAGGCCAGAACGGAGCTCAGGCCGCCATAGGCCGTGCGTCCCTGATGCCAGCTTAGCGGAATGGAGATTGTGTGAGTCGTGGCGCCGGGTGAAAACTGGGCGAGAAGCGATGCTAAGTTCATGCTTTTGGCTTAGCGATGCAAAATCAATGCGGCAAGCCGCGGACGAAAACTGGCTTGCGTCGGAATGCGTTGCGTGTTGAACCCTGTGATATCGCCAAAGGGAGACATCCGATTTATAACTGGATTGACGATCTGCTGCAGAATGTAAAGGCTATCCCGCCCGACACAATGTCGGCAAGTCTTGCCGCCCGGATATTGCGTGCCGCAGTCGCCGAGGGCGCGAACAAGCGAGAGCTTATTTCCGCCATTGGCCTTGATGAAACAAAGCTGCGCAATCCCTTAAGCCGGATTTCCGCGCAAGTCGCGTTGCGTTATTTGAAAATATTGCAGGGCTATTTTAACGATCCGGCGGTGCACCTGCGGCTTGGCGACAAGGCTGCGATGCAGAACTTCTCCGACTTTGGCTATGTCACGCGTCTCGAACTCGATCTTGCCTCAGTGATTCGGGCGCATGTGCGTATTCAACCGCTGCGGCAGAATATGGTGCGAACGACCTTTCACTCGGATGGCAAACCACCGTTTTTTATATGGGAATACGCACCCGACCGCGTGCAGAGTTACGCCAGTTTTGTCGAGTTTTCGGTAATGGCCTTCGCGCGTTTGTCACGGCAGGTGCTGAACGAACCACCTCTGCTTCGGGCGGTGCATTTTCAGCATCAGCCCCAATTTGGCACGGCTATTTATGACGCTGCTTTTGGATGTCCGGTAGAATTCGGAATGCCGCAAACGCGTTTGGAAATCGCTGGGCGACAGGTATTTCGTCCGTCGCCGTTCGCCAATCAGGCGTTGCTGGATGCAGAGTCGGACCGGTACGAGCTTCCGGCCAAGTGGATGTTAGCAGGCAAAACCCAATTGGCCTTCAGCTATTTCTATCTCACAAGCGAGCTGGACAAGTCACCGCCGACGTTGGACCGAATGGCCGCGTCTTTTGGCATGAGCGAACGGACATTGCGGCGTAAACTGGTCAATGAGGGTATGTCCTTCCGCGACTTGCTTGATTTGGTACGCAAGGACTTGTGCAAGCTCTACTTCATGGAAGACACCCGCTCCTTGGGTGAGATCGCGCTGCTGCTTGGGTATAGCGATCTAAGCGCGTTTACGCGGGCGTATAAAAACTGGACCGGAACGCCGCCAAGTCGCAGCTACACTTAGCACGCTCAGGAATGCAGACATCGCCAAGGAAAATATGGTGGGCGTAGCAAGGATTGAACTTGCGACCCCTGCGATGTCAACACAGTGCTCTACCACTGAGCTA
>JAEMTM010000209.1 GCA_016462305.1 Sphingomonadaceae bacterium | reverse complement strand
GACATGCCGCAGCTTGTCGCTGCGTTCCACTCGCTCGTTGGGATGGCCGCAGTGCTGGTTGCTGCTGCCGCATTCCTCAACCCCGTTGCCTTTGGCATTGTCGGTGAAGACGGCCTTATAAACCCCGTCAGCCGCGTTGAAATGGGCTTGGGCATCGCCATTGGCGCGATCACCTTTTCAGGCTCAGTCATCGCTTTCCTGAAGCTGGCGGGCAAAATGTCGGGCGCGCCTATCCTCTTGCCGCTGCGCCATGTCATCAACCTGGGCACTTTGGCAGCGATCTTGGGCCTCATTGGTTACTTCACCGTGGACCAAAGCCCCTGGATTTTCTGGACCGTTACCGCGCTTGCTTTCCTCATTGGCTTTTTGCTCATCATTCCCATCGGCGGCGCGGATATGCCCGTCGTGGTGTCGATGCTGAACAGCTATTCCGGTTGGGCCGCCGCCGCCATGGGCTTCACGCTGCACAACACGGCGATGATTATCACAGGCGCATTGGTCGGCTCTTCGGGCGCGATTTTGTCTTATATCATGTGCAAGGCCATGAACCGCAGCTTCATCAGCGTGATCGCGGGCGGCTTTGGCGCGGAGGCGGCTGTATCGGGCGGCGAAGCCAAGGAACAGCGTCCTTGGAAACGCGGCTCTGCCGAAGATGCGGCCTATATGATGCAACAGGCCGAAAGCGTTATCATCGTGCCCGGATACGGCATGGCGGTTGCGCAGGCGCAGCATATCTTGCGCGAAATGGCAGATGTTTTGAAGAAACAGGGCGTTTCGGTAAAATATGCCATCCACCCTGTTGCCGGACGTATGCCCGGCCACATGAACGTTTTGTTGGCCGAGGCATCGGTGCCCTATGACGAAGTTTTCGAGCTTGAGGATATTAACAGCGAATTTGCGCAAGCCGATGTCGCCTTCATCATTGGCGCAAACGACGTTGTGAACCCCGCGGCGAAAACCGACAAGACCTCGCCGATTTACGGGATGCCGGTGTTTGACGTGGACAAGGCAAAGACCGTGTTCTTCGTGAAGCGTTCGATGGGCGGCGTTGGCTATGCCGGCGTCGATAATGACGTGTTCTACATGGATCAAACGATGATGCTTCTCGCCGATGCGAAGAAGATGTGTGAGGACATTGTCAAAGCATTACAGCACTAATATGTCGCCCCAGCGGCGGCGGGCGCCCAGCGCGACATGCGGTTAAAACGGACAGGGGTGATAGGCCCCGACCGGCGTTGGGGCGACGGCATTTGAAGGACGGAAAAACATGCGTAAACTGGGTCTGATCGGTGGGTTAAGCTGGTATTCCACTGAACTATATTACGCACATATCAATAAACAGGTGCTGCGGCGGACCAACGGGACGTGCAATGCGCCGTTGCTGATCGAGAGCCTCAATTTCTGCGACGTTGGCAAGGCCAGCACATCAGAAGACTGGGAACATGTTGCAGAAGTGCTGATCGCATCAGCGCGCCGTCTGGAGCAAGCAGGCGCCACCGCCTTGCTTATTTGCGCCAACAGCATGCATAAAGTGTTTGATGATGTCGCCGGAGCGGTTTCGATCCCGCTGATCCACATTGCCGACGCGGTCGGTGCGAAGATGAAGGCCGACGCGGTCTCGTCTGCCGCATTATTAGGCACGGCAAATGTCATGGCCGAAAACTGGTATCGTCAGCGCCTCGTCAAGCATGGCGTATCCTTATTGCCCGCCGAGATGGACGACGTCCAAGACGTTGAGCGCATCATTTATGACGAGCTGATGCACGGCGTAATAAAACGCGATTCCGAACGGACGTTGAAAACGATCATCACCGAAATTGATCAACAAGGCATCAAGGCGGTTGTGCTGGGCTGCACCGAATTAAGCATGTTGGTCGATACCAAAGCCAATGTCCTGCCTATTTATGACAGCACCGAAATGCATGCCGACGCAGGGGTCGACTGGATTTTGGGGGATGCTTTGGGGGATGCAATGTAACGCGGCTTGGCCATCGCGCCGATGCCAAGCAAAGTTTACTGACGCATACGCCGTTTGAGTTGATATTGGTCGCCATTCCACCCTTCAAAAACCGCATCAATACCGGGGTGGTTGATTGGTCCTTGCTGATGGTCGGCAAGTAAATTCTGCTGGCTTACATAAGCGATATAGCTGTTGTCGGCATTTTCGGCGAACAAATGGTAAAATGGTTGATCCTTGGCAGGGCGCACGGGTTCCGGGATGGACTGATACCATTCCTCGCTATTGGCAAAAACAGGATCAATGTCGAACACCACGCCACGAAAATCGAATAAGCGATGGCGCACAACATCACCAATCGAAAACGCCGTTTCAACAATGTCGGGAGCGCGTGTTGGATGATTCATAACGCCAATATCGTATCTTCTCACGCGCAAATCAACCTTGTGGCTTGGCAAAGCAAAAAACTTCGGTTAATGGCCCCGCTCTGTCATAGGAATGCGCCGTTTTTACGGCAATGACCAGTCCCTATGCATTGCGGAGAGATGGCTGAGTGGTCGAAAGCACCGCACTCGAAATGCGGCGTGCCGGTGACGGTACCTAGGGTTCGAATCCCTATCTCTCCGCCA
>JAEMTM010000070.1 GCA_016462305.1 Sphingomonadaceae bacterium | reverse complement strand
AGCATCTTTGGTGACATTTCGTCGCGGCCGTCGGTTTCTACCGAATCCAGATCGGGCGGGGTGTTGGCTTCTTCGAGATAGCGCCAGCCCTGATGCGCGCGCTTGGGGGTGGAGCGGACGGTGATGAGTTGGGGCACAATGCGGATCCAATGGCGGCCAGCACCATTTTCCATAAAGCCGATAATCGGGCTTCTGCCGATGATCGTATGCGTGTGAATCCAATAGAGCGAGCCGCCCGCCATTTCGGCGACGCGCTTGGGCAAATAGCGGGTGGTTAAGCGGACTTCGCCGTCTTGGGCATAGGTCGCAAGGCGTTCGCGCAAATGCTGCGGGCTTTGTGCGCCAAAGGCGATTTTGGTCATGTTCAATGGCATAAGAATTATGTGCGAACGGCGCGGCTAACCAGCAAGGCCGCTGAACACTGCGAGGCCCAGAAAGATGAGGAAGCCCATCGAATCGGTAATCATTGTAACGAAAATAGAGCTTGAAACCGCGGGGTCTTGGTCGAGCCGATCCAACAGCACCGGAATGGCGACGCCCGATAGGCCTGCCAATGAAATGTTGCACAATATCGCCACCGCAATGACACTCGCGAGCAGCCAGTTGCCAAAAATCACGCCCGCGCCCAGACCTGCGATCACCGCGATTGTTGCGCCGATGAGCAAGGCGACCCGTATCTCGCGCCAAATTGAGCGCATGGTGTTCGATTGGGTGAGCTGATTGGTGGCGAGCGCGCGCACCGTCACGGCCAAAGTCTGCGTCCCTGCATTGCCGCCTATCGACGCGACGATGGGCATTAGCACCGCGAGCGCGACCATCGTTTCAATCGCCGCGCCAAATTGCGCAATGATGAAACTTGCGACCATAGCCGTGCCCAAATTGGCAATCAGCCAGCGGACACGCGCCTTGTAGCTATCCGAAATCGGCTCGTTAATGTCGCCTTCGCCTGCACCCGACAGCCGCAGAATATCCTCGTCGGCTTCTTCCTGCACAATATGGACAATGTCATCGGCGGTGATGACACCCACCAAGCGGCCAGAACCATCGACAACAGCGGCGGAGATCAGCGCATATTTCTGAAAGCGTAACGCGACCTCTTCCTGATCCATATCGACCGGGATGAGCGTTTGTTCATGCATCATGATTTCGCTGACTGGCACCTTGCGCTGGCTGCGCATGATCCAGCTTAATTTGCATGTACCAACGGGCTTATGCTGCGGATCGACGACGAAAACTTCCCAGAATTCTGTGGTCAGGTCTTGGCGATCGCGCAGATAATCGATGAGCTGACCAACGGTCATATGTTCCGGCACCGCGACCAGTTCGCGCTGCATGATACGGCCAGCGGATTCGTCGGGATAGGACAAAGCATCTTCAATGACCGCACGGTCTTCGGGGTCCAGCTCGGCCAAAACGGCTTGCTGGTCCTCCGCCTCCATATCTTCGATAATCGCAACCGCGTCATCGGTATCCAACTGCCCGGCAAGCCCCGCCACTTGCGACGCAGGCAGGGCGTCAATGATGTCTTCGCGGACATAATCGTTGACCTCGGCCAACACCTCGGCGCTCATGAGGTCGCCCAGGCTGATGGCGAGCAGGCCGCGCCGTTCGGATGGCGTCAGTTCGAGCAGGTCGGCAATGTCGGCTTCGTGCAGCGGCTCTACAAGCCGGTAGACTTCGTTGAGATTGCCATCCTCGACCGCATCGAGAACGCGGTCAACATAGTCGCGTGTCAGGCGATTGTCTTCGTCCAGCGTTTCCACGATTTCGGGGTCAATGACGGTCGGGTTGGCGATGTCGCTGGTCAATTGCGGGCCTCCCATTTTTCCATCTGAGACGTTATAGTAAATATTCGCCCCTCCTACGCAGGCGGCGTCAAAATGCAATGATTTTGGCTTTGCACCACAGCGATGCATACCCTAGTGCGGCCATCATCCATTTCCCAAGCCTGAAGGACTATCAATATGGCCGATGAAACGCTTACCCTTTCGCTCGATAGCGGCGACGTTGTTATCAAGCTGCGTCCTGATCTTGCCCCCAACCACGTTGCCCGCATCACGGAGCTTGTTGGTGAAGGCTTTTACGACGGCGTGAAGTTTCACCGCGTCATCCCCGGCTTCATGGCGCAGGGCGGTTGCCCCAATGGCTCGGGCATGGGCGGTTCGTCGAAGCCAAATCTGAAGCAGGAATTTAACGCCGAGCCCCATGTGCGTGGCGTTTGCTCCATGGCGCGGACCAATGATCCGAACACCGCCAACAGCCAGTTTTTCATCTGCTTTGACGATGCCAGCTTCTTGGACCGTCAGTATACCGTCTGGGGCCAAGTGATCAGCGGTATGGAGCATGTTGACGCTTTGCCAAAGGGTGAGCCACCTGCGAACCCCGGCGTCATCCGCAAGGCTACCGTCGCCTGATACGCAAAAACGCGCGGGAGGCCACTTGGCTTCCCGCGCATTTTGTGTGTTTACAAATCAGGCAGTGATTATTCGCTGCCGCCTTGTGTGGGCTCTGGCGGACGCAGTGCTGCCATAGCGGTTTTCAATTCTTCCAAAGAAATCTTGTCGTCCTTATCGGCATCAATATTCGCAAAATACTGAGCCAATGGGCCTTGCGCCTCATCCTTTGCGATAAAGCCGTCCTTATTGGCGTCCATGAACGCGAAAATCTGTTCGGGTTGTGGCATGCCGCCGCTTGGCGGGGGCGGCGGTGCATCTTGCGCCATGACGGCGGGTGAAAGCAGGAGTGCCGACAAGACGGCGAATGACTTCAGCATATATGATCCTTTAACCTATGGAATGTCGTTGATATTCAGCGCAAGCTGAACCTTCCCTTTACTACCGTAAAACATTGGCCTGACAACCAAACTCTGTCGCCGTCCAATTCGCAGCCCAAATATCCGCCGCGTGCCGATGCCTGATAGGCGGTGAAGCGGTCGCGGCCAAGCACCGATGCCCAATAAGGCGCGATCACCGCATGGGCGCTGCCCGTGACGCTGTCTTCATCAATGCCCGCGCCGGGGACGAATACGCGGCTGATTATGTCGGTGTCGTCGCCGCGTGCGGTGGCGGTGAAGCTCTTATTCCCCAACGTCGCCAAAGCCTTCAAATCGGGTTTAAGCGCCAATATCTCGGCAGCGGTGGCATAGACAAACATATTGTAATTGTCGGGGTTGCTGCGCATCGACAAAGGCTTGCCACCCATCGCCGCCATCATGTCCGCATTTTCGACTTGCTCGGTCGGAATGGCGGGTAGGGCCACAGCATAAGCATCGCCTTTGCGGCGCACTTCCAGTATCCCTGCTTTGCGCGTGCGCAATGTGACGCGATCCAGCGCGGGATTTTGGCTCAAGATGATATGCCCGCTTGCCAATGTCGCATGGCCGCAGAGGCGAACTTCTAACGCTGGCGTAAACCAACGCAGTTCATAATCCGCCGCGCCCGTTGCGTCGGGCACATAAAAGGCGGTTTCCGCGAAATTATTTTCCTCCGCAATCGCCTGAAGCACGGCGTCATCCAAATATTCAGTCAGCGGCATCACGGCGGCCTGATTACCCGTGAAGGGACGGTCAGCAAAGGCGTCTACGTGATAATAAGGCAGTTCAGTCATCGGTGCCCTCCTCAATGCTCAATCGTTTCTGATGGGATATAGCCCATCTCATCCTTATGGCCTTCCGGGTCAGGGTGAATCAAGACTTCAACGCCCGGAAATGCGTCCATCAACGCTTGTTCCACCGCATCCATGATGTCATGTGCCGCCGCAACCGTCATATTCGGGTCCACCCATGCATGGAATTGGCAGAAATCATGCGTGCCGCTGGAACGGGTGCGCATATCGTGAATGCCGCGCAATTCAGGATGGCGCAGTGCAACTTCAATGAAACGCCGACGTTTTTCCTCCGGCCATTCGCGGTCCAGCAACTGGTCAAGCGCTAGCTGCGCGGCGCGATATGCGCCCCATGATAACCAAGCGGCAATCGCAATGCCGAACAACGGATCGGCCCCCCGCACATGCAGCATATTGTCGAGCAATATTGCAACGATCACCGCGATGTTGAGCAACAAGTCGCTTTGATAATGCACATGGTCCGCCTGAATAGCGACCGATCCGGTTTTGCGGACCACATGCCGTTGATAGGCGAGCAAAGCCAAGGTTGCGACGATGGCAATGACCGAAACGCCAATGCCATATTCGGGATGCGCGGTCTGTTCCTGCGCGCCCAAGCGCATGATGGCGCGCCATGCGATAAATATGGCCGATATGGAGATCAATATGACCTGAAACAGCGCAGACAGCGCCTCTGCCTTGCCATGGCCGAACCGGTGGTCATCATCGGCGGGCATGGCGGCATAACGGACGCTGAACAATGTCAGCAAGGATGCCAAAACATCAAAGCCCGTGTCCGCCAATGAGGCCAATAAGGCGACTGAACCGGTTTGCGCTGCGGCAAATATCTTCAGCGCCAGCAGAAACAACGCTACCGATACGCTGGCTATGGCCGCGCGCTTGGTTAAAACAATATGCGCATATTGATGGTGATTATGCCCAAGGCTCATCGTTTTAATATCATGGGTATAACATGCCGCTTGTCCAGCCGTCGCCGTCGCGTTCATACAGCCAGCGTTCGTGCAAGCGGAATTCGCGGTCTTGCCAAAATTCGATACGCTTTGGGTTCACCATCCAGCCGGACCAATGTGGCGGACGCGGGACGTCTTGACCTTCAAAACGCGCCTCCACCTCGGCAAAGCGGGCTTCAAACGTGGCGCGGTCGGCCAGCGGGCGCGACTGGTCGGACGCCCAAGCGCCAAGCTGCGAATTGCGCGAGCGCGTGGCAAAATAGGCGTCAGCGGTCGCGTCGTCGACGGGATTGGCCGCACCCTCAATCCGAATTTGCCGCCGCAAGGATTTCCAGTGAAATAGCAAGGCAACATGCGCATTGTCGGACAATTGCGTGGCCTTGCGGCTTTCAAAATTGGTGTAGAATATAAATCCGCCATGCGTGCCCAGATCGCGGCCATGGCCTTTTAACAGGACCATGCGGACCGAAGGCTGGCCATCGGCACCCGTGGTCGCCAATGCCATGGCGTTGGAGTCATTGATTTCGGTGGTGCGCGCTTCGGCAAACCAGTCGTCAAACAGGGTAAAGGGATCAGGTCTTTTCATAATCCACCGATAGGCTAGACTGATGCGGGTTAAAAGGGGCTAGACGATAAAATGAACTGGGACATGATATTTGGGTTCGCCAACGCATGGGCTTTGCTGTGGTGGGTGATTTTGGCGTTTGCACCGAAACGGGCGCGCGTTGTGCCTTTTGTCTTTTTTGCAGGGGCGGTCTTGTTCGCCTGCCTCTATGCGGGCCTGATAATCCCGTTGATGGCAGGCTGGATTTCGGACGGTGGACCAATGGGTCGCCCGCCAGCGGACTTTACCACTTTGGCAGGCGTGATGGCGTTGTTTGACTCGCCTGGGGGTGCAACGATTGGCTGGATACATTATTTGGCGTTCGATTTGCTAGTCGGCATCGGGATCGCGCGCAACGCCGACGCGCATAAAATATCCCGATGGCTGCAGGTGCCGATATTGTTCTTTACATTCATGGCAGGGCCGATTGGCTTGCTGCTCTATCTTCTGCTACGTGTGTTGATAGGCGAAAAACCCGAAAATGCGTTGCTTCCAAGTTGACTCCCGTCGCTGTAATACCAATGTAAGACGGGCAGTAGAGTAACAGGGACAAGAATGGCAGATCCGTATTCCATATTAGGTGTGTCCAAGGGGACGGACGACAAGGCGATTAAGGTCGCCTATCGCAAGCTGGCGAAGGAATTGCACCCCGACAAGAACAAGGACAATCCCAAGGCGTCGGATCGGTTCAGCGAAGTGACGCAGGCCTATGACCTATTGTCCGACCCCAAAAAACGCGGTCAATATGATCGCGGTGAGATTGATGAAAACGGGCAGCCGCGCTTTGCGGGTAATCCTTTTGGCGGCGGCGGCGGTGGTGGCCCTGGCCAAGCTGGCCCAGCGGGTGGCAATTTCGACTTCGGCAGTGGCGGCATTGATTTGGGCGATATATTTGACGGTCTGTTTGGCGGCGGGGGCGGCGTACGCCCCGGCGCTGGACCCGGCCCACGTCCGCAGCAAGCGCCGCCGCCACAGGGCGCGAACATTGCCTATGTGCATTTGGTGTCGTTCACCGACGCCGCCACGCTTGCGCCGCAACGCATCATGCTGGGCGATGGCAAGACGGTGGAATTCAAACTGCCCGCTGGCATAGTTGCGGGACAGCAAATCCGTATTCCCGGCAAGGGGCAGCCCGGCCCCGGCGGCCATGGCGACGCGATGGTGACGCTCAAAATTGGCAAGCATCCGCATTTGGTGCGCGATGGCGACAATATCCGCATCGATTTGCCAATTTCACTGAAAGAGGCGGTGGCAGGCGGCAAAGTCAAAGTGCCGACGGTTGATGGCGCAGTGATGTTGACCGTCCCGCCACGCACCAATTCGGGTGCTGTCCTGCGGATCAAGGGCCGCGGCTTTACCGCCAAGACCGGCGTGCGGGGTGATCAGCTTGTGACGTTGATGATCCATCTGCCGACGGACCCGGCGGAACTTGCGCGGATGAGTGACATTCTCTCGGACAGCCCTGTCCGGGAGAATATGCGTGTCTGAAATTTCGCCTCTGTCACCGGAGGCGCGGGCGCACCTTCCGGCGACAACGCTTGGCCATGAAAGCGAAGCCAAATGGTTTGCGCGGCTCGGCCTTCCGGGTCAGGTCATTGAAGTGATGAAGCGCGTTGGCTTTGGCGTTTATAGCGACGGTTTCATTCACGCGGGCAATTTTGCCTATCTGTCCTTGCTGTCCTTATTCGCCTTTTGCGTCGTGGCGGCGGCGATCGCGGGTGCATTTGGCCAAACCGAATCTGGCCTCGCGTTAATCGACGCATTTTTTAAGACGGTACCGCCCAGCGTCGCCAGTGCCCTTCAATTACCCATTCAGTCGGCCATGACCGCCCGCTCTGGCCCATTATTGTGGCTCAGCGCGGGGGTCAGCCTTTGGACAGCGGCAAGTCTTATCGAAACCTTTCGCGACGTGTTGCATCGCGCTTATGGCGCAACACCCGGCCGTGCTTTCTGGCATTACCGGTTGGGCTCGCTGGGTGCGATCATCGCTTCGGTCGTTCTGGCGATGGTCGCGTTTTCCGCGCAGGTGATGGTCACCGCGGCGGAGGATTTTGTCTATCGCTACATCCCCACCGCGCAGACGGTGGCCAGCTATTTTGCGTGGGGGCGAATCATTCCCTTTGTCGTTTTATTTGCGGCGATTTACATCATTTTTGCGGGGCTAACGCCGTCCAAATATCGTTCCCCCGACTGCCCGAAATGGCCCGGCGCGGCCTTTGTAAGCATTTGGTGGCTTGGGTTAACCGCGTTACTGCCCATGTTCCTGTCGCACGTTAGCAATTATGATCTTGCGTATGGCAGTCTGGCCGGGGTGATGGTTGCGCTCATTTTCTTTTACCTGATCGGCCTTGGCTTGGTAACAGGGGCGCAGTTGAACGCGGCGCTGGCCAACGCACATGAAAATGGACTAAGGCAAGCCAAAGCAAATATCGCAGACGAATGAGGATATTATGACCGGATTGATGGCAGGCAAACGCGGGCTGATTATGGGGCTTGCCAATGACAAGTCGCTTGCATGGGGTATCGCAAAGCGCTTGCATGCGCAAGGTGCCGAACTGGCCTTCAGCTATCAGGGGGAAGTCATGGAAAAGCGCGTCCGGCCATTGGCGGCGCAACTGGATTGTGATTTCCTGATCGACTGCGACGTTGCGGACATGGCCAATCTCGACCGCGCATTTGAAACGCTGGCGGACAGATGGCCCGTGATTGACTTTGTGGTGCACGCGATTGGCTTCACCAATAAAGAGGCGTTGCGCGGCAAATATTATGAGGTTGGCCTTGAGGACTTCCTGATGACCATGAATATCAGCGTCTACAGCTTCACCGCCGTTGCCCAGCGCGCTGCCGCAATGATGAAGCCGCTTGATCCCGAAACCGGCGAAGGCGGTGGTTCGCTGCTAACGCTCAGTTATTATGGCGCTGAAAAGGTCATGCCGCATTATAACGTCATGGGCGTTGCGAAGGCGGCGCTGGAAACGTCAGTCAAATATCTGGCGAATGATGTCGGCCCGCAGGGCATTCGCGTCAACGCCATCTCCGCTGGTCCAATTAAGACGCTGGCGGCGTCCGGCATTGGGGACTTCCGCTACATCCTGAAATGGAATGAACTGAACACGCCGCTGCGCCGCAATGTCACGATTGATGACGTTGGGTCATCTGCGCTCTACTTCCTGTCCGACCTTGCGGCAGGGGTGACTGGCGAAATCCACCATGTCGATGCAGGCTATCACACTGTTGGCATGAAGCAGGAGGATGCTCCTGATATCGCGGTATCCTAATGCTCGCGGGGTGTAACTTTCGGTGTATATGAAGAAAACGGAAACAGTAGATGAGCTTTAATACCTTCGGCCGCGTATTCCGTTTTTCGACATGGGGTGAATCGCATGGCCCCGCGCTTGGCGCATTGGTTGACGGGTGCCCTCCCGGCCTTGCATTGTCCGAGGCGGATATTCAGCCGTTTCTCGATAAGCGCCGTCCTGGCACGTCGCGCTTTACCACACAGCGGCAGGAACCGGATGCCGTGCGCATATTATCCGGCGTGTTTGAAGGCCGCACCACAGGTACACCGATTTCGTTGATGATCGAAAATGTTGACCAAAGGTCAAAGGATTATTCCGACGTGGCCAAGGCCTATCGCCCAGGACATGCGGATTACAGCTATGATGCCAAATACGGCTTTCGCGATTATCGCGGCGGTGGCCGGTCAAGCGCGCGCGAAACCGCCGCGCGCGTGGCGGCTGGCGCAGTGGCGCGTGCCGTCATACCGGATGTGGAAATCATGGCCTATGTCGCTGAAATCGGTGGCGATGCGATTAATCGCGACAATTTTGAAGCATCGCAAATTGGGAAAAACCCCTTCTTTTGCCCGGATGAAGCCGCCGCTGGTCGCTGGGAAAAAATGGTAGACGAGGCACGCAAGGCTGGCTCCTCGCTTGGCGCGGTTATCGAATGCGTTGCCACGGGCGTTCCCCCCGGTTGGGGCGCGCCGCTCTATGCCAAGCTCGACAGCGAGCTTGCGTCGGCAATGATGAGCATCAACGCGGTAAAAGGCGTGGAGATCGGTGCAGGCTTTGGCGCAGCCCGTTTGCGCGGTGAGGAAAATGCGGACAGGATGCGGCCAGCTGCTGAAGGGTCGAACCATCCGGAGTTTATGGCGAATAACGCAGGCGGTATCGCGGGCGGTATTTCAACGGGGCAACCTGTGTTGGTGCGCGTGGCGTTCAAACCAACGTCATCCATCCTCACGCCAGTTGAAACGGTGACGCGTGATGGCGATGCCACGGACATTGTTACCAAGGGTCGCCACGACCCTTGCGTGGGCATCAGGGGCACGCCCGTGGTCGAGGCGATGATGGCGCTAGTGCTCGCTGATCAGAAGCTGCTGCACCGCGCGCAATGCGGCTAAACGCAACTATGTAAAGGCGCGTTCGATGCGTTCTATCGTCCACGGCTCTTCGGCCGCGGCGGCATACCATTGTTCCATCCATGGATGCGTCATGATGGCTTCAGCATAAGCTTGCGCAAAGCCGGGAAGCGAAAAGCCATAGGTCACAAACCGCGTGACCACGGGCGCGAGCATGATGTCCGCCGCGCTGAACGTGCCGAACAGAT
>JAEMTM010000004.1 GCA_016462305.1 Sphingomonadaceae bacterium | reverse complement strand
CTGTCGCGCTGGCGTGCCAGTATTGAAAAACTGGCGGAGACGGTGGGATTCGAACCCACGATAGAGTCACCCCTATACACACTTTCCAGGCGTGCGCCTTCGACCACTCGGCCACGTCTCCGCATTCCCCTTGGGGACGCTCGCCCCTAGCCGCTCCTTTACGCTTTCGCAAGGCACAGTGATTTGCCATAATGCATCCGATGAAAAGAATTCTGCCTTTGGTCGCCATCGCCGCTTTATGCGCGTCACTCCCGCTTTTGGCGCAGGAGGCCAAGACTTATCCCGCGCCGTCGGAAATTGTCGCTGCGGCCCAGGCGGACGAATGGGTCGCGATTGAATCGTCTGACCTGATGATCATGGACCTTGCGCCCGATTCGAAAGGCAGGCCGCGCCGCGTGGTCATCCAGTTAATCCCTAAACGCTTCAGCCAAGGCTGGGTCGGCAATATCCGCAAGCTGGCGGCGGCGAAATTTTGGGACGGCACAAGCATCAACCGCGTGCAAGACAATTATGTCGTGCAATGGGGCGACGCGACCGAGAAGAAGGCTTTGCCCGAGGGGTTGGCGGTGGTGCCGGAGAGTGAATATATCTTTCCAGAGGCACTTACGCGTCCGCATTCGCTCGATCCGATTTTTGTTCCGCCAAATAACATCATTCGGTGGACCAGCTTTCATCAAGGATTTCCCGTCGCTGGCGTTGCTACTCCCGATACCGCAAGCAATTGGCCAATCCACTGCTACAGCATGGTCGGCGTTGGCCGCAATCTGTCCCCCGACACGGGCAGCGGTGCCGAACTCTACGCCGTCATCGGCCACGCGCCGCGCCACCTTGACCGTAACATCGCGCTTGTTGGCCGCGTGATTGAGGGCATTGAACATATGTCGAGCCTGCCGCGCGGCACCGGCGCACTTGGCTTTTACGAGACGGAAGGGGAGCGCGTGCCGATCCTGTCGGTGCGGCTTGGCACTGACGTGAAGGACGTGCCCGCATTTGAATATCTGAACACCGACAGCGCAAGTTTTGCGGCTTATGCCGATGCACGCGCAAACCGGCGTGACCCGTTTTTCAATGTGCCAGCGGGCGGCGCGGATATTTGCAATATTCCGGTACCAATCCGGCGCAAGGCAAAATGAAAGGCGCTTAATCCGCCATCATCATCTTCATCTTGTCGAGCGCCGCTTTCTTAATCTGGCACACCCGCGCCGCACCGACGCCCAAGGTTTCGCCGATTTCATCAAGGTTCAATTCCTCGACAAAATATAGCTGGAGAATAAGCGCCTCACGCTCGGACAGTTTCGACAGATTTTCCACCAACGCCGCACGCAATTGCGCCTTTTCCAGCATTGTGTCCGCCGTTTCTGACATATCGGCAAACCACATGTCATGGTCCGAATAGCTGTCTTCAATCGATTCCTGCCCCACAGGCTGCGTTGACGCGACCATGACGTGATAGGCCGCAGGATCAAGCCCCGCCGCCTCAGCCATTTCGGCATCATTTGGCGGGCGCATATTTTCTTGTTCTAACCGCGCACGGATTCCCGCCAGGTAACGACGGTTGGCCATGCCCGCCCGGCCCATGCGCGCATCACGGCGCAACGCATCGACCATGTTGCCGCGAATGCGCGTTGCCGCATAGGGTGCAAAGGAAATGCCCCGGTCCTCAAAATTCTGCGCCGCCTCAACCAACGCGACGAGGCCGATCTGGATCAAATCCTCCACCTCAATCGCCGACGACATGCGGCTGTGCACATGCCACGCGATCCGGCGCACCAAGCCGCTATGCGCCTCAACCAGTTGCGCCGGATTAAGCGTTTGCGGGGTGGCATACGCGTTTCGAGCTTCAATCAACATAAGGGTCTCCAATTTCTTGCGGTGCATCTGTTGCAGCGGGTTCAGCCAGCGGCCCGGTGCCGCCAACCACGGCGATGACTTCAACCTTTTTGGTTTCCGGGATTTCGAGGAAGGACAGAACAGCAACGTCGCTATATTGCGCCCGCAACAGCCGTCCGACGGCCGCGCGGCACAATGGGGAGGTGATGATGGCAAAGCTGCGTGCGGCGACGAGCATGGGTTGCACCGCCTCATCAATCACCGAAATGATTCGCCGTGCAAGCTCTGGCTCAAACGGCCAGCTTGCCTGCGGGGCCGATTGGACCGACTGCACCAGAAGCGATTCCAACGCGCTGTCAAAGGTAATCGCGGGCAGCGGCATTTTGACGGGCACAATGGTTTGGACAATCAATCCGCCAAGCCTTTGCCGGACCGCCTCGACCAACTCGTTCATCTCCAGATTGCGTGGGGCGAGGTCGACCATGGCTTCGGCAATGCGGCGGAAATCGCGCAACGGCACGCGCTCGGCCAGCAGCGCCCGGCACAAGGTCGTAACCGCCGCCAGCGTATAAGGCAGTGGCGTGAGACCAGCGGCGAGTTGCGGGTAGCTTTCCTTTAGATTGTTAATCAATGCTTGCGCATCATCCATGCCGAACAGCTCCGCCGCCGACGTGCTGACCAATTGGTTCAAATGCGTGGCAATGACGGTGGCCGGGTCCACCACGGTGTAGCCCGCCGCAACAGCATCGGTGCGGTCGCGCTCTGCGATCCAAAGGGCATCGAGGCCAAAGCTCGGGTCCTTGACCGCGCGCCCAGTTATGCCTTCGAGACAGTCGCCGGAATCGAGCGCCAATAATTCATTCGCCCAAGCCTGATCTTCACCCAGCAGCACGCCCGATATGCGAATTTGATACGCGTTGCCGGGCAAGGACAAGTCATCGGCGACCTTGACCATGGGCATGACAAAGCCGAATTCGCGGGACAATTGGCGGCGGATGGCGGTCACGCGCCCCATCAAAGCTGCGCCCTTGCGTTCGTCGACTAAACTTACAAGTCCATAGCCAAGATCAAGCGTGATGGGTGCGACGTCCGCGACTTCATGCCATTCGATCAGGTGACTTGGTGCCGCATCCGTGATCGGTTCGACAACACGCAATGGTGCCTTTTCCGCCTTGCGCAATGTCCAATAGATTGCGCCCGCCACCGCAGCCGCAGGAAGCACGATGAGCTGCGGCATGGCCGGAACCATGCCCAGCAACATTAAGATGCCTGCAACAGGCCCCCATGCGCGTGAGAAGCCAAATTGGCTTGAGATTTGACCCGCGAGATCAAGCGGCGACGATACGCGTGTGACAATGGCTGCTGCTGCAATGGATAACAATAACGCAGGCACCTGCGCCACCAGCGCATCACCAACGGCAAGCATGATGTAAGTTTGCGCAGCCTCGCTAAAGCTCAGGCCATGGCTGACCATGCCCAAGATGAGACCGCCGAAAATGTTGACGAATAAAATGAGCAGCCCAGCAACAGCGTCGCCTTTTACGAATTTGGATGCGCCGTCCATCGACCCGTAAAAATCGGCCTCAGTTGCAACCTCTTGACGGCGGGCCTTCGCTTCGTCCGGGGTGAGCAGGCCTGCATTCAAGTCCGCATCAATCGCCATCTGCTTGCCGGGCAAGGCATCGAGCGTGAAGCGAGCCGAAACTTCGGAAACGCGGCCAGCGCCTTTGGTGATGACGACCAGATTGATAATCATCAACACCGCAAACACCAACAGGCCGACGATGTAATCGCCGCCAATCAGGAACGCACCAAACGCCTCAATCACATGCCCTGCCGCCGCCGGACCATTATGGCCATTGACGAGCACCACGCGGGTGGAGGCGACGTTCAACGCGAGGCGAAAAATAGTCGCCATCAGCAACACGGTTGGAAAAGACGAAAAATCTAGCGGCTTTGCCACGTTCATCGCGACCATCAGAACGGCCAGGCTGATCATGATATTCACGATGAAGCCGACATCCAGCAACACCGCAGGGACCGGAACAATCATCAACATGACCAGCAACAATATGGCCACGGGCAAGGCGTTGCCCTTCAGCACCGCCATCGGCAAGGCGAACACAGGGTTGCGCATCATGCCGTCACCCCAGACAGACGCTGATACGTCCTACGGGCAAAATCAAGATCAAGGCCCTTGGGCATTTTTTCCATCTCGGCCATGGCCAAGGGCGCGCGGCGAACCGCATGTGTTGCAAAATGCTGCTGTATGCTTGGCGACATTTGGCCACCTGACGGGGCCGCAGCCATCTTCGCAGAAAAACCGTCGCGGATTTCGATCAGGCTGCGTTGTGCGCCGTCTGGACGATAGAATATCGACCTGTTCGCCGCTGCGGCGGACGGAAATAAGGGCGCAGCGGCCTGATTGGGGTCGGCCTGCATCGCCACCAGAAAGTCGCCGGCACCTTTTGCCCCCAGAAAATGCGCAAGATAAAGGTCAACCGCTTCCGGGTTGCCGTGCATACGCGATTGCAGATAATCATTGTTATCCGACGCCAGTTCAGCGGCCATGACCGCCGCCGTTTCAGGGTGCGTGCGCAGGCCCAGAATCTGGGCACGCATATCGGGGTCAGCTACCGTAAATGCGCCGTTGCGGTTTTGCGTAATTGCGCCCGATGCCCAATCAAGCCCATGCGCAGGGCCATGCTGTTTCAGCGTGGCAAGCCAGGTCTGGTTGGTAAATTGATACAGCCCAGTGGCGCTGGATGTCTGGGCACGGGCATCTGGCCGCATGCCACTCTCAAGTTGTGCCTGATCCATCAGATACGCAAAGCCAACGCCCGTTCGCGCCGATGCATTGGCGATCGCCGACGTCACGCGCTGCTGCGTCGCGGCTGCGTTAATGGGGCCAGTCATGAAGGCGTCTTTGTGTTCATGACCTGACTACAGCAACGCTCATGCCAAATGAAAAAAACAATGCATTTGCGCGCTATCGCAGTCGGTCTGTGTAGGTATGCGGCGATGATTGGCCGCGTAATTCGGCCAATCGGTCAATTTTCTGGCGGTTCCACGCCGTCAGATATTTGACCCGGATACGCGCTGCCTCTGCTTGTTTCATGCCATATGCCAACTTTTCGGGATCGACCGCCTCCTCGTCCTGCGGCAACACCGCCAGCACCTCAGCCAATGCGCGCGACGCGACAAGAACCGCGTCGGCATCAAACGCATCCAGCGCCGCGATAAGATCGGTCTGGCGGGCAATGATGCGGTCGATCATGAACTCAGCCCGGGCTTTTCGATCCGAAACGAATGATGCCATCGGCAATAGCGCCCAGATCTATCCGGTAGTTGCCGCTGGAGATCGCTTCTTTCAACGACGCGATCCGTGCCGCATCAAATGGGGGACCGTTTTGGGCAAGCGCGCTCGCAAGACTTATATTATGCGCGACGGGTTGAATATTTTGTATTTTCTTTGGGTGTAACTTTGGAATGTCCGAAGCCATCTTTTGTCCAACACCGGCCAATATGGGCGGTTTTGACGCAACCGAATCAACCATATTTATCCCTTTCCGCTTTGCTGTCGGAAATCTGACAGCGACAACGGGAGTAAAAACGGCAGATTGTTCATTCTTTTTAATTTTAGGGTCCTGACCCTAAAATATGGCCAGCCCGCGCGCTTTGGCCGTGGCGGTCATTGGCGTGGGCGATGTCAGCGATTTGACACGCAAGGATTGGCCAATTCTGGCATCATCCAACGCGATCATTTGTGCAGATACGGCAAAGCCCGGCCCAGTTGTAATACATTCAATTACATCGCCTTTGCGGATCACGATGGCAGCGGCTTCATCAATCACATTGGGCGCGCGCACTGGCACACGCAAACGCCAGCCAATGGCCGGACACCGCACCACAACAACCCCGTCAACCGCTGGCATGATGATCGGTGGATCGGAACATTTTGCGAGCTTCAGCCTTTTATCCACTGGCTCTGCATTGGCATGCATTTGAATATTCTTGTCGAGAAGCGCTAGGTCTTCAAATTGGACCGGCGCGGCAGCGGACATTATCAACAATAGGCTAAGCATAAACATTCCCTCGGATTTGATAGTCCGAAGGTAGCAATCATCGTGCCAATTGCTCTAGGGTCAGGACCACTTAAATCCAGCGTTGTTTAGGTACTGGAGGAGACGCAAAGGTGCAACGGATAGGCGTCACGGCGCTACGGCGCTGCTAAAGCCCCGGCGGCAGGCGCTTGGGCGGGTGCGGGCATGGTTACGGGCATGACCACAGGGCGGATCAAGGCCATTTGTTCCAAACGATCAAGCGCCTTACGGGCATCGGCATAGCGTTTCGCGCGGATCATCCACGACTGCGCCGCAGAGGCGCCCGGCATCGCCGCGACTTCTAACATGGCCGCTGGCAGATTGCCCGCCTCAACAAACGCTTGTGCGCGGATCAGGCGCTGTTCGGGGGTGCCCGTCGACCCGTCATCCCGGCGCAGCACGAAAAGCTGCGACAGCTCGCCTTTTACGGTTCCCCATGCGCTATTATCAAGATTACCCGAGACCAATACAGGCGCTAGTCCGCTCAGCTCCGTCTGCAGCTTGTCGATGGTAACCGGCGCTTGCGCTGCGGATATAATATTTGCAACCGCCTGCGGCTGCGTTGCGCCAAAGCGAAGCCGGAGCTGTTCGGCCAAATATCCCAAGGATGCGCCATTATCGAGCGTCCGGCGCACGGCAAATGTCAGCAGCAACCCTTCACCACGCACCGCGTCACCCGATATTGCGGGGTCCGTTACATAAACCGGAACCGTTTGGCCTTGGACCTGCGCCGTTATGCCGGCGGAAGGCAAAGGATCAGCTATGTTTTCTGCCTCCGCCGTTTCATGTGCCGACGGCGCGAGAATACCAAAGCTATCCGCCAGCCACCATGTCGCCGCCCCGCCGCCGGTAAAGGCGACCAGAAGCAGCAGCATGAAATGCTTGAATTTCATCCCGCCAGCCGAAGCGGACCGTACCGTTGGATAATCTCTCATATCAGTCCTTTAATAGCCGCGCCGCGTTCGTCTTTGCAATGCGTGGGTGTAAACTGTCCTTGGATCGCTTTCAACAATGCAGCATCATTGGGCGCGTCGGCAATGATCATCGCCCCCCAATTCTCCCCAGCCGCCTTGGCAATAGCCTTCGAAAATGTCGCGAGCGTGACGTCGGCGCGCGGCAAGCCCGTGATAGCACACAGCTCTGCAAAATGCTGGGCAGCGCGCGACGAATGCAGGACCACGGCATCGCTTTCGGTTACTTGACGCACAAAGTCATCGGGCGTGCTGACGGTGGCGCTTCTGTAAACGATTTCAATGTCGATACGGACATCATCGATATGCGGAATGGGGCTATGATCTTCGCCTGCCAGCCATAGCAATCGTTGATGGCCATCGGCGACCACAACCCGCACCAGCGCCTCAAAGCCCTCAGACCCGGTTTTAGCAACGGGCACGGACAAATTGTGCAGTGCGCTGGCGGTGGCGCTGCCCACGGCGTAAATTGGCTTGGCATGGTCCTGTGTCAGGAACGCGACCGCAGCGCGCACGGCGTTCCCGCTGGTCAGTAATATCGCGTCATAACCATCTGCCGAGATCCGCTGCACGGGCAGATGCTCAATGGAAAACAACGGCATGAGAATGGGCGCGTGCCCGGCGGCGCGTAGGCGATGCGCAGTCGCATCCGCCCCAGGTTGCGGACGGATAATCAATAGCTTCACGATGCGAACATGCCGCGCAGCTCCGCGCTCGCTTGGCCCAATAATTGCTGCGCAAGCTGCGCCGGGCCATCGCCACCAATCGCATACAGACATTCGCCCGATTGCAGTTCGCGCCCGTTTGCCGTGAAAATCTCGGCGCGCAGTCGGACCTGCGACCCTTCAATGCGCGCCAGTGCCGCAACCGGGGAATGGCAATTGCCCCCGACAGCGGCGAGAAACGCGCGCTCGGCATTAACGGCAACAAATGTATCGGCGTCGTTAATTGCTTGTGTGATGGGAAAGAGGTCTTCACGGCTTGCCAATCGATCAATGCCGACGGCGCCTTGGGACGCGGCTGGCAAAAACGCGTCGAGCGATAGTTCAGCGCCCACCTCGGCCATATCCAAACGGTCAAGCCCTGCGGCAGCAAGCAGGGTGGCATCGGCGTCCCCTGCGGCAATATGCGCAAGCCGGGTCGCGACATTGCCCCGCAGTGGCACAATCTGTAAATCAGGCCGCACCCGTTGCAGCTGCGCCGTGCGCCTGGGGCTCGACGTGCCGACACGCGCACCTTGCTTCAAATCACCAAGCGACGCAGCCCCAATCAACCGGTCATGGACGTCAGCGCGCGGCAGCATCGCAGAAATGACAAAAATGTCGGCCCGCCATGTTTCGACGTCTTTCATCGAATGGACGGCGACATCAATCTGATCATCGATCAGCGCACGTTCCAACTCCTTAGTCCAAAGCGCTTTCCCGCCAATATCGGCGAGCGGCCTGTCCTGAATCTTGTCGCCCGTCGCCAGCATTGGAACAAGCGTCACCGCGTCATCGGGCAGATTATGCGCCGCTTTCATCGCCGCCCTGGTCATCTCGGCCTGGGCCAAAGCCAGCGGAGAACGACGGGTTCCGATGCGTAAAGGCCGCTCGGCTGTGAATATTGGACATGTCATGCGGCTTGTTCATAGCGGCGCGTCCACCTATGGGAAAGCAATATGGCAATCATCCTGGGTCTTGAATCAAGCTGCGACGAAACCGCAGCGGCGATCGTGCGGTCCGATCGCACAATCCTAAGCCATGCCTTGGCCGGGCAAGAGGATCATCACCGCGCCTTTGGCGGCGTTGTTCCCGAAATCGCGGCGCGTGCGCATACCGAGTTGATGACGCCCTTGGTCGAAACGGCGTTGGCCGATGCCGGACTTACCCTAAACGACGTTGATGCCATTGCCGCGACCGCTGGCCCTGGCCTTATTGGTGGCGTGATGGTAGGTTTAGTCACGGCAAAGGCGCTTGCGATGGCATCGGGTAAGCCGCTGATTGCCGTCAACCATCTTGAAGGCCACGCCTTGTCGCCGCGCCTTATCGATGCGGATCTGGAATTTCCTTATATGCTGTTGCTTGTGTCGGGGGGCCATTGCCAGTTGCTGCGCGTCAACGGCGTTGGCGATTATAACCGTCTTGCGACCACCATCGATGATGCCGTGGGCGAGGCGTTTGACAAGACCGCGAAAATCTTGGGTCTCGGCTTTCCCGGCGGGCCAGCGGTAGAACGCGCCGCCGCCATCGGCAACGCCGACAATGTGCCCCTGCCAAGGCCGCTAAAAGGCGCGGATGAACCGCATTTCTCCTTTGCCGGTTTGAAAAGCGCAGTCCTTCGCGCGCATGAATCGGGCCGGTATAGGATACAGGATATCGCCGCGTCGTTCCAATTGGCGGTCATCGACTGCCTCTATGACCGCATAAGCTATACGCTGGATCGCATCGATGCGCCTGCTGCCTTGGTGGTGGCTGGCGGTGTTGCGGCCAATGTGCCAATCCGTGAAATGCTCGAAAAGCTATCTGCGCAACGTGGGATGCG
The DNA here is from genome assembly GCA_016462305.1 of Sphingomonadaceae bacterium. Taxonomy (GTDB): domain Bacteria; phylum Pseudomonadota; class Alphaproteobacteria; order Sphingomonadales; family Sphingomonadaceae; genus Sphingorhabdus_B. Next base: position 24,640 of record JAEMTM010000004.1, on the reverse strand, counting down.
CTTTGTCGCGCCGCCCTTGTGGTTGTGTACCGACAATGGCGTTATGATCGCTTGGGCCGGTGCAGAGCGGTTTGGCATGGGCCTTACGGACGGGCTGGACTTTGTCGCGCGGCCGCGTTGGCCGCTTGACCCCCATGCCGCACCCGCTCGCGGCGCAGGCGTCAAAGCATGAGCGCAGGCAGCTATCCCGTCGGCATCATCGGTGGCGGCGCATGGGGCACTGCGCTTGCGGCAGTCATGGCGCAAATTCACGAACACGTCTTGCTGTGGGCCCGCGAAGTAGATGTCGTGCGCAGCGTGAACGTCCAACATGAAAACACCCTGTTTCTGCCCGGAATGCCGCTGTCGCCAAAGATTGCAGCTACCGCCGATCTTACCCATATGGCCAGTTGCGATGCGTTGTTGATCGTCACGCCGGCGCAGCATGTGCGCGCGACTTTATCCGCACTTCCCGACACGCAAGCGCCGATGATCCTATGTGCCAAGGGTATTGAGGCCGACACACAAATGCTGGTGTCCGACGTCGCGGCGCATGTGCGGCCGCAAAATCCTTTGGCTGTGCTTTCCGGCCCTACATTTGCGCATGAGGTCGCGGCTGGAAAGCCAACCGCCGTGACGCTTGCGACCACAAGCCCAGCGCTTGGTTCGGCGCTGATGCGCAGTATCGCCACCCCTTCTTTCCGTCCCTATTGGTCCGATGATGTCGTTGGCGCGGAAATTGGCGGTGCCGTTAAAAATGTGCTCGCCATTGCCTGTGGCGTGGTTGACGGCGCTGGCCTTGGCCTGAATGCGCGCGCTGCGTTAATCGCGCGCGGCTTTGCCGAAATGCAGCGTTACGGCCTTGCGCGCGGTGCAAAAGCCGAAACGCTTGCGGGGCTGTCCGGGCTGGGCGATCTGGTGCTGACGTGCAGTTCGGAAAACTCGCGAAACTTCTCGTTGGGCCGAGGTCTTGGACAAGGACGAACTGCGGAAAATCTGCTCGCCGACCGTAAGACCGTGGCCGAGGGCGCGTTTACCGCACCAGTGCTTTTGCAATCGGCCACATCTCTGTCTGTCGAAATGCCAATCGTTTCAGCCGTTTGCGCGTTACTCGCTGGCGCGGCCACCGTGGAGGCTGTAGTGAAGGAGCTATTGGCCCGTCCACTCAAGTCCGAAAGCTGGTAGCTTCGGCCTGAATCCGCTAGTGCACGCATAAAGGACCCCATTTGACCACAGCCAGAACCGAAGAAGAAGACATTCAAGCGCTCGCCAAGGGCGGTCGCACCAATGTCTTTGGATTCCTGCTGCGGCTGGCGGCGCGTATCCCATTCTTGTTCATCGCAGGCCGGCTTTATGGTCCCGAGGCACTTGGCCGCTTTGCTTATGCTATTTTGATCGTTGAATTTGCAGCCCAGCTTGGGTCGCTTGGCCTGCGCCGGGGTCTTGCGGAGCTGCTGTCCAGGGATGATCGGCCGCACGCCCATATCATCGCGGATTGCTTACTCGCCGCGATGGTCGCGTCGGCGCTGGGCGCTGCATTTTTGATCGCGTTGCCGCAATTCATGTTTCCCAATAGCGGCATCAACGGGTTAGATCGATTCTTGCCGCTGGCGATTTTTGCGATTGTGGCGACGGACATATCGCTGTCCGCGCTTGCCTATAAATTTGACATCCTATCCACCGTACGCGCACGCGCCATTGTCGAGCCTTGGGCGATCAGCATCGCTGCGGGTGTATTTTATTTCTATTCCGCCCGCGATGGCCTGATCCTAGCTTATATCGCCTCTTTGGCGGCGGCATTGGTTTTTGCGCTGTGGCCCTTATGGCGCAGCTATGGCCTTCCGCGCGGTTGGCGGCCAAGCCCGACGCGTTCACTTGGCATTGCGCGGCGCAGCCTGCCGCTCGCTGCTGCTGATGCAGCCGAATGGGGCAGCCGGCGTCTTGACCTGGCCATATTGGGCTTGTTCGCCGCGCCAGCCGTCGTCGGAATCTATTATGTCGCGCAACAAGTCGCGAGCTTGCCGCAGAAGTTGAAAACCAGTTTCGACCCAATTTTGGGGCCAGTCATTACCCGCAATTTGCAGACGCAAAACTATGCGGAAATCGCCAAGCAAGTGGGCCAAGTCGGCTTTTGGATCATAGCGGCGCAGGCGGGGATTGCATTGGCGCTTGGTATCCCGGGCGAGGCTGTGATGGGGCTGGTGGGCCCTCAATTTGTTGGCGGCGCTATGGCGCTTGCCTTTTTGCTCGCAGCAGAGGTTACCGCCGCCACCGCCGTCGTGAGCGAATCCGCCTTGGTGTATATGGCACGCCACCGAAATCTTTTGATCTCGCTCGGCATGCTCATGGTGCAGGCATTGGTGAGTGTTGGCCTGATCATACTCGTCGACGATTTACCCATTAAGCCTGAACATGTCGGCCTATATCAGGCGACAGCGGTGGCGTGCGGCCTGATGATCTCGCTTGGGATCGGGTCGCTTATCAAATCCCGGTTTCTGTCGCATTTGCTTGGGCGGCCGATTCGTGTCTGGCGCTGGCCGCTGCTTATTGCCGTCGCGGCTGCCGCGCTGCTTGGATTCATTATCGTCAGCGTGCCCGCCCGATTTGAATGGGTTGAACTCACAATCGGTATTCCCGCAATTCTCGGTCTTTATGGCTGGATCGTCTGGCGCTGGGGCTTTGGCCCCGAAGACCGGGTCCTATTCCGCAAGAAACGCGATTAACGTAAACGCTTGGCAACCAAATCAGCAATGTCTGCTTCCGGTCGCGCGCCATAATGCGAGATGATTTCCGCTGCGCACACCGCGCCCATGGTCAGGCATTCCGCCATTGGGCGCCCCTGCGCAAGGCCCGCAAACACACCGGACGCAAACAGGTCCCCTGCGCCTGTGGTATCGACCAACTGCGCCACTGGTTCAGCACCAACTTCCGTCCGTACACCATTTTCGACGGCAATCGCGCCATGTTCGCCGCGCGTGCAGACGAGCAATGGAACCTTGGCGGCGATAGCGGCAACCGAAGCTTCGAAATCATCGCTGTTGTGCAGCGCGCAAATTTCAACTGCGTTAGCGAATAAAATGTCAATCCGGCCAGCGTCCATTTCGGCCAGGAAATCAGGACCATGACGCGAAATCACAAATGCGTCTGACAAGGTTAAAGCCACCTTGCGGCCAGCCGCACGCGCAACATCAATGGCGGTGCGCATGGCGGCGCGGGGTTCTTCAGGGTCCCACAAATAGCCTTCAAGATACAAGATCGCCGCGCTTTCGATCAGCGATGTGTCGATGACCGATGGAGGCAGATATTGGGACGCACCCAAAAAGGTGTTCATCGTGCGCTGCGCATCGGGCGTGACCAATATGTAGCAACGCGCTGTCGATGGCGCACCGTCGCGGGCGGGAATGTCGAAATGAATGCCGCCCGCACGAATGTCATGCGCGAAAACTTCACCAAGCTGATCGGTTGCAACTTGCCCGATAAACGCCGTCTTATGTCCAAGCCGTGCAAGGCCAGCCAAGGTGTTCGCCGCCGAACCGCCGCTGATTTCACGGGCAGGTCCCATATGCCCGTAAAGCGCCTGAGCGCGTTCCTCGTCGATAAGCTGCATGCTGCCCTTTGCGAGGCCTTCGCTTGCGATGAAAGCATCATCGGTATCGGCGATTATATCAACAATGGCATTGCCAATTGCGAGGACATCGAAGCGGGTATCGGTCATGAAAAATCCTACATAAAGCTAACGCGCCCCTAGTTGGGTTGGACATTTCCGGCAAGCGCTTTAGAATGGCGATATGATCCAGGCGCTGATGCTTTCGTTCCAAAGTCTGTCAGACAGGCGTATCTTTGCTGTCTTGGTCAAGGTAGTCCTTCTCACTATCGTCAGCATCCTCATTCTGGGCGTTGGCCTCTGGTTCGCCCTGCTATGGGTGTTTGGATGGCTCAATGTGAATGATGACAGCCTTTGGTCGGGCCTGCTCTCAGGTGCCATTATCGTTCTGTCCGTCGTCTTGCTGTTCCGCGTTGTCGCCGTTGCGATAACATGGGTTTTTGCCGATGACATCATCGATGCCGTTGAGGATCGACATTATCCACGGCAAGCCGCTTTCGGCAAACGGCCAAGCCTTGGCGCTGGCGTGCAGTTGGCCATGCGGTCGATAATGCGCGTGCTGGGCTATAATCTCCTCGCTTTACCGCTTTATCTGCTCCTGCTGTTTACCGGCGTTGGCACCGCCATCGCGTTCCTGTTGATCAACGCGTTGCTTTTGGGCCGGGACTTGGAGGACATGCTCATCGCGCGTCATGGCGCAAAGGGCGCGATTAACAAGCTGCCCCGTCTGACGCTGGGACTAATGGGAACTGCCGGAATGCTGGTGCCGCTTGTCAACCTTCTGGTGCCCATTTTGGCCACAGCCACGGCGGTCCATTGGGTCCATGCAGGAAATTCGAATTTATGAAGCAAGCACTCCCCCTCACCGCAATCGCGCTGTTGCTGGCGGGCTGTGTCTCGGTGCCTGAGGCGCGAGCGCCAGCGCGTCAGCCCGCAATGGCCGAACGCACGGCGGCGTCTTTCCCGCCCCGTCCTGTTATTGCAACGCGCGGACTTGAAGGCGTGATTGGTAAAGACGCCAATGCCATAAAACGCTTATTCGGCGAACCACGGTTGGACGTTGTCGAGGTTTATGGTCGCAAGCTGCAGTTCGTCGGTAAGCCCTGCATCCTTGATGCGTTTCTCTATCCCGAACGCAAAGGCGCGCGCGAAGTCGTCACTTATGTCGATGCACGCAGAAGCGACGGAGCCGCCGTAGACCGCGCCGCTTGCATTGAGGCGCTGCAACGCCGCTAGGTCGAGGCATCCCACTCGGCACGGACCGAGTTATCTCGCTCGGTGGGCAAATATTCCATACGCCTTTGCGCAAACGCCTCAGGCGACAGCCGCCCCAACGCCCAAATCGCCGCACCGCGCACCACAGGCGCAGGATCAGCCAGCAACACCTCAATCTGCGCAATAAGTCCCGCATCAGTGCCATTGCCAGCCGCGATCAGGACATTGCGTACAAACCGGTCACGTCCGATCCGTTTGATGGGCGATCCGGAAAAGAGCTTACGGAATGCGGCATCATCCAATGTCAATAAATCCGCAATCTGCGGCGCAACCAGTTCCGCGCGCGGCAAAAACGCCTTATGCGCGGCGGCCGTTTCGGCAAATTTGTTCCACGGACAAACGGCAAGACAGTCATCGCAGCCATAGATATGATTGCCCATTAATGGCCGAAGTTCGAAGTCAATCGGCCCCTTATGCTCGATCGTCAAATAAGAGATGCAGCGGCGGGCATCGAGGCGATAGGGCGCGGGAAAGGCATTGGTCGGGCAAATGTCTTGGCACAAACGGCATGATCCACAACTGTCTTCGGCGGGCAAAGCGGGCGCAAGCGCAGCGGTGGTATAGATCGCGCCCAAAAACAGCCAACTGCCATGTTCCCTGCTCACGACATTGCTATGCTTACCCTGCCAGCCAAGCCCTGCGGATTGCGCCAGGGCTTTCTCCATCACGGGCGCGGTATCCACAAAAACCTTAACGCCTGCACCTGCTTCATGCGCCAGCCAGCCCGCCAGCCGCTTGAGCGCGCCCTTCACGACATCATGATAATCGCGCCCTTGGGCATAGACCGAAATGCGTGCGCGCGTGTCTTGGTCGGCAAGGACCATGGGGTCCTGCGCCGGGGCGTAGCTCATCCCCAGCATGATGACCGATTTGACCTCGGGCCATAAGATGTCCGGATTGGCGCGTTCATCGGCGCGGCTTTCCATCCAGAGCATGTCGCCATGCAAGCCTTCGCGCAGCCATTGTCGAAGTCGCACGCCGGCAGCCGGCGCAAGACGGCCAGGCGCAATGCCAAAGGCGGCAAAGCCTTCGCTTTTTGCACGATCTTGCAAGGCGTAAACTAAATTCCTATCTTGCAAGGCGTTATCGAAATTTCTATCTTCCCTCTGCACGCGCCGACCTTATTCAACACCCTCACACACTCCGGGGCACATCAAAATGTATGCAATAGAGGCAAAAGGCCTAGTAAAGCAATTCGACGGCTTTCGCGCGGTCGATGGTGTGGACTTGAAAATTCCCGAAGGTAGCATTTTTGGCATATTGGGTCCAAATGGCGCGGGCAAAACAACCATGCTGCGGACCTTGCTTGGCATCATTGATCCCGACGCCGGGACGCGGACCTTGCTTGGTGCCGACCGCCCCATCTCACAGTCGCGTAACGTGGGCTATTTGCCCGAAGAACGCGGGCTTTACCAATCAATGCGCGCCGTTGACACTATTGCTTTCATGGGGGCGCTGCGCGGCCTTTCGCTCCGGGAAGGCGCGAGAAAAGGCCGCGCCTTGCTCGAAGAAGCTGGCCTTGGTTACGCCGCAGACCGGCAAATCCGGCAGCTATCCAAAGGTATGGCGCAGACGGTGCAGTTGATGGGCACCATCGTTCATGACCCGAAGCTGATTGTTCTTGATGAACCTTTTTCCGGGCTTGATGCCCTAAATCAAGCAAAGCTCGAAAAGATGATCCGTGCGCAGGCTGCCAAAGGCGTTACCGTTATTTTCTCCACCCATGTCATCGCCCATGCCGAACGCTTGTGCGAACGCATCGCGATTATTGCAAAGGGCAAGATCAGCTTTGATGGACTGGTGTCGGAGGCCCGTGACCGTTTGCGTCCGCAAGTGCATTTGGAAACCGAAACACTTGATGGCCCTTGGCGCTCGGCTCTGCCTGCGCAGGCAAAGGCCGAAGGGCATCATTGGCACTTCACCTTGCCCGAAACAGGCGTGGAGCCGCTGCTGACCGCTTTGGTCAAGGGCAAAGCGGGCATACGGTCGCTATCCATTGAACGGCCCGGCCTGCACGATGCCTTCGTCGCGATTGCAGGCGAAGATGTGGCCGCCGAAATGGATGGTGCCGCCATGGGAGACGCAAAATGAGCGAGACTTTCCGCGCCGCCTTCGTCATTGCCCGCCGCGATTTTGTCGCGATTGTCTATTCCAAGGCGTTCATCTTCTTTCTGCTTGGTCCCTTATTTCCGGTGCTGGCCGGCTTCGCGGCGGGCAATTTGGGTGAGCAGATGGCGCGGGACGTGTCGCGGCCCTTTGTCGCGGTCGCGCTAACCCAGGCTGATTCTGAAAAGCTTTTGGCTGCACGCGCCTCGTTGTCCAAAGCATTTGGCGATGGTTATTTTGCCGATATGAAAATCGTCGGCGACGGAGCCGCAGAGCAGATACGACCCCAAGAGTATCTCAACAAAAAAGCGGATAATTTTAGCGTGGTGGTCACAGGGACGTTGGCGAACCCCATCATAACAGGAACCGCAAGCAGCATCGAAGGGCAACGCGCCGACATTGAGCTTCTTGCCGGTTACGCGTCTAGCGGCGGCAGTGTACAACTGCCAAAAGCCACGCCTGATGTCGTTGCCGAAAGCGCCAATAATGACAAGCAACTACGAACCATCACCGGGCAAATTGGTCAGGCGCTGATATTTTTCCTCACGTTATTGCTGGCGGGCATGGTGCTGTCCAATCTGGTCGAGGAAAAATCGAACAAGATTATCGAAATTTTGGCTGCGTCGATCCCGATGGAATCGGTGTTTCTGGGCAAGCTGGTTGCGATGCTCGCCATGGCATTGGTTGGCATAACCATGTGGTCCATTATTGGCTTGATCGGCTTTATGGCCATTGATCCTGATTTGCCGAGCATTCCGACGCCAGCGGTCGGATGGCCGACATTTGCGGCGCTATGCTTCACCTATTTCATCATGGCTTATATGATGTTTGGTGCCTTATTCCTTGGTATTGGCGCAATGGCGTCAACGGTGCGCGAGGTACAGACGGTTTCGACGCCATTAACCATGGCGCAAATGGTGATTTTTTTCTTCGCCGCCTTCGCGCTGACCAAGACGGGCGAACCCATTGAGATATTTGCGGCCGTCTTTCCATTCAGTTCGCCCTACGCGATGATCGGGCGCGCTGCGCTTGAGCCGACATTATGGCATCATGGCGTAGCGATTATCGGCCAACTGCTGTTCGCGTTGCTGCTGCTGCGCCTTGGCGTATATCTGTTCAAGAAAAACGTCATGAAGTCCGGAAACGCTGGCCGCGAAGAGGATGGCGGCAAGCGCAAGTTTTGGGGGCTGATGAAAATTTCTCGATAACACCCAACATCAATTAAGTTGCGGTTCGAAACTGGATTGACATTTTTGTAAGTAGTGGCACTTTCCTCGGCGAGAGGAGTCGAGAAAAATGGCCACTGCCCCGATATTTGAGAGCGATTCGCTGCCCTATGAAGTGAATCAGGCACCGCACCGCTGGGATGTCACCAAAGCCGATATTTACCTTGAGGATCGTTGGCATCCTATATTCAAGGAAATGCGGGAAAAGGCCCCGATTAACAAAATCGAAGGCTCCGATTTCGGTAGCTATTGGAATGTCACCACGTTGAAAGCGATCCAGCATGTTGAGGCATTGCCAGATATTTACTCGTCTTCATTCGAACATGGCGGCATCACGCTGATCGACGACATGGCGCTCGCCGAACCTATTCCGGAAGACGAACGAGTCATCATGCCCATGTTCATCGCGATGGACCGGCCCAAGCATACCGAGGAACGCCGCGTCATTGCGCCGGCATTTACGCCGGGCGAAATGGACCGCATGTCCGGCGACATCCGACGCCGCACGGCGGAATTGCTGGATTCGCTACCCGTTGGTCAAACATTCGACTGGGTTGATCTGGTTTCGATTGAACTGACGACGCAAATGCTTGCCTTGCTGTTCGATTTCCCTTGGGAAGACCGCCGCAAACTGACCGAATGGTCCGATTGGGCAGGTGACGTCGAATTGTTCCGCACCGCAGAAACCCGCAAAGCGCGGCTCGCTAAAATGTTCGAAATGGGTGCCTATTTCCAGAATCTCTGGAACGAACGCAAAAACAAGGGTGAGGCCCCTGACCTCATCAGCCGGATGATCCATTCGCCGATGAAGGACATGGCCCCATTGGAATATATGGGTAACCTCATCTTGCTGATCGTCGGCGGTAACGATACGACGCGCAATTCCATGTCGGGCTATGCTTATGGCCTACATAGCTTCCAAGATGAACGAGAGAGACTGGAAAAGAACCCCGCGTTCATCACCAACGCCGTCAGCGAAATCATCCGCTGGCAGACGCCGCTGGCGCATATGCGGCGGACCGCGACGCAGGACCATGACCTGTTCGGAGCGCCCATCAAGGCGGGCGACAAGATCGGCATGTGGTATCTGTCTGCCAATCGCGACGAAAGCGTGTTCGAAAATCCGGACAAGCTGATCGTTGACCGCGAAAATGCGCGGCGGCATCTGGCATTCGGCTATGGCATCCACCGCTGCGTCGGTGCGCGGCTTGCCGAACTGCAAATCCGCATTCTGCTTGAAGAAATGGCCGTGCGCCGCCTGCGGCCGAACGTCGTTGCAGAGCCAGAACGCGTCGCCGGTTGCTTTGTGCATGGCTATCGCAAGATGGATGTGGAGCTGTCGCGTTATTGATATGAAACTTTTTGGGCGACCGCAGCGTATGTACGGTCAGGGCTTTCAAAGGAAAATGTCATGCAACTGAACAAACGCCAAATTCTGTCCTTCTTGAGTGCAGGCGCGGCTGCGTTCGTCTTGGGCTGTGGCCGGGATGCGACCGCCAAGGCCCGCTTTACCGTCAGTTACAGCGATGCCGAGTGGAAGAAACGGCTGTCGCCAGCGGCGTATCGCATATTGCGCCAAGAGGACACCGAGCGTCCCTATAGCAGCGCGCTGAACAGCGAAAAGCGCAAGGGAACTTATGTCTGTGCTGGCTGCAATAAGCGGCTGTTTTCGTCGGCGACAAAGTTCGAAAGCGGCACTGGCTGGCCGAGCTTTTACACGCCATTGGCAGGCGGGATTGGTACAAAAACCGACTATAAAATCGGTTTGCCACGGACAGAAGTGCACTGCGCGCAATGCGGCGGGCATCTTGGGCATGTCTTTGATGACGGGCCTAAGCCCACCGGCAAACGCTATTGCATGAACGGTGCCGCGATGACGTTCATACCCGGCTGATTCAGTCGGGCGGGATCGCGAAGCGCGTTATTGGCCCGTTATTTTGGCCCTTCAATGCCCGAAAAGTCCAGTTCAGCGGGCTTTTTTGCGGCATCTGCTTTGCCATGACTTTCGATGAGGGCAGAAATTTCCGACGCACGGCCATCCTGCCTGGCATAATCACGCGCCGAATATCCGGCCCGGCTGTCGGTTTTATCCGGGTTGGCCCCTGCGTTTAACAAGGCCCGCACGGCTTCTATATTGCGGAGTTGGACGGCCAGAATGAGCGCCGTTTCACCTGCTCGATTGCTTTGGTCGACCTGCGCTTTTCTGCGGGTAAGCACGTCTATACCCTCCACATAGCCCAATTGCGTGGCGAGCATTAAAGGCGTCGTACCTTTTTTGTCGGCCAAGTTCGGATTGGCACCCTTTTGCAGCAAATAGCCAAGCCACGTCGAATCGCGGCGCTGAATCACGATATGCAAAGCGGTTTCACCAGAGGTAATATCGCGCGTATTGACGATGACCGTGCCAGGTTCTGCCAGAAACTTCTCGGCATCCTCACCTTTGCGGTCTCTAACCGCTTTCAGGAAGTTATAGCTGTCCGAAAACTGCGCCATGGCAGCAGGCGCAACGACACCGCTGGTGACTGGCAAGATGAGCCCAACCGCTGCAACGAGAAAAAATGTCTTTTTCAACAGAATCTGTCCCATAACCATGTCCATTATCCTTGTATACTCGGTCTTAGCAGACCATGACTGGCCTCGCTATGAACAAAACATCCCTTTTTGCCGTATCCGCCCTTCTGCTCCTGTCCGCATGTGACTCTGGCCCCGCGCAACTGCCGCTGAGCGAAGCGCCGCTGGCGGGGGCCACGATCGGGGGCGATTTTCTGCTGACGGATCAGGATGGCCAAAGGCGCAGTTTTAAGGAATTCGACGGCAAATATCGCATCGTCTATTTCGGCTACACCAATTGCCCCGACATCTGCACGCCCGATATGCAGAACCTCATGACTGGCCTGAAATCTTTTGAGAAAAAATACCCTGATTTGGCGGCCAAGATTCAACCGATTTTCATTACCGTTGATCCCGCCCGCGATACGAGTGCGGTGCTGAAACAATTTGTCAGCGCCTTTCATCCGCGCGCTATCGGTCTGACCGGCACGGACACCGAAATCGCCGAAGCCGCCAAGAAATTCGCCATCTATTCCAGCCGGGTCGACGGCAGCTCGCCGGAAAATTACCTGATAAGCCACAGCCAGACGCCCTATTTGATGGGGCCAAAGGGTGAACCATTGGCGATCATGCCAGCCGATGTCCCCAACACCGACGCCAATGAAGGCGCGCCTGCCTTGGTTGAGGCGGAACTGGCCAAATGGGTCCGTTGATGTGACCAAAGTCCCCTTTTGGGAGGCGCCGTTAGAAAGCCTGGATCGCGCGCAGTGGGAGGCCTTGTGCGACGGGTGCGGCAAATGTTGCCTCAACAAAGTGGAGGACGAAGATACCGGCCGCATCTATCCCACTAATGTCGCCTGCAAATTGCTTGACCTGCAAAGCTGTCAATGTTCCGATTATCGCGGCCGCAGGGCCATCGTGCCGGAGTGTCTGCGGCTCACGCCCAACAAAATCGATGATTATGCCTGGCTGCCGTCAACATGCGCTTATGTGCTCCGTGCGGCAGATAAGCCTTTACCCAAATGGCATTATTTGGTCAGCGGAGATCGCCAGACGATACATGATGCTGGCATGTCGGTGCAAAATAGGGCTATATCGGAACTGCATGCTGGACCGCTTGAAAACCATATTGTCGAAAAGCCTCTCTGACCCCATTGTGGTGATCGAAGGCGAGCGCCTACCTGTGCGTATCCACCGGAACATCCGCGCAAAGCGCATTTCCATGCGTGCCGATGCCATCAAACGCGAAATCCGGATTACGATGCCGCATTACACCCCCGCCAATATCGCGCTCGATTTTGTTCACAAGAAGCGGGAGTGGATTGCCACGCGGTTGAACAGCGTGGCGCAGGCCGCCCCCATCGCCCCAGGCAACGAAATTGCGGTTGAAGGCGAGGGCCATGTCATCGAATGGCGCGAGGAATGGCCGCGCAGCGTCCATTGTGATGAGGGCCGACTGCGTCTTGGTGGCCCGGCATCGTCGGTTGAAGCGCGCATCCTGCGTTGGTTGAAAGCCGAAGCGCGCGCCACATTTACCAAGGAAATCGCATTTTATTGCGCCAAGGCAAATGCGCCAGTCCCGCGCCTGTCGCTTGGCGATCCACGGAGCCGTTGGGGCAGTTGCTCAAGCCATGGCACTATTTCGCTGAGCTGGCGACTGATCATGGCCCCCGTCTATGTGCGCCGCTCCGTCATCGCGCATGAGGTCGCACACATCCGCCATATGAACCATAGCGCCGATTTTTATGCGTGGCTCGACACATTGTACGAAGGCAACCGCAAGGTGGCGGACCAATGGCTCAAAATGCATGGCACCGGGTTACAGCGCGTCGGCAGATAGGGATAACGCAAAAGCGGTGCCAGTTACCCAGCGCCGCCTTTCCATCGGTTTATACATTCAACCCTTGGCACCACTTCCCAACGCGCCATATTTTTGTTCAAAACCGGCAATGTCCCCTGCCGCAAGCAATTGGGCTTGGTCGATCCAATTGTCCCGTGTGATCCGGCCAGCAAAGGCACCAAGCTGTGCATCTATGTCCGCCACGTCGGCATCGGTCCAGTTGGCGACCTGCGCAAAGCTGGTTACGCCAAGACCCTTGAGCAAATTGTTGACCTTGGGACCCAAGCCCTTGATCAGCTCAAGATTGTCAGGGATCGATGATGTTGGAGCAAGTTTTGCCGCTTTTGCCTTGGGCGCTTTCTCCGCCTTGGCCTTTGGCGCTTTCTCCGCCTTGGCCTTGGGCGCTTTTTCCGCCTTGGCTTTTTCTACCTTCTCTGCCTTAGCTTTTGGTGCTTTTGCCTTTTTTGCCTTTTTTACCTTTTCAGCAACAGGCTTGGCCGCTGCTTTTGGCGCTGTGATTTCGGGCGCGGCTGCTTTTTTCGGTGCAGCGGCCTCCAACGGAGCTTCAGCTTCGGCCAACTGCGCCGCTGGCACAGCCGCCTGAACAACTGGCGCGACTGGCGGTGCAAGAACAGCCGCAGGCGGCGGCAATATGTCTTTAGGCGCGCCGTCCGTTTTCTCCTTCGCGCCGCCCAGCCGAAGCAGCGCCCACAATAAAATAGCAACGATCAAAACCGCACCGATGATGATGATTAGAGTGTTGGACAATGTTTTCCTCCCTGAAATCCCAAAAAGATAGGACGTTCAATTACGCCAAAAAATGGACGCGTGAAACCGTTAATCCGTGCCGGATGCCTCCTCGCGTGCCACTTCGCGCCAGCCAATGTCTCTGCGGCAGAAACCGCCTGGAAAATCGATGCTGTCCACGGCGGCATAGGCAACGGCCTGCGCGTGCGTAACCGTATCGCCGGTTGCGGTGACGTTGAGCACGCGCCCACCGCTGGCGACCAATTGCCCGCCGACGTCCGCCGTGCCCGCATGGAATATCTTTGCATCCTTCACATCCGCAAGATGAATGACCCCGCCTTTTTCCGGCAAAGCCGGATAGCCATTTGCCGCCATGACAATGGTTAAGGCCGCTTGGCGCGAAAATGCCGGAACCTGCGCTTGCGCCAGCGTTCCGGTGGCAACCGCCAACATCAACGCGGCCAGATCGCCTTCAAAACGGGTCATCAACACTTGGCATTCGGGGTCGCCAAAACGGGCATTATATTCAATCAGCTTTGGCCCCTCGTCCGTGAGCATCAGCCCTGCAAACAGGACGCCCGAATAAGGCATGTCGTTCGCCGCCATATAGGCCACGGTTGGCTTAATGATACGTTCCATGACTTGGGCCTGCAGTGCATCGGTCAGCACAAAGGCGGGCGAATAAGCCCCCATCCCGCCGGTATTTGGACCCATATCGCCATCGCCCACGCGCTTATGGTCTTGCGCAGAGCCAAAGGCGACAACATCACGGCCATCGGTCAGCGCGAAAAAGCTCGCTTCTTCGCCCGTCATAAATTCTTCGATCACGACAGATGCACCGGCATCCCCAAAACCGCCACCGAACATATCGTCGATCGCGGCCTCCGCCTCCGCCCGTGTTTCGGCAATAATCACACCTTTTCCCGCCGCCAGGCCGTCCGCTTTGATCACATAAGGCGCGTCGAACATATTGAGGCCAGCCAAGGCCGACGCCTTGCTGTCATAACGGGCATAGCCAGCGGTCGGAATGCCGGCGGCGGCGCACATATCCTTGGTAAAGCCCTTTGACCCTTCCAATTGCGCGGCCTTTTGATTGGGGCCAAAGACCGCTATGCCTGCATCGCGCAAGCTGTCGCCTAAGCCGCTGACCAATGGTGCTTCGGGTCCGACCACCAATAGGCCTATATCATGGCCCGCGCAAAAGGCGATGACCGCGGCGTGATCGGCGATGTTGAGGTCCACCAGCTCTGCCTCTTGCGCGATCCCGGGATTGCCCGGCGCGGCAAAGAGTGTATCGCAATTTGGCGATTGCGCGAGCTTCCACGCCAGCGCATGTTCGCGACCGCCCGAACCGATGAGCAAGATATTCATGTCCGCAAATGACCCCTTTGAAACTGCCGACCCACAGGTCGCCCGCCTGTTAGCCGAGGAGCGACCCGGCGACAATGCCCAGGCGATGAGCGTGTCGGAACTGTCGCTTGCCCTGAAACGCACCGTTGAGGACCGATTCGGCCATGTCCGCGTGCGCGGGGAGATTTCGGGGTTCAAGCGCGCGGCGTCGGGGCATATCTATTTTTGCCTGAAAGATGATAACGCACGACTCGATGCCGTGATGTGGAAAGGGGGCGCGGCACGGCTGCCTTTCGCGCCGGAGGATGGGCTTGAGGTTGTCGCCACGGGCAAGCTCACCACTTATGCGGGGCGCTCCAATTATCAGATCGTCGTCGATAGCCTTGAGGTGGCAGGCGAAGGCGCGATGATGCTTTTGTTTGAAAAGCTGAAAGCGCGCCTCGCCGCAGAAGGGCTGTTTGCGCCCGAACGTAAGAAGAAGCTACCGGCGCTGCCCCGCGTCATCGGTGTGGTTACATCGCCCACGGGCGCAGTCATCCGCGACATCTTACACCGGCTGGCCGACCGCTTTCCAACACATGTCATCATCTGGCCCGTATTGGTGCAAGGCGAAGGATCGGCGGCACAAATAGCGCGGGCAGTGAACGGATTTTCCGCGATGCCGCAAGATGGCCCGGCCACGCGCCCCGACCTTGTGATTGTCGCACGCGGTGGCGGGTCGATTGAGGACCTATGGGCATTCAACGATGAGGCCGTGGTCCGCGCAGTCGCCAATTGTACGATACCGATTATCTCGGCGGTCGGGCATGAAACCGATACCACCCTGTGCGACTTCGCGGCTGATCTGCGTGCGCCAACACCGACCGCTGCCGCAGAAATTGCGGTTCCGGTCCGCAGCGATCTGTTGCAGCGCGTCGGCCAATTGGGTCTGCGCATCGCGAACATAGTGCGCAAGCGTGTGGACCTGGCGGCGGAACGGCTTGAGGCGCAACGCCGACTGATGCCGCGTTTGTCTGACCTTGCCGCGCCGCACCAGTTACGCACCGATGATCTTGCCGAACGCCTGCGCCAGTCGCTACGCTCCCGCGTTGGCAAGGCGGAGATCGCCTATTCCGGGCCAGCGATGATGCTGCATCCGCGCCTTTTGACCCGCCGTGTCGAACAAGGGCAGCAACGGCTGGATGCGCTTACCCGGCTTGCCGGCAGCCTGCATCCCGAAGCCCCGCTGAAGCGCGGTTTTGCCCGCGTGACCGATGCAGATGGCAAAACCATTATGTCGCGGGCCGCAGCAGTGAAGGCGGGCGATGTGACCCTGCGGTTCGTCGATGGCGAAGTCGGCAGCGTCGTCCACGGCTCTACCCCGCCGCGATCCTCAACGCCCAAACCCAAAATACCGACGGTTAATCAGGGAAATCTGTTCGATGGATGAAGCGACGCATTGCCCATAACGCGTCGATGCGCCATAATGTGCCCATGCTGATGTCTTCCAAAAACAAAGTCGCCCGCCTGCATTATATGGCCAATAGCTTCCGTCTACTGACCGCAGGCGACCATGTCGTGTGCGCGGTAACCGGCCAAGCCATTGCGTTGGAAGAGCTGCGTTACTGGAGCGTCGTCAAGCAGGAGCCCTATGTGAGCGCAGAGGCATCCACCCGCGCGGCATTGGCCAAAGGCTGAACGGTTGGCAGGCATAAGCCGGCTTTTGCGCGTAACCATCACGGCTTTGATCGGTCTTGCCTTTGCGGCATCTCAACTGTCCGCCCAGCCGCAGGTTCCTTCCCAAACACACCCGGCCGATTTCTCGATGTCCGGCCCTGCTGTGCAAGGCGGCCTTGTCATCGGCCGCGCACCCAAAGGGACACACAGCCTGTTTTTAGACGACGTGGCGTTAGAGCTTAGTCCGGACGGGTTCTTCCTGATCGGTTTTGACCGTGACGCACCGAACGAGGCAAGGCTGGTCGCGACGCTCGCCGATGGCAGCAAGATGGAGCGCAATATCGCCGTCGCTCCGGGCAATTGGCGCATCGAAAATGTTGCCGCGAACCTCACCGGCGGCGCGAAAAGCTCCGCCGAATTTCAGGCGCGGCGCAGCGCAGAGCTTGCCCAGATTGCGGCAGCCCGCGCCGTCCGCAGCGATAGTGCAGGCTGGCGGCAAACATTCATCCGTCCCGTATCGGGCCGCATATCGGGCCTATTTGGCGCGCAGCGCATCTATAATGGCACGCCGGGCAGCTATCATAATGGCATGGACATCGCCGCTGCCCAAGGCCAGGATTTCGTTGCGCCAGCCGACGGCGTGGTCACCCTTGCCGCCAATGATGCCTTCACCTTGGAGGGTCATTTGCTGATGATCGACCATGGCATGGGTTTGAACAGTGCATTTTTGCACGCGTCCGAATTGCTGGTCAAAGAAGGCGACCTGGTGCGGCAAGGCCAAGTCATTGGCCGCGTCGGCGCCACGGGCAGAGCCAGCGGGCCGCATCTACACTGGGGCATGAAATGGAACAGCGCCCGCATTGATCCGATGCTATTATTGCCACCCAATTGACGCGGCTTGATCGGCGGATCGGGAAACAAAAGGAAACACCCCGGCGTTTAGGCCGGGGTGTTAGGACGCTGGCCTAGAAGGGGGGGCAGCCAGCTGGTCAACATTTGCTTTTACCCATTTGTTGACCTGAAAAAATTGTTTCGAAAAGCAAACTACAGTGTCGCGACATTGTTCCCAAAAAATTATGCAGCTTTTGAATTTATGTCGACATCGCGGTGCATCAGCAACGCCTGACCAATGGTGGCGATGACAGTTTCCGGTTCAAAAGGCTTGGTTATCAGATAGGTTGGCTCGGGACGTTCGCCGGTAAGCAGGCGTTCCGGAAAGGCCGTAATGAAGATCACGGGCACCGTCTGTTCGGCCAATATGTCTTTCACGGCATCAATGCCACTTGAACCATCGGCAAGGCTGATGTCGGCCAGTATAAGCTCTGGCCGTTCGTCACGCGCCTTGGCCACCGCCTCTGCCCGGGTGCGCACAATGGCGATTGTTTCATGGCCGAGGCTTTCTACAATCTGCTTAATGTGCAGCGCGATGATCGATTCATCTTCAATGATGAGCACACGCGCAGACAGCGCATCTTCGATCGCGCTGCGTGCCGCCTGAACATGTTGGCGCACATCGTCTTGGCTCATGTCCAAAATCACGCCCACATCGGCGAAAGTAAAACCTTCAACCGTGGCCAGCAGCAAACTTTGTCGGCGCTGTACGGGAAATTGCGCGATCACACCGCTGCGACCGCGCGATTCGAACGGCATAATCATTTCGCTGTTCCAGATTCGATGAAATGTTCTGAACAGCTCGGTTTTGGCCGGAGCTGCTTCATCCCATTCTTCAGGAGCTTCCAATAACGCTTCCAATGTTTCGCGCACGGCCGCATCACCCAGTGTCTGTGACCCGGTCAATGCCCGTGCATAACGCCTAAGATATGGCAATTGTGATGCCAGTTGCTGTCTGAATGACATAATTGCTCCCTTTGCTAGCGAAACTAATACGTTCGAACTGCACCTTTGTTCCCCCGATATGGAACAATATCGTCTTTAATTGCTTAATTGCCTATGATAAAAATCTTCACCTACCCGAATTGTGGTATTGAACCATGGGTATAACAACAGAATATTGTCAGCCTGGGTCCGGCACTTTGCCGGGCGCTTGGAATGACGGAGGGGGTCAATTGGCTATCAATAAACGCAAGCGGAAAGCGGGGGAGGCAATGAACCCAGAATTTGATTCACTCACTGCGGCGTTACGCCAGATGCATGACAGCATTGCGAATGAACCTGTCCCTGAAGACTTTCTTGACCTTCTGGACCAAATCGATGCCAAGATATCGACCTCCAAGAAATTTTCGTGAGTGCCTTGCCGGTGGAATCGCGCCCCATATCTGAAAAGCGCGATGCATCCGATGATTTTCGAACCGAGATGGTCGCGCTTATCCCGTCTTTGCGTGCTTTTGCACGCGGACTATGCGGCAATCGGGAACTTGCGGACGATCTTGCGCAAGAGGCGATGATGCGGGCATGGGCCGCGCATGCAAGCTTTACCCCCGGCACCAATTTCCGGGCGTGGATGTTCATGATATTGCGCAATCAGTTTTATACAACGATGCGGAAAAATGCGCGGATGACGAGTTGGGACCCCGAGGCCGCCGAACGGCTGCTGGTGGAGGCACCGCCGCAGCAACACCACATCCACATGAGCGATGTTGAAAAGGCATTACAAAAGCTGCCCGCTGAACAACGCGAGATACTGATGCTGGTAGGCGCGGGCGGTGCCAGCTACGAAGAGGCGGCGGCCATTACCGGCTGCGCCATCGGTACGGTCAAGAGCAGGCTAGCGCGCGGCCGCGCGGCATTGGCGGCGTTGATAAACGGTCCCGATGAAGCCGTCTTGAAGCAGCCCGCCAGATCAAAGCCGGTTCGGAGCACATCGCCCAAGCACCCTAACCCCATGCCAAGCATTTGACGGTAAAGTTAAAACCACTGGGGATTGCGCCGTAGACTCATAGTTATCACCTTCGAGGCACCAAAATGGCATTTTTGCGACCCATGACCATGCGACACGGGCTTATTCTGGTCGTGTTCGCCGCATTGCTGCCTGTGGCTGTTGCAAGTTTTATCCAAGGCATGTCGACTTTGGAAAATACGCGAAAATTGGCCTTTGACCGGTTGAAAGGCACGGCAAGTGCGGTTGCCGAACGGCAACGCGACCCATTTGTAATTGCACAGCATCTGTTGCTGGCGCACACAACGAACAGTGACGTCATCCGTATGACCGATGATTGCGACTCTGCGTTACGCATATCTTTAAGCAATTATCCGCCCGTCACCAATATAGCCCGAACAGCAGCAGATGGGACGGTGCGCTGCTCTGCCATTCCGCTTTCCAAGCCAGTCAATATTGCGAACGAAGGTTGGTGGCAACGCGGGGTCAGTGCGAATGGTATGACCATTACAAAAGCGCCCATTTTCGCGCCCATAGCCCAAAGGAATGTCTTGTTCCTTATCCTGCCGTTGCGCACCGCCGATGGTCAATCGGACGGCACAATCACTGCGGCCATTGACGTAAAATATCTGCGCGACGGGTTGCGCAAAGCCGCACGCGGCGGCGCGGGGACGTTGGCGATTGTGACCCGCGACGGCACAAATGTGGCCAGTGGCGACCGGCCATTGCCCTTTGCGCCCGACGTCACAGCACGCCAGAACCAACCCGTCGAGATCCGCGATAGCAAGGGTATATCATGGATTTATACGCTGCATAAGCTCTACAGTTCTGACCTGTTTGTCGTCTATGCAGAACCGCGGGATACATTAATGGCAGCGGCGGTGTCGCAAGTGCGCGCCAGTATCTTGTTACCGTTGATTTCCATATTGCTTGCATCGATTGCCATCTGGGTCGGAACCAATCGTCTGGCCTTGATATGGTTGCGCGAATTGCGGATTGTTTCGAGGCGCTTCGCCCAAGGTGATTTCACAGGGGACCGACGCAAATTTGATCGTGCGCCCCAAGAAATAGCCGCATTTAGTGCAGATTTGCACAGCATGGCCGACGTCATCGACCGCCGTAATAACGATCTGACGCAAGCGTTGGAGGCAAAATCGCTGCTGACGCGTGAAGTGCACCATCGGGTCAAAAACAACCTGCAGATCATCAACAGCCTGTTGACATTGCAATCGGGCCATGTGCGTGAAGGCCCCGGGCAGGAGGTGTTGGCACAAACCCGTGCGCGGATAAACGCTTTGGCGCTCATCCACCGGCTTTTGTACGAACAAGATAATGGTTATGAACACGGCGAAGTGCCAATCAATAACCTGATGGCTGAGCTATGCGCGCAGTTGCGCGGTGCGAGCCGGTCAATGACTCAAGTTCAGTTGATCTGCCACGCAAGCAATTTCCCGGTTCCCATCGAATATGCCGTCCCATTGACGCTGTTCGTGGTTGAAGCGGTCACCAACGCCTTTCGCCATGCATTCCCCAAGGGCGTGTGTGGAGCAATCACCCTAAGGTTCGATCTGGATGGCGAGAGTGCCATTCTGGACATTTCGGACAATGGGCAAGGGTATGTCGTCATGGAAGACAACGCACAAATGGGTACAGAATTGATGCGCGGTTTTGCCACCCAAGTAGACGGCAAGCTGTCAATATCAAGCAGCGCGGGGAGCGGGACAAAAGTCGCGTTGAAATTCCCGCTGCCAGATACGCCCGCAGCTTCGACGCTTGAGCGCCTAGGGTCAGCATGAAAAAGGGCCCGTCGGTTGCCCGACGCGCCCTGATTTCGGCACAAAGAGAGGACTATTTTTTGTCCTGTGCGTCTGCATTATCTTCCATGGCATCGGCCTTAGCATCGCCTTTTTCACGGACGGCCTCAGCTTTATCTTCCATGGCGTTTTCAGCCGCCGTGTCCATGCCGTCTGTCTTGTTATCCAGGGCTTCGGCCTGAACTTCCATAACGTCAGCTTGCACTTCGGCATTGTCGCGAACGGTATCAGCCTGTTGCTCTTGTGCATTTTCCGCACCCGAATCGCAGGCACCGAGCGTCGCCAAAGACACAGACGCGGCGAGAATCATAATGGACTTTTTCATAAATTTTTCCCTCGTTTAATGATTAACGGACACTGCCGCGACGGAACATATTGACGATCGCCAACAGAACGACTGCGCCCAAAAATGACGCGACCAACGAACGGATATCGAAATTACCGCTGGTGATTGGTGCGCCACCAATCAGGGGGGTGATGACAAAGCCAGCCAAAAAAGCACCCACAATGCCAATAACGACGTTCAAGAAAATGCCTTGCTGCCCATCGGTGCGCATGACGATGCTGGCCAGCCAGCCCAAAATGCCGCCGACGATCAGAATGGTGATAATAATCATGTCATTTCTCCCTTTCAGAGTGCGAAGGAAAACATCGCTGTGGCCATTTGGTTCCGATTTTGCCTGATCCCCGCTCAACTGTGCAATTTGGCGGCTGTTCAGAGGAACCAGCCCGTAGCTTTCGTCGTTAGCTGTGCAGAGTTAAACTTCAAAAAATGACGAAAGTGAGGATGACATGACACAGTCAGTAAGCGCCAAAAAAACAACATCTAATGGAAGCCTAAAGAATTCAAACGGGTCGGCACGCGCCAATGCGAAGACCGCCGGCAAGCACAGTTCAAAGTCCAATCAAGCGCACAAAGCAAAACGCAGCGGTCCATCAGAATATGCCGTGCCATCATGGCTCGGCGCATTGGCCTCTGTCATTGGCGTCGGCATTGCCATAGGCGCAGGACTATACGCGACGCGCGATCAATGGATGCCAAAGGCCGACAAATGGAAAGATGATTTTTCTGCCGCCTTTGCCGATGATGAAACCGATCATGAGAATTTCGACCAAACCCGCAACGCGGGCAAGGATTCGATGCGCGATCATCCGGGTAAGAATTGGACCAAGGCCGATGATATGTCCGATGCATCCTTCCCCGCAAGCGACCCGCCGTCTTTCACGCCAGCGACCGCATCATGAACGACGGTCGGCGCGATGTTGCACCCCGATGGTGGCACCGTCGATAATATCTGACGCAAAAAAGGGCTGTCCGCTTCACTGCCGACAGCCCTTTTTTTCATTCAGCTTTTCAATTCAGCAAACTTGATTCCGACGGGGGTGATTCCACCGGGGTCTCATTGGGAATGCTACCGGGATAATCGGTATCGCCCAAATCATCTGGATGGACCTCGTCTGGTGTGGTGCCTGGTACTTCGTTCGGCGGGCTGTAAGGCTTGGGATCGGGATCGACGCCATTTTGCATATTCATCATCATAACACTCCTGGGGTCAGGACCACTTAAATCCGCTTTCGCGGTTTGAGGTCATACTGTTCGGTGCAACGCGGCACCGGACAAAGCTAACGCCCGAAGCGCTGCTTGGTTCAACCGGCGCGGCATCGAATGATTGCAGCCTGCTCCGTCGCCAGTGCATAAAGATGACGCTATCGACCGCCCGCCGCGCACCGACAAAAGGCCGGGGATGACCCGGCCTTTCATTGTCGCATAGGGTGGGAATATCAGCTTGGCGTTTCAAGATACGCGATCAGGTCCGCCCGCTTTTGCGCATCTGGCAGACCCGCGAAGATCATCTTCGTCTGCGGCATGACGCGCTGTGGCTTTTCCAAATACTGGAACAATTTTTCCTTGGTCCAAACAAAGCCAGCGCCCGCATTTGCCGCAGAATAAGTATATCCTGGAACTGTTCCAGCCGTGCGTCCGACAATATTATGCAAGGATGGGCCGATTTTGTTCACGCCAGCGTCGGTCACATGGCAGGTGCGGCATTGCGCGAATACCAGCTTGCCATTGGCGGCATTGCCGGTGAAATTGGCAAATATGGTGCCATCAAGCGTGCTCATGTCGGTCGCGGCGGGCGGACCCGCAGATGCGGTTGGGGCAGATGCATCTGCCTGCGTTGATGTATCCGCTTCGCCTTGCGAACCACCCGAGCATGCGGCAAGCATTGCCGATAAAGCGAGGCAAGCCATTGCTTTTGTGTTGACCATAGATTCTCCTGTCGCGTCTTTATTGGCCACATAGCCGATTTCTTACATGGGCAATTTCGTGGTAAGTTTATGCAACAACGCCCCCCATGGAAAGGCCATTATGCAATCATATCAGTGCTTTTCTATATGTTCATTTTCCGCGCCGCTTTCCTTCAGCACCTTGTGCCTGAGGCGGTTTACGAAGAGGTAAATCAGCAACATTATGGGTAGGGTCACAGCGCCGACAAACATCTCGCTGTTTGACCCGCTTTTGGTCGCGGCCACGCCCTTTGTCATATAGGCAATCAGCCCAACGAGATAATAAGCAGCCGCAATAACCGACAACCCCTCCACCAAGGTTTGTAGGCGAAACTGAAGCTGTGTTGAGCGCTCCATCGACCGCATCAGCACAAGATTCTGCGCCTTTATCCGGCTGTCAATGCGCACATCGAGCGTGTGCATGACGCCAGAGATGCGCTCGGCAATATCGCTAAGGCGTTTGCGGAATACCGAACAGGTCCGCGATGCCGGGACCAGCCGTCGTTCCGTAAAATCGGTCAGGCTTTGGAAATTCAATATCGGCTGGACATCCAGCGCGGAAAGCCTGTCCGCCGCGACTTCGGCATAAGCGGCCGTCGCACTGAGCCGGAAACCGGTGGCCGAACGAATGAGTTCAAGTTCGGACGAAATGGCCGCGAGATCATTGAGCAAGGTTTCATCATCTTCATCCGCCGAAGCAACGCGCCGGGCATGGTCTGACAAGCGATGCTCCAACTGGTCAAGCTGGGGGCCATATTGCTGCACCACCGGGAAGCCGAGCAAGGCAAGATTCCGGTAATTGCCCAGTTCCTGAACCCGCTGAATGATCCGGCCCCGCTCGCCCTCTCCCACATCACCTGCGGTGATAAGCAATCGGCCATAGCCGTCGCCATGAATGCTGAAATCGGACCACAGCCGAATGCCGGCATTGATATCGCAACAGACCATTTCATCGGTCGAAATGCCGATTGCGGACAATTCAGCCGCGATATTTTCTGCGTTGGGCACGATGCGTATTTGCGTCGCGCGCACCACGCCCCCCGGCCAATTTTCCAACCATTGAATATAATTATGCCGAACGGGTTCAGGCGTTTCTGGCGGAAAAATCAGCGTTAACGTGCTGGCTTCGGTATGGCGTTCCCACAGGAAATGAACACCGCCCAGCGTATGCCCCGAACCATGGCGCGGCGCGAGGGCCCAGTCATCAAAATCGGGCCGCGCGTTTATCAGCCAACGATCCTCCGCATTGCGTTCATCAGCTTCGATGAGGCGCACAACCTGATACACTTCGCTATGCGCGGAAACGGGGGCGAAACGACGCAACCGCATTTCGTCAACAGCCCAGCGGCGCAGCGGATGTTCAGTAAA